>NZ_JAPYKM010000046.1:0-46731 GCF_029623465.1 Pseudomonas sp. RIT-To-2 | reverse complement strand
TACGTTATATCATAACATTTAAATGTGTTCAGCTTTCTCCCCATCCGAGCCCTTCAGTACATGACCGGTTCGTATAAGGAAGCGCTGCTGCCAGCCAAAGCAATTGGTCGAATAGCCGGTGAACGGGCGGTGAATGTGCGTTACTGGTGAAGCCATCGCATTGGCGATGGCCCCAGGGACTCAGCTGATCATGCGCTTGTCTGCTTTCATTCTTGCCAACATCGAACCCATTGTTCAGGAGTGGGAAAATTTCGCCCGAACCCTGAGCACCGCGGCCACCCCCTTGAACGCTGAAACCTTGCGGGACCACGCCGAACTGATGCTGCGCACCATCGCTACCGACCTGGACACCGAGCAAAGCCAACGCCAGCAGCGGGACAAGTCACGGGGCCACGGCCCCCTGCAGGAAGGTACCGCGGCACAGTCCCACGCCATCACCCGCTTGGTGGCCGGCTTTACCATCGACCAGGTGGCCGCTGAATTCCGCTCGCTGCGCGCCAGCGTGGTCAGTCACTGGATGGCGCACATCCAGGCCGGCGGGGCTTTTGATGTGCAGGACCTGATTCGCTTCAACGAAGCCATCGACCAGGCGCTGGCGGAGTCCATCGGCAGTTACACCACTGCGGTGCAAGCCTCGCGCACTATCTTCCTGGGCATTCTGGGCCACGACCTGAGGGCCCCCTTGAGTGCGATTCTGCTGGGGGCGGACGTGTTGCTGCGCACGGATGACCTTGGCGCGCGCGCCACCAAGATCGCGTCGAAGATCTATGCCAGCGTGAAACGCGCCAGCCAGATCGTCGGTGACCTGCTGGACTTCACCCGCTCGCAGTTGGGCCCTGGCATACCTGTGACCAGGACTCACGTGGACCTCGCACCCGTGTGTACCCGCATCGTGGATGAAGCCCGCACCATCTACCCGGAAGCGACCATTGTGTTCAGCGTTACCGGGTCGGCCTATGGACTGTTTGACGGCCCGCGCCTTGAGCAGGTGTTTTCCAACCTGATCGGCAACGCCGTGCAGCATGGCGAGCACCGTTCCCAAGTGACCGTGCACATCGACGGTGGTGGTGATGAAGTCATGTTCAGCGTGCACAATACCGGGCAGCCGATACCCGCTGAGGTCCTGCCACTTATCTTCAACCCCATGGGCCGCTATTCAACCCATGGCGCGGTGGAGCAGGGCCCCCATGCCAGCCTGGGGCTGGGGCTGTTCATTGCCGCGCAGATCGTGGGCGGCCATGAGGGACGTATCGACGTGTATTCGGATGCCGAGTCGGGGACCCGGTTTCTGGTGCATCTGCCCAGGTAGGTGCACAGCGTCGGTCACACCCCCCGCCGGGTCACAGGTCCAGCACCAGTACCGCTGAACGCGCCCGCGAGCAGCACGGTGTGAACTGGTCGTTGGCGGCCTGTTCCGCTTCGGTGAGAAACAGGTCACGGTGCTCAGGCACACCCTCCAGCACCCGGGTCAGGCAGGTGCCGCACACACCTTGCTCGCAAGACACGGGAATTTCTACCCCATGGCTTTCCAGCACCTGTACCACGGTCTTGTCCGCCGGGATCTGGAATGCCTGGCCGCTGCTGGCCAGCCGAACGGCGAAGCTGCCGTCGCCCGCGGTGTCTTGCGGCGCGGCGGCGAAGTATTCGCGGTGCAACTGGGCGTCGGACCAGCCTTGGGCCCTGGCGCTGTCCAACACATGCTGCATGAACCCGCCAGGCCCACACACGTACAGGTGCTGGCCAGGCTGAGGGTTGGCCAGTACCCGCGCCGCGTCGAGGGCCGAACTCGGCTCTTCATCGAAGTGCAGGTGTACCTGGGCTGCGAACGGCGAAGCCTCCAGCCGTTGGACAAACGCGGCGCGCTCGCGGGAACGTGCGCAGTAATGCAGCTCGAATTCGCCACCGCTCTGGGCCAGGTGTTCGGCCATGCTGAGGATCGGGGTGATGCCGATGCCACCTGCGAACAGCACACTGCGCCGGGCATCCGGTACCAGGCCGAAGAGGTTGCGGGGTTCGCTGATCATCAGCCGGGCGCCGCGCTGTACCTGGCCGTGGAGGGCCTGCGAGCCGCCCCGCGAGGCGCTGTCCTTGAGCACGCCGATCACATAGCGGTGGCGCTCCTCGGGGTGGTTGCACAGTGAGTATTGGCGCACCAGCCCGCCGGGCAGGTGCACGTCGATATGGGCGCCAGCGCTGAACGCTGGCAGCGGCTGACCCTGAGCGCAGGTCAGCTCGTAGCTGCAGATGTCCAGGGCTTCGTCATTACGGGATGTCACCACGACTTCAATCATGTCGCACCTTCACATGACGGCCACCGTGGGGTGGCCGTGTCCAAGAGGAAAGAAAAGCGTTACTGGGCGCTGGCGATCAGGTCGGTGGCCGGCGCGCGTTCAGCGGCGATCAGCCGTTCCAGCACTTTGCGCGACTGCACACCCCCGGCGTCGATATTGAGCTTGAGCAGGTTGCGCTGGGGGTTGGCCAGCAGGTTGTGCTGCTGTCGCTCGAGCATCTCCAGGTCTTCGCTGAAGATCTTGCCCTGGCCTTCGCGGATGCTGGCGGTCAGTGCCTGGTCCTTTGGGTTGAAGTTGCGCGCCATGCCCCAGAAATACCAGATGGAGGTATCGGTTTCCGGGGTGATGAAGTCCACCACGATGCTCGACGCCTTGTGCTGGGCGTCAGCGTGGTAGCCGCCTTTGCCGGCATGGGCCACGCCGACCTCGATCAGCACATGGCTGGGCGGGGTGAAACGGCAGATCTGCCAGCGGTCCACCGGGACGTCATCGGCCAGGTCATTGCCCCGCAGGGCCATCTGCCAGAAGGGCGGCGGCATGATGTTTTCCATGTGCCGGGCAGTCACCACTTCGTCGCCGTGCACGGTGGTGACGGGCGGCGCTTCATCGATTTCCTTCTGGCCGATGCTGGAAGCGTGCACGTAGGTTTCGTGGGTCAGGTCCATGAGGTTGTCGATCATCAGGCGGTAGTCGCAACCGATGTGGAACAGCCCGCCGCCGTACGCCCATTCATCGCTGACGGCCCATTCCAGGTGGTGGATCAGGGCAGGGTCGGCCTTGTCCTGCTCGCCCGGCCATACCCAGATGAAGCCGTAGCGCTCCACCACGGCATAGGTCTTGTTGCACGGAAAGCCGCGCACGCGCTGGCCGGGCATGGACTGCACCTTGCCGTCCGCGCCCATGGCCAAGCCGTGATAGCCGCAGACCAGTTGGCCGTCCTCGACATAGCCCAGCGACAGCGGCGCACCGCGGTGCGGGCAGAAGTTTTCGACCGCGGCGACACGGCCTTCGGCACCGCGGTAGAAGGCGATCTGTTCGCCGCAGATTTGCCGGCCCAGGGGTTTTTCAGCGATCTCATCAGGGGTGCAGGCAACGTACCAGGTGTTCTTCGGGTACATGGTGGTTCTCCATTGTGTTTGTTCTTATGGATCCATAAGGCATCAAAAATCGCCTTCACGTCAATATTTATTGATTTTTATGATGTCTATGGATCCATCGATAGCAATGGCCTTGGGCGTTTGTACCCGGCGCGAGGGCGCGGTTTCGTGCAGGCCAAGCCCCGGCACCGCACAGCCGGCTTTCTCTTTCGCCTCAACGTCCTTCCCATCCCCCTGAAGCCATTGCGCAGACATCCCGCTGCGCAAATTGCGGGCGCCAGCTCGGGGAGGGAATTCGTCGAGGTTGAAGAACGCTGAGGTCGCCAGGTTGATCTCCCTGGACAGCAGGCGAAACGGCATGAACGGGTCGCCGCCGCCCATGCAACCTGTTTATTCAAGATGTTGACTTATAATCCAGTATAATGGATATTCCCGAATCCCCCTTCCACGGCACCTCCCATGGACATCAACACCCGTATCGCGACCCGCCTCAGTACCCTGCGCAAATCCCGGCAGTTGTCCCTTGAGGCCCTGGCGGAGAAATGCGCCGTCAGCCGCTCGATGATTTCACTGATCGAACGCGGCCAGAGCAGCCCCACCGCGGTGGTCCTGGAAAAACTGGCCACCGGCCTGGGCGTGCCTCTGGCGGCGTTGTTCGAGGCGCCGGCCCAGGAGCCCGGGCACTTGCTGCGGGCAAGCGATCAACTGCAATGGCGCGACCCGCAGTCGGGTTATATCCGCCGCAACGTCTCACCCAGCGGTGCGCAGTCCGCTGTTCAGGTGGTCGAGGTGCACTTCCCGGCGGGTGCATCGGTGGCCTATGAAACGTCTTCGCGCGACGCTCGGGTCGACCAACAGGTATGGATGCTGGCGGGGCGCATGGACATTCATGTCGGCGAGCAGGCCTATGCACTCGAGATCGGCGATTGCCTGGCCTTTCAGCTGGACCGCCCCATCCGCTTTCACAACCCGCACGATGAACCGGCTCGCTATGCCGTGATCATCGTCACCGATGCTTACCGCTAAGGACAGTCAACCATGCACATCAAGCGCCTCACCCAACTCGACGACGCCCTCTGCACCCAACTCGCCGATATCCTTGTCGACTGTGTCGAAGGCGGCGCTTCGGTGAGCTTCATGCTGCCCCTGTCACCCGCCCGTGCGCAGGCCTTCTGGCAAGGCTTGCGCGCCAGTATCGAGGCGGGCGAACGGGTGCTGCTGGTGGCTCAGGATGAACAAGGACAACTGCTGGGCACCGTGCAATTGGTACTGGCCCAGCCTGAGAACCAACCCCACCGCGCCGATATCGCCAAATTGCTGGTGCACCGCCGCGGCCGTCGGCTAGGTGCAGGGCGTGCCCTGATGGAAGCGGCCGAACGGGAAGCGGCTGAGGCGGGCAAGAGCGTGCTGGTCCTGGACACCGCCTCGGGCGATGCCGAGCGCCTCTACCAGCGGCTGGGCTGGCAGGCGGCCGGGCAGATTCCGGCGTATGCGCTATGGCCGGCGGGCGGGTTGTGCGCGACCACGGTGTTCTACAAGTTCGTGGGAGGCTTTCAGTAACCCGTGGTATCAGCCCTCGGCAGGGGTCACTGTTCCCGGGCGTCCTTGAGCGTGTGGTCAACCGCCACCAGCCCGGTATGGCTTTTCTGGTACCGTGCGTGGGGATGCTCGAATCAGGCGGCAACAAGGGAGTGCCAGGATGACGAAGAAATTCATGATGAACCACGAATGCCCGTCGCCCGCCGCGGCGCTGGCCATTGCCGAAGCCGTTCTGCGCACTCGTTACCCCGACGCCTCTTTTGCGTTCGTGGCCGGTTCGATCATGCGGGGGCAGGGCACATACCTTTCGGATATCGACCTTGTGGTCGTATACGCCCATCTGCAAGCAGCACGCCGCGAATCATTCGTGGTCCAGGGGGTGCCGGTGGAGGCGTTCGTTCATGACCTGCGGACGCTGGCGTGGTTCGTCGATGCCGACGTTGACCGTGGGCGGCCCAGCCTGCTCAATATGGTTGCCGAGGGGGTCGCCATTGGGGAGGCCGCGCAGCAGGCCGAGCCATTGCGCCGCGAGGTGGTACAACGGCTGGCCGATGGGCCGTCGCCCATGACGTCAGCAGCCTTGAACCTGCTGCGCTACGAAATCACCGACGCGGTGGACGACCTGCGCGGCCAGCGGTCGGACGCCGAGAAGATGGCCATCGGCGCCATGCTGCACCCCAGGCTGGTAGAGGTGGCGTTGCGTGGCCGGGGCCGGTGGTATGGCACCGGCAAATGGGCACCGCGGCTTTTGGCGCAGATAGATCCGGCGCTGGCGGAGCGTTTTGACCGCGCGTTCCGAGGGTTGTTTGTGTCGGGGGCCGCAGCGCCCGTCATTCAATTGGCCGAGGAGGAATTGGCGCCCCATGGTGGTTTGCTGTTCGATGGCGACTGCCGCGTCGCACCAGTCGAGTGGCGAACCTGACAGGGCCTGTTGCCCCGTTCTGCCTGTAGCGTGAGCATAAGGCACACCGCGCCTGCCGCCCGCGCGGCCTCACGGCTGCTACACGCCTTGCGCAGCGTCCGGGCTTGGCTTGGCGACCCCCAGCCCACGCAGCAACAGGTCGGTCAGGAACCGCGAATACTGCTGCGCCAGTGCTTCATCGCTGCTATCGGTGAAGAGCACATTGAACAAGGGTTGGGCCGTGGCGAAGAACGTGCAGGCCCCGACCAGCGCAACGTGCAGCATCCGCGCGTCTATTTCCGGCATGCCGGGAACGGGCGGCCTGGCCTGCAGCAGCGCCTCGCTCAGGGCCACACCGCGCTGAGCGATGGTGTCCAGCGCTTCGCCGGTCTGCGGGTCCTGGCCCTGGTAAATCTCGCGCAGCACCAGTTGCACGAAATGCGGGTTTTGCCGGCCGATGTCGATGATCAGGCGAATGCGCCGGTAGAGCATCTTCTCGACGTCCTGACCATCCTCGGGTGCCTGGCTGCCCAGTTGCGTCACGTCCAGCAGTTGCAGGGTGGCGGCGCGCAGCAGACCGTCCTTGCCGCCGAAGTAATAGCGGATCAGCGCGGGGTCGACGTTTACCTGGCGGGCGATGTCCTGCAAGGTCAGGTCGGTGGGCGAGCAGGTGCGCAACAGGCCCAGGGTGGCGTCGATCAGCCCTTCGCGGCCAATGGCGACCTTGTGGGCGGGGCGCCCGCGTTTTTTCTTTTCGGTTGGAATATCCATGGCCAGGGATCATACCCTGAGGAAACACCAATTTGGGTAGGCCGGTGACAATTTGCTGCACCCTGGTGCAGCCGGTTGAACACGCCCCCGTGTTTCGTTAGTGGCACAGGTTAACCCATTGAATTTCAACGTCTTTCAATTAATTCCTTTTTAAAGGAATTAATGGCATTCAATCTGCATTGCCTCTCTTCATCTACCAGAGGAGAGCAGCAACCATGAAGATTGCCATCATCGGCGCCGGTATCGGCGGGTTATCCGCCGCCATCGCCCTGCAGCGTGCCGGCCACCCCGTCACTGTGTATGAACAGGCACAGGGTTTCCTGCGCGTGGGCGCCGACATCAACCTCACGCCCAATGCCGTGCGCGCCCTGGATGGGTTGGGCGTGGGCGCCGCCGTGCGCGAACCGGCGGCGCGGCCCAGCCACCGCATCAGCCGGCTGTGGGACAGCGGTGAAGAGACCTCACGCCTGGCCATGGGCGACACCGCCGAACAGCGTTATGGCGCGCCGCAACTGACCATTCACCGCGCCGACCTGCTGGCGGCCCTGGCCGGGGCCTTCCCCCTTGAGCAGGTACGGTTCGCCAAGCGCTGCGAGTCCATCACCCAGGACGAAACCGGGGCCACCTTGACGTTCGTGGACGGCACCCGCGCCCAGGCTGACCTGGTGATCGGCGCCGACGGCATCCACTCTGCCGTGCGCACCACGATGTTTGGTACCGAGCAGCCACGTTTCACTGGCGTCGTGGCCTACCGTGCCGTGGTCCCGGCGCACAAGGTGGCCCATGTGCCGGACCTGCAGGCCTTTACCAAATGGTGGGGCCCCAACCCGCACAGCCAGATCGTGACCTTCCCGCTGAACCGTGGCCGCGACATCTTCATTTTCGCCACCACCGCCCAGGACAGCTGGCACCTGGAAAGCTGGACCACCCGCGCCAGTGTCAGCGAGCTGCAGAGCCCTTACGCCGCCTTCCACCCTGACGCCGTGGCGCTGCTGCACGCCTGCGATGAAGTGCTCAAGACCGCCCTCTATGAGCGCGATCCGCTACCGCGCTGGACCGAAGGGCGCCTGACCCTGCTGGGTGACGCCTGCCACCCGATGATGCCGTTCATGGCCCAGGGCGCGGGTCAAGCCATCGAAGACGCCGTGGTGCTGGCCCGTGCCTTGAGCCTGCCCGGGCTTGAGCTGCGTGCGGCCTTGCAGGTTTACGAAGACGCGCGTCTGGCGCGCACCAGTCAGATCCAGATTGGTTCGCGCGGCAACCAGTGGCTCAAGGGCGCCGGCAGTGCCGACTGGGTCTATGGCTATGACGCCTGGACCGTTGCCCTGGGATGAACCAGAGGCCGTTGCTCATACCGCCTGATAACCCGAGGAACCTGAGATGCTCAGCGAAGAAAAGAACCGCACACTGACCCAGGTGGGCCCCGGTACCCCCATGGGCGATTACCTGCGCCGTTACTGGCAACCCATCGCCGGCGAAAGCGAGTTCGATGACAAGCCCATCAAGACCCTGACCCTGATGGGCGAGGACCTGGTCCTGTACAAGGACCTTGGCGGCACCTTTGGCCTGATGGACCGCCGTTGCCCCCACCGCAACGCCGACATGTCCTACGGTTACGTGGAACAGTCGGGCCTGCGTTGCAGCTACCATGGCTGGCAGTTCGACCAGAAGGGTGGCTGCCTGCACCAACCCTATGAAGACACCTGCGACCCCACCGGCCGCATGCGCGCCAAGACAAGCATCAAGGCGTACCCGGTGGTCGCCAAGGCCGGCCTGCTGTGGGCCTACCTGGGCCCGCTGCCAGCGCCGCAGTTGCCCGATTGGGAACTGTTCAACTACAAGAACGGCTTCGCCCAGGTTGTCTGTGCCGAGATCCCGTGCAACTGGTTCCAGTGCCAGGAGAACTCCATCGACCCCGTGCATTTCGAATGGACCCACAACAACTGGACGCTGCGCCAGCAAAGCGATGACGTCGACTACGTGCCCACTCACCTGCAACTGGCCTTCGACGAATTCGACCATGGTTTTGTTTATCGGCGCCTGCGCGAGGGCGAGGCCAGCGACGATGTGATGTGGAATGTGGGCCGTGTGACGCTGTGGCCCAACGGGTTTTACCTGGGCCACCATTTCGAATGGCGGGTGCCCATCGACGACCATCGCACCCTGAGCATCCTGTGGGTATTCAGCCGTGTTCCTACTGAGCAGGAGCCGTATGTGCAGGAGAAGATCCCGACCTGGTACGGGCCCATCAAGGACCCGGTCACCGGCCGCTGGATCACCAGCCACGTGGCCAACCAGGATTTCGTGGTGTGGGTGGGGCAGGGCGAGATCACCGACCGGACGCGCGAGCACCTGGGGCAGAGCGACCGGGGCATCGTGATGATGCGCCGACGCTTTTTCGAGGAGCTCGATGCCTTGCGCGAAGACCCTGCGCATATCCCCAAGGGCCTGATCCTTGACCCGGAAAAGAACCGTGATGTGTACCTGCCGTCGGCGTGTCGCGATGAGCTCATCCAGGGGTTGCCCCGGGAGCAGTTGGCCGCGCATCCGTTGCTGGGGCCGTACCTGAAGGACTTCTTCGGGCAGGCAGGGCAGCCGCCTCAGGTGCGTGCGGCCTATGAGGAGGCGGTGGGCCAGAAAATGAGCGGGGCGCAGTTCTTTGCCGTGCATGGCAGTCGGCGCTAGGGCTTGCAGCGGCAAGGTTTCGCTCCCGCTTCGCCCGGTCCTGCCCGAGGCGTTGGTGCAGGCCCGGGCGAAGCTCGGGAAGCGGCCACCACACAACTACCAGAACCACGAAGGTAATAACCATGAAAAGCCTGATCCGATGGTGCGTGTCTGCTGTGTTTGTTTTCCCGTTGCTGCTCCCGGCGGTGCAGGCCGATGTCCAGGACGTCACCTTCCTGATGCCCGCACCCCCCAACCTGCCCGGCTTCGCGCCGTGGATCATTGCCCAGCAGAAAGGCTATTACGCCCGACTGGGCCTGCGGGTGAACTGGGTGACGGCCAAGGGCGGGGTCGATGTGGCCAAGCAGGTGGGTGCCGGCAATGCCCTGTTCGGCGCCGCCAGTGGTGATGTGCCGGTCATCGTCCGCGCCAACGGCGTGCCGGTGCGCAATGTCGCTGTGCTGGGTACTCACGGTTACACCCTGCTGGCCACCGACGCGGCTCAGCATATCGATGCCATCGAGCAGCTGCGCGGCAAGACCGTGACCGTCATGTCTTACTCGGACTCGTTGTACTACGCCTTGCTGGCCTCGCTGCGCAAGGCTGGAATGAGCAAGAACGACGTCAATATCCAGGCCGCGGGGCCGGCGGGCGTGTGGCAACTGCTGGCCGATGGCAAGGCCGATGCCATGGCCGGGTCGCCCGACTGGGTGGTCAATGCCCAGGAGGCCGGGCGGCCTTTGCAACTGATTCCCCAGGCGCAGATGTTCGACAGCATGGCCCAGTCGATCCTGGCCTCCGATGACGCCATCGCCCAACACCCCGACCTGGTGCAAAAGATGGTCGACGGCACGTTGATGGGCTTGCGCGACATCCTTCAGGACCCGGCTCAGGCGGCCAGGACCTTCGTCGCGGCGGTACCGGCTTACCAGGGCAAGGAGCACAAGGTGGAACAGATCCTGGCCCTGTACAGCCAGTACGTCTACGGCCACCAGGAACGCCTGGGGCAGATCCAGCCGGAGCGGGTGGCCGATTCGGTGCGCTTCTTCAGCGAGGAAGGCATCGTCAAGTCGACGTTGCCCACGGATGAGTACTTCACCAACCGTTTCATCGGCGCGCTGCCGGCTTCACAGCCCTGACCGAGCGCGGTTTCGCAACACCAACCAGATCCAATCCAATCATTGGGCATGCGGTGGCCGCCTTGACGGCGCCCTGCACGCCAGGCAGGAGTGTGGGCGATGGCTTTATTGAAGTGGAGTGCAGTGGTAGTGGGCATGGGCCTGGGCCTGATCAATGCCCCGGCGGCGATGGCGGCGGCGTTCGTCAGTGATCAGGCCGACGCCAAGGGCTTTGTCGAGGACGCCTCGTTGAACCTGCTGCTGCGCAACTATTACTGGAACCGTGACAACCAGAACGGTGCGCCGGATGCCCGTGACTGGACCCAAGGCATTCAGGGCGTGTTCACCTCGGGCTTCACCCAGGGCACGGTGGGCGTGGGGGTGGACGCCTTTGGCTACCTGGGCCTGAAATTGTGGGCGCCGGAGCGGTATTCGGTGCCTGGCTATGTGTCCGGCAACCTCACCGAAGGCGCTGACGGCCACCCTGACGATAGCTATGGCAAGGCGGGTGCGGCGTTGAAGGTGCGGGTGTCGCGCACCTTGCTGAAGGCCGGTGACATGCAGCCGTCCACCAGCCCGGTGTTCGCCGTGGGCGGCAGCCGGTTGACGCCAGTGACCGTCAGCGGCCTGCAGTTGATGAGCAGTGAAGTCACCCACCTGGACCTGGAAGCGGGGCATTTCTACTCCGGTACCAGCCAGGACCAGACCAACCGCAATGGCAGCCTCTGGGCCGCGTACGCGAACCGACCGTCCAGTGCCATGGACTACGCGGGCGGGCGCTATGCCCTGGGCGACACGCCGTGGAGTCTTGGCGTGTATGGCGGGCGGCTGGAGGATATCTGGAACCAGTACTACGCCAACCTCAACTACACCCGGGCGCTGTCCGATAGCCAGTCGCTGGCAGTGGATTTCAACTATTACCGCACCACGGACCAGGGCGCTGCCCGGGCGGGGACCATCGACAACAACACCTTCTCCCTGCAGGCCGGGTATACCTTTGCCGCGGCCCATACCCTGACCCTGGGCTTCCAGAAGATCAACGGCGACACGCCGTTCGATTACGTGGGCACGGGTGACAACAACCGGCCGGGGGACTCCTGCTTCATCGCCAACTCGGTGCAGTACTCGGACTTCAACGGGCCGGGGGAGAAGTCCTGGAAACTGCAGTACGACCTGAACATGGCGGCGTATGGGGTGCCGGGCCTGACGTTGATGACCCGCTACGTGTACGGGTACGACATCGATGGTACGCACTTGTCGCCCAGCAGTGCGTATTACGGCATGTATGGCGCCGATGAACGCCATCATGAAACCAACGTCGAGGCCAAGTACGTCATTCAGTCGGGGCCGGCGCGGGACCTGTCCATTCGTGTGCGCCAGGCTTGGCACAGCGCCACGGCGGGGGACCCGGACGGGGATGCCAACGAGTTTCGATTGATTGTCGACTACCCGATCGCCATCTTCTGAGCCGTGGCCTGCTGTACGGCGTCGTTCTCTGCCCGAGCTTCGCCCGGTCCCACAGGCGCCCCCTGCGGAACCGGGCAGCCAGGTCCATCAGGGTAACGGCATGCGTCGTCGTACAACCAAATACGCTATGATGCGTGTTCCCTGAAAACCGAGACTGCTGTCGCTGATGGACAACCACGATCCCCATGCCAGTGTTCGACGCCGGCACCGTAGCCTGGCGCAGGACCTGGTGACCGAGCTGTCGCGGCGCATCCACAGCGGTGAGCTGCGCTCGGCGACCAAGCTGCCGACTGAATCCCAGGTCATGGCGGAACACGGGGTCAGCCGCACGGTGGTACGCGAGGCGATCTCGCGCTTGCAGGCGGCAGGGCTGGTGGAGACCCGCCATGGCATCGGTACCTTTGTCCTGGACCTGCCCAGCCCCAGTGGTTTTCTCATAGACCCCGCCAGTATCGTGACGCTGGAGGATGCGTTGGCGGTGCTCGAGCTGCGTATCAGCCTGGAAACCGAGGCCGCGGGCCTTGCCTGTGCCCGACGCACCGACGCGCAACTGCGCCTGATGCGCGAATCGCTGGACGCCCTCAATGCACGGGTGATCAGCGTCGAATATGCGGTGGCGGCGGACTTCCAGTTTCACCAGCAGATCGCCCTGGCCACCGGCAACCCGTATTTCACCGACATCATGCTGCACATGGGGGTGAGCATCCTGCCCCGGGTGCGGGTGCACTCAGCGCGCGTACGCGATAACAACGAGCCTTACCTTGAGCGCTTGAGCCGCGAGCATGAAGACATCTACACCGCTATCCTGCGCCGCGACGCCGATGCCGCCCGGGCGGCGATGCGCCTGCACCTGTCCAACAGCCGCGAGCGCATGCGCCGGGCCTATGAAGCGGCAGGCGCCGAGGTGTTGAACAGCTGAGCCAGGCGCTAGCCAGTCACAACCTCGATGCAGACGCATCCGCCCAGCGCCTGCAGAGAGGTCTGTTTTGCCGGTAGCGGCCACCTTTACACGGCGGGGAACGGCCCCGCCGCCGTGAAGGGGCCGCCTTGCAAGCCGCTACCCGGCTCGTCCGCCGCGGGCGCGGGCTGGCGTTCGATCTGGGCGCGGAACATTTCCGAGCTGTCCCGGGGCGCATAGTCCAAGTGCGCGGCATGCCGGTTGTTCCACCACAGGTCGCGGTTGGCGGACACGCCATAGACCACGCTGTGGCCCACGTCCTCGGCCAGCAACGCTCGGGCCACCAGGTGCTCCAGGTCCGGGTAGCTCAACCAGGTGCTGAGCATGCGCCGGTTGCGTGGCTCGGGGAACGAAGAGCCGATGCGCAGGCTCACGGTCTCGATGCCGTACCGGTGGAAATAGAACGTCGCCATGTCCTCGCCGTACGCCTTGGACAACCCGTAGTAGCCGTCCGGGCGCCGCTGGGCTTGGGTGTCCAGTTCGACCCCCTGAGGGTAGAACCCGGTGACGTGGTTGGAACTGGCAAAGACGATCCGCTTCACGCCCTGTTGCCGCGCCGCCTCGTACACATGAAAGGTACCGCGGATGTTGGCGTCCAGAATGTCCTCGAATGGCCGTTCCACCGACACACCGCCCAGATGAACGATGGCATCCACGCCCTCTGCCAGCCCGAGCACGCCGGCCTTGTCCGCCAGGTCGCAGCGGTGCACTTCTTCATGGGCACCACGGCTGGGTGCCAAGGGGCTGATATCCGAGGCCCGGATGATGTGGGCGTGAGCCTGCAAAGCGTCGCGCAGCACCTGGCCCAGGCCACCGGTGGCGCCGGTCAGCAGTATACGGTTGAAGGGTTTGGATGGGGTCATGGTCGGTTCTTCCAATGAACGGTTGGGTGGCAAGGCTTACTTGAAGTTGTACAAAACGCCCAGGCGCCAGCGCACCTGGCGGTCGTCGGAGGTGGTGTCGACTTTCACATCGCCGATCTCCATGAAGGGCACCCACTGCTGGGTGAGCTTGTACTTGATGATCAGGTTCTGTTCGTAATCGCTTTTGCGGTTGTCGTAGCGGATGTAGTCGGTCTTGAAGTAGATGAACTGGTATTCGTACGCCCACTTGCTGGCCGGCGTGTAGCCCAGCCAGCCTTCGAAGCGGTTGATGCGCTGGTCATCCTTGGCGTGGTCGGGCATGTCTTCGTCGACCTTGTCGCGGTCCAGCTTGCGGGTGTCCAGCCGGTAGCGGGTGGCCACGTAGAACGCATCGCTGAGCTTGTGCTTGTACTTGAGCCCGAATTTGTAGGTGGTGGCGTCGCTGGAACTGTCCATCTGGAATGCCGGCGTCAGGGTGCCCTGCGGGTTGAGTACATAGTTGTAGCTCACCGTGAATTCATGGCCGTTGTTGACCATGTTGTCGTAGGCCACGTCCTGGCGGTCGCCGGCGGTGCGGTATTTCATTTCGGCTTCAAAGCCCAGGCCACTGTCCAGCCGGTAGTTGAGCTTGATGCGATCGGCGTGGGAGCGGTCGTCGTCGGTGTACTGGTGGCGGTAATCGATGCTGGCGGTGTCCGCGTGGGCCTGAAAGGGCAGGCCAAGCGCCGCAGCGGTAACGAGCATGCGTAGGGTGGTGTTCATACGGTCTTCTTTTCTTGTTTTTGTGAGGACTGCGTCAGGCACGAAGATGAGTATGGGTCTCATCTGTTGTGTTAAATATACGTTATCGTACGACAAGATGACTCGTCCACGAAAAAGAACCTGTTGCGTGGTATTTTTTCAATGAATACCATCTAGAACGGGCGTATAAACAAGGTGGTCATCATCGTTAGTCATTGCTGAAATAGAGATGACAGGCGATATCCCAGGTGAAAAGCGTGTAAAAAAGGATTTCATGAAGGGGTTTTCAATCGTTGTACGATGACTTATGCTCGCCCTCAACGGAGCCCGCTCCTGTCGTCATTCCAATAACAAAAGGCTGAAGACGCCCATGAGAATCACCGCAGTCAACGTCCAGGTGTTCACTTACCCCACCCGTCGCGCTGTCGACAGCGCTGGCCATGCCCACCCGGGCGACGTCACCCAGGCGCAGATGGCTTTGCTGCGTATTCGCACCGAAGGCGGCCATGAAGGCTATGCCTTCGGCGCGCCGGAGCTGATTCGCCCCTACGTGCTGGATGGTTTCGTGCGCAAGGTGCTCATTGGCCAGAACGCCTTTGACCGGGAGAAAATCTGGCACGACCTGGCCCACTGGCAGCGCGGCAGCGCCAGCCAGCTCACTGACCGCGCCTTGGCTCTGGTGGAGCAGGCGTTGTGGGACTGGGCGGGGCGCAAGCTCGGCGTGCCGGTGCACAAGTTGATCGGCGGCTTTCGCGACAAGGTGCCGGCCTATGGCTCGACCATGTGCGGCGATGAACTGCCGGGCGGCCTGGCCACCCCCGAGGACTACGGCCGCTTCGCCGAGACTCTGGTACAGCGTGGTTACAAGGCGATCAAGCTGCACACCTGGATGCCACCGGTGTCGTTCGCGCCCAGCCCGCGCATGGATGTCAAGGCCTGCGCCGCAGTGCGCGAAGCCGTGGGCCCGGACATCGCCCTGATGCTCGATGGCTACCATTGGTACACCCGCACCGACGCGCTCTACATCGGGCGCGAGCTGCAGAAGCTCGACTTCGCCTGGTTCGAGGAACCGATGATGGAAGAGTCCGCCGAGTCCTATGCCTGGCTGGCGGGCCAGCTGGACATTCCGGTGCTGGGGCCCGAAACCCTGGCGGGCAAGCACCTGAGCCGTGCCAGTTGGGTCAAGCACGAGGTGTGCGACATCCTGCGTGCCGGGGTGGCCGGGGTAGGGGGCATAGCTCCGTGCCTCAAGGTGGCGCACCTGGCCGAATCGTTCGGCATGGACTGCGAGATTCACGGCAACGGCGCCGCCAACCTCGCGGTGGTAGGGGCGATCAAGAATTGCACCTGGTATGAACGGGGCCTGCTGCACCCTTACCTGGATTACGACGAAGTGCCGGCGTACCTCAAGCGCCTGGTCGACCCGATGGACAAGGACGGTTTCGTGCACCTGTCGGCGCTGCCTGGCCTGGGCGAAGACATCGATTTCGACTTCATCGAGACCCACACACTCAACAGCTTCTGACCGAACAGGGGCCCCCGGTAAACGCCGGGCGGCCCAGCGCCGAATAACTATAAAAAAGGCACTCCCGTTATGAGCATTTTCCCCTCGCTATGGGCGCGGGTACTGGCGGCCATCATGGTGGTTGGCGTGGTACCCGGCGCCGATGCAAGAACGCCGGTCGACCAGTTGATCGTCGGCATGAGCATGGTCAACCTGCTGTCGCTGGACCCGGCGGCCGCCACCGGCCTGGATGTGGCCGAGGTCAACGCCAACCTCTACGACATGCTGCTGGTGCAGGACGTCGCGGAGCCCGACCGGCTGCTACCGGCGCTGGCCGAACGCTGGCAGGTCAGCGACGACCGTACCACCCTGACCTTTACCCTGCGCCCCGGCGTGCGCTTTCAATCCGGCAACCCGCTGACCGCCGACGACGTGGCCTGGTCGCTGCAACGGGTGCTCAAACTCAACCTGGCCCTGGCCTCCACCTGGAAAGCCTACGGCTTCACCGCCGCGAACGCCGAGCGTTACCTGCGCGCCCAGGATGCCAACACCTTCGTGCTGCAATTGCCACGGCCCAGCGACCCGCTGCTGGTGCTCAACACCCTGGCGACATCCCCCAGTGCCTTTGTCCTCGACCGCAAGACTGTCCTGGAGCACCAGAAAAACACTGACCTGGGCGCTGCCTGGCTGACCACCCACGCCGCTGGCAGTGGCGCCTTCGTGCTCAATGACTGGCGCGCCAACGACGTGCTGCTGATGAGCCGTTTCGACGGCTACTGGGGTGGGCCGGCAAAACTCAAACGGGTGGTCATGCGCAACATGACCGAGTCACAGTCGCTGCGGCTGATGATCGAACGCGGCGACCTGGACATCGCCAAGGGCATGTCGGCGCCGGATATCCGCGCCCTGCAGCACAACGACAAGGTGCGCACCCAGACCTTGCAGCGCGGCACTCTGTATTACGTGGCGCTGAGCATGAAACAGCCGGTGTTTGCTGATGAACGCGTGCGCAAGGCCATCCGCGCGTTGATCGATTACCAGGGCATCAACCAGACCGTCATGCCCCATTACGGCGTGATCAACCAGCGGCCCTTGCCCCTGGGGCTGGCCGCGCGGCTGCCCGATCCCGGCTACCGCCTGGACGTGGAACAGGCGCGCCGGTGGCTGGCTGAAGCCGGGTACCCCCAGGGCTTCAAGACCACGATACGGGTGCTGGCCGAGCCGCCCTTCATCAACATCGCCTCCAGCCTGCAAGCCACCCTGGCCCAGGCCGGTATCGAGGCCAGCATCATCACCGGCACCGGCAACCAGGTGTATGGCGCCATGCGCGAGCGCAACTTCGACATCATTGTCGGCCGTGGCGGCGGCGGGGCCGAGCGGCACCCGCACTCCAGCCTGCGTACCCTGGTGTATAACCCCGACAACCGCGACGAAGCCCGGTTGAGCAACTTCCAGGGCTGGCGCACGGCCTTCTTCAGCCCCGAGCTGAACCGCCTGATCGAACAGGCCGAGGTCGAACCCGACGCCAGCAAGCAGTTGGCCGACTACCAGCAGATCCAGGTACGACTGGACCAGCAGGTGGGCGCCATCGTGCCGATCTCGCAGATGACCGACACGGTGCTGGTGTACGCCGACGTGACCGACTTTCACGGCCACAGTGCCGCCACCACGCGCTACAAGGACGTGTACAAAACACGCTGAGCGGCACGGACGAAACGCGCGTGCCGGGTGCCCCGGCCACGCATGATCAGGAGCTCATTATGGTTGTCATGACTGCCTCTGCCCTGGGCGCCCGCGCCTCTGGCACCGCCCGGCGCGCCAGCACGGTGCTGGTGACGTTGCTGGGCTTGTTGATGTTGACGTTCTTCATTGGCCGGGTGATGCCGCTGGACCCGGTGCTGGCGGTGGTCGGGCCGGATGCGGACCATTCCACCTATCAGCAGGTGTACCTGGCGATGGGCCTGGACAAACCCCTCTGGACCCAGTTCGGGCTGTACCTCAACGACTTGCTGCACGGCAATTTCGGCAATGCCCTGCTGACCGGCCACCCGGTGCTTGACGATATCCGCCGGGTGTTTCCCGCCACCCTGGAACTGGCCACCCTGGCCATCCTGTTCGGCGTGCTGATCGGCCTGCCGCTGGGCGTGTGCGCCGCCAGCAACCAGGGCCGCCTGGGCGACCACGTGGCACGGGTGATCACCCTGTTCGGCTATTCCACGCCGATTTTCTGGCTGGGGATGATCGGCCTGCTGGTGTTCTATGCCTGGCTGGGCTGGGCCGGCGGAGCAGGGCGCATCGATCTGGGGTACGACGGCCTGGTACCGGACGTGACCGGCCTGTTGTTGATCGACACAAGTCTGGCGGGGGACTGGGAGGCCTTCGCCAGCGCCCTGCGCCACATCCTGTTGCCGGCGCTGATCCTGGGCCTGAACTCCGTGGCCTACATCAGCCGCATGACCCGCAGCTTCATGCTCGAACAGCTGTCCCAGGAGTACATCATCACCGCCCGGGTCAAGGGCCTGTCACGGCGCCAGGTGGTGTGGGGCCATGCCTTTCGCAACATCCTGGTGCAGTTGCTCACGGTGGTGGCGCTGGCGTACGGCTCGCTCCTCGAAGGCGCGGTGCTGATCGAGACCGTGTTCGCCTGGCCCGGGTTCGGCCAGTACCTGACCAGCAGCCTGATGCTGGGTGACATGAACGCGGTGATGGGCTGCGTGCTGGTGATCGGCCTGATCTTCGTAGCGCTGAACCTGATCAGCGATGCGCTGTACAAGGTGTTCGACCCCCGTACCCGTTGACCGACCCGGGCGGGGCCGTACCGTGACAACCATAAGAAGAAGGAACCTCGAATGAAGACTGCTACCTGCGCACTGCCCCTGCGCCTGCTGTTCGCGGCGCTGGCGCTGGGGCCGCTGACCCAGGCCTGGGCCAAAACCCCGGCCGACCAGTTGATCGTGGGCATGAGCCTGGTCAACCTGTTCTCCCTGGACCCGGCCAATGCTCCCGGCCTGGATGCCTCAGGCATCAATGCCAACCTCTACGACACCCTGGTCAAGCGCGATCAGGGCGACCCGGAAAAGCACCTGCCCCAGTTGGCCGAGCGCTGGGACGTGAGCGACAACGGCCGCCGGGTCACGTTTCACCTGCGTCAGGACGTGACGTTCCACTCCGGTAACCCGCTGACGGCCACCGATGCAGCCTGGTCGCTGTACCGGGTGATGAAGCTCAACTACGGCCTGGCCACCACCTGGAAAGCCTACGGTTACACCCGCGACAACATCCAGGCACTGATACGCGCCACTGACCTGCACACCCTGGTCATCGACCTGCCCCAGGGCATGGACCCGTTGCTGGTGATCGATTCGCTGGCCACCTCTCCCAGTGCCGTGGTGGTGGACCGCCAGTTGGCCCTGGCCCACGAGAAGAACGGCGACCTGGGCGCTGCCTGGCTGATCACCCACGAAGCCGGCAGCGGCCCCTTCGTGTTGAGTAAATGGAACGCCAACGATGTACTGGTGCTGACCCGTTTCGAGCGCTATTGGGGTGGTGCCGCCGCGCTCAAGCGGGTGGTGATGAGCAACATGACCGAGTCGCAGTCCCTGCGCCTGATGCTCCAGCGCGGCGACCTCGACCTGGCCTATGGCATGGCCGCGCCCGACGTGCGGGCCCTGGACGGCGAGCGTGGCCTGCAGGTGCAGTCGCTGCCCCGGGGCACGATGTACTACGTGGCCATGAGCATGAAACAACCCGAGTTCGCCAAGCGCGAGGTCCGCGAAGCGGTGCGCAGCCTGATCGATTACCAGGGCATGGACCGGCAGGTGATGCCGTACTACGGCACGCTGAACCAGCGGCCCATGCAGTTGGGGCTGGCGGCGCGCCTGCCCGACCCGGGTTACCGGCTGGATGTGGCCCACGCCAGGGAACTGCTGGCACAGGCGGGTTACCCCAATGGTTTCAGCACGACCATCCGCACCCTGTCGGAGCCGCCGTTCATTGATATCGCCGCGCGCCTGCAGGCCACCCTGGCCCAGGGCGGGATCAAGGCCAGCATCATCACCGGTACCGGCAACCAGGTCTACGGTGCCATGCGCGCACGCAACTTCGAGATCATCGTCGCCCGGGGGGCGGAGCGCTACCCGCACCCCTACTTCAGCCTGCGCACATTCGCCTACAACCCCGATAACCGCGACAGCGCCGGGTTGCCCAACTTCCAGGGCTGGCGTGCGTCGTTCTTCGACCCGCCGCTCAATGGCCTGATCGACCAGGCCGGCGCCGAGCGCGACACCGGCAAGCGCCTGAGCCTGTACCACCAGGCCCAGGCCCGGTATGACCAGCAAGTGGGGCCGATTCTGATGCTGTCGCAAATGACCGACACCGTGGTCAGTGCCGCCGATATCAAGGGCTTTACCGGCGACGATGCCGGAGCCACGCGTTACCTGGGTGTCCACAAGCAACGTTGAAGGCTGCCGGTAGGCCTTGTGATCCTGAACCTGAGACGAGAACGTGCCCATGATTGTCAATCTGTCACCCAGCGATGCCCCTGCCACGCCGCGACTGGAACGCACCCCCGGGTCGAGTTTCGACGCGTTGTGCGCAAGTGCCCTGAAAGTGCTGCGCCACCTGTTGCGCAACCCCATGACCCTGGCGGGCCTGCTGGTGGCGACCCTGCTGGTGGTGGTCGCCCTCTTCGCCCCCTGGATCGCCACCCACGACCCGGTGGCCCAGGACCTGGCCAGCGCCCTCCAGGCGCCGGGCGCCGCGCACTGGTTCGGCACCGATGAGTTCGGCCGGGACGTGTTCAGCCGCCTGGTGCATGGCGCGCGCATCACCCTGTACATCATCGCCCTGGTAACGGTGATCGTCGGCCCGGTCGGCCTGTTCATCGGTACCGTGTCGGGCTACTTCGGCGGCTGGGTGGACACCGTGTTCATGCGCTTCACCGATATCTTCATTTCCTTCCCCAGTCTGGTGCTGGCGCTGGCGTTCATCGCGGCGCTGGGCCCGGGCCTTGAACACGCCGTGGTGGCCATCGCGCTGACGTCCTGGCCACCCATCGCGCGCCTGGCCCGGGCGGAAACCCTGGCCCTGCGCAAGGCCGACTTCGTGGTGGCGGTGCAACTGCAAGGCGCTTCGTCGGCACGGATCATCCTGCGCCATATCGTGCCCATGTGCCTGTCGTCGGTGATCATCCGGCTGACCATGAACATGGCCGGCATCATCCTGACGGCCGCGGCCCTGGGCTTTCTCGGACTGGGCGCGCAGGCACCGTCGCCGGAATGGGGGGCGATGATCTCCACCGGCCGGCGCTACATGCTCGAATGCTGGTGGCTGGTGGCGGTACCCGGCGCGGCGATCATGCTGGTCAGCCTGGCGTTCAACCTGCTGGGCGATGGCCTGCGGGACATCCTCGACCCACGCAGCGAATAACCGGAGGCTCCATGTCTGACATAAAACTGAATGTCGAAGGGCTCAACGTGCACTTCGTCAACGGCCACAGACACACCCATGCCGTGCGCGATGTGTCCTTTACCCTGGGGCGCGAAAAACTGGCGATCGTCGGCGAGTCCGGCTCGGGCAAATCAACGGTGGGGCGCAGCCTGCTCAAGCTGCACCCGCCCAGCGCACGCCTCTGTGCCAAGGCCATGCGCTTCGACGGCATCGACCTGCTGACCGCCAGCGAGAACGTCATGCGCAAGGTTCGCGGCCAGCGTATCTCGATGGTCATGCAAGACCCCAAGTACTCGCTCAACCCAGTGGTGAAGGTCGGCGAGCAGATCGCCGAAGCCTTCCTGGCGCACCACAAGGCCAGCCGGCGGGAAGCGCGCGAACGGGTGCTGGAGATGCTTGCCAAGGTGCATATCCGCGACCCGCAACGGGTGTACAACCTGTACCCCCATGAAGTCTCCGGAGGGATGGGCCAGCGCATCATGATCGCGATGATGGTCATCACCCGGCCGGAAGTCATCATCGCCGACGAGCCAACCTCGGCCCTGGACGTTTCGGTGCGCCAGCAAGTGCTCGGCGTGCTGGAAGAATTGGTCGAGCAGCAGCAGATGGGGCTGATTTTCGTCAGCCATGACCTCAACCTGGTGCGCAACTACTGCGACCGCGTACTGGTGATGTACGCCGGGCGGGTGGTGGAGTCGCTGGCGGCCTGTGACCTGCACCACGCCGAACACCCTTATACCCGTGGCCTGCTGGCGGCCTTGCCGAGCATGGACAACCGCCGCGAGCGGCTGCCCGTGTTGCAACGCGACCCCCTGTGGCTGACCTGCTGAGGAAATGAGCATGGCGATGATCCAAGCACACCAATTGAACCTGAGTTTCGGCAGCGGGGCGGGGCTGAACCAGGTCCTGCATGACGTCAGCCTGAGTGTGGCCGACGGTGAGTCCTTCGGCCTGGTGGGGGAGTCCGGCTCGGGCAAGACCACCGTGTTGCGCTGCCTGGCCGGGCAGTACCGGCAGTGGCGCGGCGAGTTGAGTATTGGCGGGGTGGCGCTGCAGCACACGCTGCCCAAAAGCCACTTTCGCCATGTGCAGATGGTCTTCCAGGACCCCTACGGCTCGCTGCACCCGCGCCACACCGTGGACACGGCGCTGCGCGAACCGCTGGTGATTCACGGCATCGACGACCGGGACGAGCGTATCCATGACATTCTGCTCAAGGTGGGCCTGAACGAGACCTTCCGTTACCGCTACCCGCATCAACTGTCCGGTGGCCAGCGCCAGCGCGTGGCCATTGCCCGCGCGTTGATTCTGCAACCGCGAGTGTTGCTGCTGGACGAACCCACCTCGGCCCTGGACGTTTCGGTGCAGGCGGAAATCCTCAACCTGCTGGCAGACCTTCGCCGTCGTGAGAAACTCACCTACCTGATGGTCACGCATGACCTGGGGGTGGTCACGCACCTGTGTGACCGGGTGGCAGTGATGCAGCAAGGCCGCATCGTCGAACAGCTGGAAAGCCAGGCGCTCAGCCAGAACCTGGCCACCCACGCCTATACCCGTATGCTGGTGCAGGCCAGCCGTGACTTCAGCGACGACAGCCAGCATCCGCTTGCCGGTTGAGCCGAGCGGCGACAGACAAGGAAAATCCTATGCCTCATGAACGCGTTGCCAGGGCCATGCCCCGGCCTTTCACCGTGCGGCCGCTGCTGGCGGCCCTGGCGCTGGCGTGCAGCCTGCCGGCGTGGGCCTTGCCGGCGCCGCCCGCACCACGAGTGCCGACCCTGGCTTTCGATGACCACAGCGTGATCCTGGTGTGGGAAAAACCCGCGGGCCATGCCGACATCAAGGATTACCGGGTGTACGCCAACGGTGTGCTGCTGGGCAGCAGCAATGCCAACAACGACCAGGTGTCACCGGCCAAACCGCATATCGACCGTTTCTATGCCCGGGACGCGGCGCATTTCCACCACCGTATTGCCCTGCACAGTTATACCGCCCTGGGGCTCAAGGCCGATACCGAATACCGTTTCACCGTGCGCGCGGTGGGGTCCGACGGCCAGGAGTCGGCGGATAGCCCGGCGGTGGTGCAGCGCACGACCCGGGTGCCGGCGCTGTTCGACGTGACCCGGTACGGCGCCAAGGGTGACGGCACGCACCTGGACACATTGGCCATCCAGCAAGCGATCGATGCCTGCACGCCGGGCTGCAAGGTGTTGCTGCCCAAAGGCGTCTACAAGAGCGGCGCGCTGTACCTCAAGAGCAACATGACCCTGGAAATCGCCGAGGGTGCGACGCTGCGGGGCTCCGAACGTGCCGAGGATTATCCAGTGGCCGGCTACCGCCAGTACCCTTATTCCAGCACGCTGCGGCCGGCCTCGCTGATCAATGCGCTGCCCCGCGACCCGGGCCGGCACCAGGCGTTCGAGAACATCCGCATCGTCGGCAAGGGCACCCTTGACGGCAATGGCTGGAAGCAGGGGAAGGAGGGGGCCTACGTGGCCAGCGACAATGCCCATTACGCCCGGGATGGCATCCTGGCCAAGGCTCAGGTCGAGCAGGCGGTGGCGGGGGGCATGAACGTCAAGGACGCGTATGGCCAGATGCGCTCTTCGCTGATCACGTTGCGTAACGTGAAGAACGTCTTCTACGGAGGCTTCACGGCAGTGAACCCGGCGTACCACGGCATCATGAACCTGGAGACTGAAAACGTGGTGCTGGCCAACACCACCCAACGTACCTACGACGCGAACAACGGTGATGGCATCGAATTCGCCAACAGCACCGGTGCGATGGTGTTCAACAACGTCTTCGACACCGGCGACGACTGCGTCAACTTCGCCGCCGGCACCGGCGCCGATGCGGTACACCAGCCCCCTCAGCAGGGGGCATGGATATTCAACAATTACTTCGCCAATGGCCATGGCATGGTGGTGGTCGGCAGCCATACCGGGGCCTGGATCGAAGGCATCCTGGCCGAAGACAACGTCGCCGATGGCACGGATGCGGGGCTGCGCATGAAAAGCACCACCTTCATGGGGGGCGGCGGGCGTGACGTGACCTTCCGCGATTCGGCGCTGCGCGACATCGGCAGGCAAGCGTTCATCCTGACCCTGGACTACAACGACCCCAACGCCAAGATCGACTACCGGCCCTCCGCTGTGCCAGGGCAATTTCGGGATGTGCGCGTCAGCGACGTCAGTGTCGAGAACACGCGGGGCATGGCCATCGAGGTGAAGGGGGGCAGCGACAGCAAAAGCTATCACCAGGGGTTATCGTTCGAGCGGGTTCAGTTCAGTGGCCCGGCAGGGGTGCATATCGACGGTTTGAAGGACTCGCGCTTCGAGGATGTAGTGTTCACTGGGCCGCGTAGCGCCAACCGCTGGCAAATCACCCGAACCGACGGGGTAAGTTACAAGAATATCCAGCCGTCGCCGTAGCTGTCTTGTGGGGCGATCCTCCTGCGGTATGCCTGATACGGCGCGCCATTGCAGGACCGGGCGCAAATGCGGTCGACCTGACAGGCCTCTTCCCGAGCTTCGCCCGGTCCCACAAGATTGCCTTGAGCCTGTGGCTGCGTGCCGTTGTGGGACCGGGCGTAGCTCGGGAAGCGGACAACGCGGTCAATCTGACAGGGCGCTTCCCCAGCTTTGCCCGATCCCACCGGGTTGCCATGGCCCTGCAGCATCGGCAGGCGGCTGCATGCAACTCTTCGCCGCGGCGCAGGTCATTGGGAAATGGCCTGGCAGAGCAGGCGAGTAGCGCTGGCGTGGGTGGCAGACTCTTGGAGTAATGAACCAGGTCGGTCGATGCTTGCACTGCCTGTCCGGTACTGGCGCACACGCTCGGTGTGCATATAGCAGTCGCAACGCAACGGTGCGCAATTGAACGACACGCTTACCCATCTTTCTCGCGAAGCGCTTGAAGCCCAGGTGCTGCAACTGCGCCAGGAACTTGCCACTGCCCAGCACAGGGAGGGGGCGGTCCATGAGGCCCAGGCGCGCTACCAACTGGCGGTGAAGGCCACCAATGACGCGGTCTGGGATTGGGACCTGCGCACTAATCATGTGCAATGGAACGACGCCCTGGAGCGTGCTTACGGCTACCCCCTGGCCTCGGTGGAAGCGACGGGCGAATGGTGGCTGGGGCAGATTCACGCCGATGACCGCGCCCAGGTTCGAGCGTCCATTGACGCGGTGATCGACGGCACGGTGACCGATTGGTCGGCCGAGTACCGCTTTCGCCGCCTGAACGGTTCCTACGCTGAGGTATTGGACCGCGGCTACATCATCCGCGATGCCCACGGGCAGGGCGTGCGCATGATCGGTGCGATGCTCGACCTGACGCGCATGCGTACCGCCGAAGCGGCGCTGCGCGAGAGCGAGGAGCGGTTTCGCACCATCCTGGAAACCATCGAGGCCGCCTTTGCCATTGTCCAGGTCAAGTTCGATGAACAGGATGAGCCGGTGGACTATCGCTTCGTGGAGGCCAACCCGGCCTTCGAGCGCCAGGCCGGTGTCAACCTGCGCGGCAAGTGGGTCACCGAGTTCGCGCCAGACCTCGAGCGTTTCTGGTTCGAAGCGTATGGGCACGTGGCCAAGACCGGTACACCGGCCAACTTCGAAAGCTACGCCAAGAGCTTCCAGCGCTGGTTCGACGTACGCGCGGTGCGCGTCGGTGACCCGGCCGACCGGCAGATCGCCATTTTCTTCAGTGACGTGACCGGCCGCCGGGATGCCGAGGAGCGCCTGCGCCACAGCGAGACCGTGGCCCGGGAAAATATCGAGCGTGTGCAACTGGCGCTCGCCGCGGGGGCTATTTTCGGTACCTGGCATTGGGACCTGCCCAACGACAGCTTCACCGTGGATGAGGCCTTCGCCCGTGCGTTTGGCCTGGATCCGGCCTTGGGCCGCGAAGGGCTGAGCCTGGACCAGGTGGCGGCTACGGTGCACCCGGAGGATCGTGAAGGATTGTTCGCCGCCATCAACGAAGTGATCGCCCGGGGTGGCGCATACGCGCACCAGTATCGGGTCCGGCGTACCGATGGCCACTATTACTGGATCGAGGCGAACGGCCGCGTCGACCATGCCGAGGACGGTACGCCGCTGCGTTTCCCCGGCGTGCTCATCGATGTCGAGGAGCGCCGCTCGGTGGAGGCCCAGCGCGACCTCGCCAACCAGGCCTTGCGCTCGCTCAACGAAACCCTGGAATTGCGAGTGGCCGAACGCACCATCGAATTGATGCAGGCTGAAGAGAAATTGCGCCAGTCGCAGAAAATGGAAGCGGTCGGCCAATTGACCGGTGGCCTGGCCCACGACTTCAACAACCTGCTGGCGGGTATCTCCGGCGCCCTGGAACTGATGGGCAGCCGCATTGCCCAGGGCCGCCTGGCGGAGGTGGACAAATACCTGGCCACCGCGCAGAGCGCGACCAAGCGGGCCGCGGCGCTGACCCACCGGTTGCTGGCATTCTCCCGCCGGCAGACCCTTGACCCGCGGCCGACCGATGTCAACGCGCTGATCGAAGGCATGACCGAGCTGATCCAGCGCACCGTGGGCCCGGCCATTGTCCTGCAGACCGGTGGCGCCCCCGACGCGTGGCCAGCATTGGTGGACGTCAGCCAGCTGGAAAACGCGTTGTTGAACCTGTGCATCAACTCCCGCGATGCCATGCTGGGTGGCGGCACTATCCGCATTCTCACCGCCAACCGTTGGCTCGGCGCCGAGGAGGCGAGGGTGCTGGACGTTCCCGAGGGCCAGTACCTGACCCTGTGTGTGATCGACACCGGCACGGGCATGACCAGCGAAGTGATGGGCAAGATCTTCGATCCGTTCTTCACCACCAAGCCCATCGGCCAGGGCACTGGGCTGGGGTTGTCGATGATCTACGGGTTCGCCAAGCAGTCGGGCGGCCAGGTGCGCGTGGAGTCCACCGTGGGCCAGGGCACTACCATGACCATTTTCCTGCCCCGCTATCATGGCCAGCCGGCCCCTCACGATCAGGTTGAGCTGGCGATGGACGTCACGGTCAGTGCCGTGGGCGAGACCATTCTGGTGGTGGATGACGAACCGACCGTGCGCATGTTGCTGACCGATGTGCTCAAGGACCTGGGGTACACCCTGATCGAGGCGGCGGACAGTGTCGCGGGGCTCAAGGTACTGCGCTCCGATGTGCGCATCGACCTGCTGATCACCGATGTCGGCTTGCCGGGTGGCATGAACGGCCGGCAAATGGCCGATGCGGCGCGCGAAGTGCGGCCAGGCCTGAAGACCCTGTTCATCACCGGTTATGCTGAAAGCGCTGCGATTGGTGACGGCCATCTGGCGCCTGGCATGCATGTGCTCACCAAGCCATTCGGGATGGATACCCTGACCTTGCGGGTGCGGGAGTTGATGGGCCTGTAGCAGCGGCCTGGCCGCCGCTGCTAGGAGGCCAGGCCGTCAGCAGTACTGGTCGATCACCTTGACCTGTGGTGCTCGACGAGCCTCGGGCCATTGGTCCTCGAGGGTGTGCAGCACCCGGCCAAGGAATTCCCGGTCAGCCGCGGCCTTGCGGCCAATGTAGCCCTGGCCCCGACGGTAGGTGCGCAGGCGGGCACGCATGGTCGGCTTGCTCTGTTCGAATTCGGCCTCGCCTGCGTGGCGTGCCATCCCGTCGATATGAACTTCGCCCGATTCGCAGACCCACAGGATGTGGTTGTCCAGCGTGTCCTTGTGCGATGCGAACAATTGAGCCAGTTCTTCAATGGTAGGTTGATTGTTCAAGTTCATATGTAAGCCCCCTTCGACTGTTATTTCATTTTGTAGGTGATGAGTTTAAACATGGCCCCCAATCGGCCACTGCGCTGCGCTGCACGGTGAAGACACCGGGTACAGAGGTCAGGGCGGGATGTGTGTAGCGTTGATGGAAAATGACTACAGCAGCGAGGAAGGCGTGCGGAACCCGGGATGTCAGGACGACGGTACGGCTGTCAGCCACAAGCATCTTGAGATCGTCTCGCCAGCCTTTTGCCCGATGCGGGCGGCATGCTGGTCAGCTTTTCATCAATCTGCCTTGTGGGCAGTACCCATCACGCAACCGGACGACGGCTTGTCGGCTGGCCTTTGACACCCTTTACCTTGGCTCCCGATCGGGGAGACAGCTTCACTATGCAAGGCGCGCGAAAGGTCGTCAATACTTTTTGTAGTGATCTTTTTAGAGCACTACATATTTCCCGGAAGGGGCCCGTATTCATCGGGGCAAACGGCAAAAGGGCGACTGGCAGGCTTGAAAATGACCTTCGGGTCACGCCAGTTTCACCCACTGTACCTCACTCAAACCCGCCGCCATGGCGTGTTGCCGCCATTGTTCCTTGTTGTCTTCGATGGCCTCCATGCCCAGGCCTGTGCCTGCGTGCAGCGCGGCGTAGTACCAGGCGTCGGCGTCGGTCATCAAGGTATCTCGTTGCAGGAAGTGGTGGGGGCGACCGTGAAGGCAGTAGCGGATTTCGAAACGGTGCAGCATAAGCATGGCCGGAAAACTCCCTGATATCGGGGGTCAGACATAACGGCAAAAGGCCAGTTCCGTAAAAAGGTAACAAGTTTTTCACAATTGAAGGCCAGGTACCTGTGCTGTCCGCCGGTCGAGAAGAGAGCGTGGAGGCTGCCATTTTTATGGCGCGATGTGTAAGTTCCGTGAACAGCGCCGATAACTAGACGAAAGGTATGAACTTTTCGTCATGCGCGTTAGGTGCATTTGAGAGTCGCTGCTAATCTCAAGCCTGCTCCGCATCTTGCCGATGTTGGGCGTGCAGGGACGCGCAGGGATGAAGCAGCGGTTTTCCGGCAGGGCAGTCGAGCTCCCTGGCCGGCTGGTTGGCCGCGTGGTGCTTCAGCGCTACCTGGGCGTTTGTACCGCCAGGTCAGGGAAGAGCCGGCCCGTGCCATGCCAGCAGAGCAGTCACGAACCGTGCAACGGGACTGGTTTTCACTTAGCTGCCGTGCACCTCGCCTGCCGTAGAGGTTGAGCTCAAGGATGGACCGACACTGCATCAGCCGTGGGTGGACCGACACCATCGACGCATTGTCTTGCATCACGCCTGCCTGAGGATTCCGTAACAGCGCTGCCCCTGCGGGCGGCACGCGGCTGACTGCCTGGCAGGCGGCTTCGAACAACCATGAATCATCACAGAGTTGGGGAGACGAGCATGCAATACACAACGTTCAGCGATGAACAGATCAAGGCGCTGGCCCAATCGATCGATCAGCAGGGTTACGCGGTTCTGCCCGGCTGGGCCAGCCCCGCGGAACTGGAAGAAGTGCAGGGGCTGGTCAAGCGTTCGGTGGAGGCGGCCGGCAACAGTTACGTGGCCCTGACCGGTCACCAGGCCGTGGCGGGAACCTTGCTGCAGGAGTGGGGGCGCTCCCCGGTGCTGCTGGACCTGTGCAAACGGATCGTCGCCCAGGCCACCGGGCGCGCCGCCAATGATGGCGAGGAGGGTATTCATCAGGTGTTGCGCTGCCTGGTGGGCGATACCGGCCGGCGTGAATCGATGATTTTTCACTACGACTCATTCGTGCTCACTACCATCATGCCGGTGTGTCTGCCTGATGGTGCCAAGGGCGATCTGCTGATGTTGCCCAGCAAGCGTCCGCTGCGTGGCAGTTACGCCATGAACCTGATCGACAAGCTCAAGGTGGACAACCGCTGGAGCCAGCGCCACCTGATCAAGGCCTGGGAACAGGGCAGCAGCCGCTTCACGCAGGTGGCCATGGAACCGGGCAACATGTACCTGTTCTGGGGGTATCGGTCGCTGCACACCAACCTGCCGGCCGACCCCAACGGGATTCGCGCCACGGCGGTGTTCCATTACGACAACCTGCATGGCGCCAGTTCGCTGGCCGGGCGCATTCGCTCGTCCCTGGCCTATGTGCGGCCGCGACGCCGAGCCATGGTGTGAACAGTGGGCGGTCAGGGCACCTGACGTTCTTCCAGGCAATCACTGCCGCCCATGTCGAACTCGCGGCAGATCAGCGGGCGCTGGCGGTAGATGCTGCAGCTCATGGTGCGCCGGTCCAGCGCCGCGCACCAGCCGTCGTCCAGCCGTGCCATGGTCTGCGAGCCCCAGTCATCGGTGGCGATGAAACGCTCGGGCACACCGGTGTCGGTGATCAGCATCACCTCCAGGCGGCAGCATTTGGCCGCGCAGGTGTCGCAGGTGACGGTGGGGTCGATGGCCGGAAGCGAGTGTAACGCGATCAAGGGCTGGGTCCTGGGTGGCATGAACAGGGAGGGTACCGGCTGTGGGCCCATTCACAAAGCATTGGATGTGACGTTTTGTTGAATCCCGACCAATTACCAAGGTGGGCCACGGCGTGTCGGGTTTTTGCCGTGTATCGCACTTTTTGCCGTTTTGCCCCTCTATAGGTCGCCGTCGCTTTCCTTCCTCCGCCCTGACCCGACTTGCCGATGCGTTCCGTACTGACTTCTGTTTTCACCTTTTGCCTGGTGTCGAGCATGCTGCTCGTTGCTCAGGGCTGCAGCCGCCAGACTGGCCAGGACATTGCCACGCAGTTGGGCAATGGCAAGCCGGACGAGTTCTTCCAGACCAGCGTGGACCGCATGACCACCTTGGCCATGAACGATAACCTGCAGAGCCTGTACCTGTTGATGAACAAGCTGTACCTGCGCAACCCGGCGCAGTGGCAGCGGTCGGGTTTTCTGGATGCGGCCACGGCGGAGCGCCAGGTGAGCCTGGCTATTGAACAGCAAAAACCCTTGCCGCAGTTGGGCGGGCGCAAGGACCTGGCAGCATTGAGTTACGCGCTGAGCCCGGAGTTTCTCGGCGACCGGGTGGGGGCCTTCATCTACGCCATTGGCAGCATGCTGGTGACTGCCCACGGCAACCGCACCACCTTCTACATGACCGACAGCCTCAACCCGACCTTCATCAACAACGCCGCGCGCAACATCGAGAAGGCCACCTGGCTGCTCAGCCAGCGCCAGGACGCGCAGGGCGAGCCGCTGCTGTTTTCCAATGCGATATCGGAAGAAGGCAGCAACCTGAGTTTCGCGACCGAGTTCGGCAAGATTGTCGCGCGCCTTGACCTGGTGACCCAGATGCTCGATGAGCGGTATAGACGGATTGGTCTGAATTACGCCCAGAGTCTGTTGTTTCTCAACTTCCTGCCGGTGCAATAGTCGGGCGTGTGGCCCCCGGGGTCACGCCAGCAGGCGGGCGGTGAGGTAGAGGCCTGCGGCGAACACCACATGGCCCACCACATTGAGCAACCTTGCCCGCGCCGGGTTGGGGGCGCCCGAGCAGGCGACGCCAACGCCCATGCCCGGCTGCAGGATGAACCAACCGGCGCCCACGGTGACCAGGCCGACGATCAGCGCTGGCGCGAAGGTGGGCGCCGCCGCCCAGCCCGGGCCCCAGATGAGCAGCAACGCGGCGGCGAAGACTATGCCGGTGACATAGTGCATCACCCAGCCAATGGCCAGTTCGCGCGGCACGGGGGTGGATTTGCCAATGCCCTGCTGGTGGACGAACTGGCCCCGCGGCAAACCGGCGAACCAGCGCCCGATCAGGTGCCAGGGAGGAATGGGCAGGCCAAAGACCTTGTTCAGCAGCAGGTTCCACAGGTCCAGCAGCGCGGTGGCGCCAGCGCCGAAAACGACCGACAGGGCAACGAAAGCAAGCATCGGGGGGATCCTTTCCATTCAACGGTGGGGCCAGACGATATCAGGTTTGCACCTTTCAGGTTGCCGCGGCCTTGGGTTTGCGAGTGCGCGGCGCGGCGCCTTTGCGCGGTGCCGACTTGCGTTTTTTCTTCCACGGCGCGCCGCGGCCTGGCGGGCTGGCCGGGCCGCTGATGGTCAGGCTCAGGCCCGCGCAGCGTTCTACCTGGCGGCTCATCCAGGCTGACTGCTTGGCGACGAACTCCTCCAGGCTCATTTCGCCGCTTTGCACCATGTCCAGGGCCTGTTCCCAGATGGCCGTGGTGCCAGGGTCGGCGATGGCCCGGGGTACCGCGTCGATGAGGCTGAACGCCGCCGGCGTGGCATTGAGTGCCTTGCCGTTCTTGGCCAGGTAACCGCGGTCGATCAGGCCCTGGATGATGCCCGCGCGGGTCGCTTCGGTGCCGATGCCGGTGGTGTCCTTGAGTTTCTGTTTCAGGCGGGGGTCGTCCACCAGCTTGGCGACGTTTTTCATGGCCTTGATCAGGTCGCCTTCGGTGAAGGGCTTGGGCGGCTGGGTCCACAGGTCCTTGAGGGTGACGTCGCCCACGTCATAGTCCTCGCCTTCGCGCAGGGCAGGCAGTGCCTGGGGCGGCGGCGCCTCGCGGCCACGCGCCGGGGCCAGGGCCTCGGGCAAGGCGCGGCGCCAGCCGGGCTCGACGATGCGTTTGCCCACGGCACGCAGGCGCTGGCCAGCGCAGTCGAAATCGGCCTGGGTGCGGTCGAATTCATGGTTGGGCAGGAACTGCGCCAGGTAGCGGGCGCGGATCAGGGTATACACGGCCCGTTGCTTGCCTGCCAGGCGGCCCAGGTCGGTGCCGGCGGCCGTGGGAATGATGCCGTGGTGGGCGCTGACCTTGGCATCGTTCCAGGCGCGGGAGCGGCGGCTGGTGTCGATGTGCTTCATCAACTCGGCCAGGCTCGGGTCGGCACGGCCCAGCGCGGCGATGATGGCCGGCGCCTCACTGTGCTGGCTGTTGGGCAGGTAGCCGCAGTCGCTGCGCGGGTAGGTGATGACCTTGTACTGCTCGTAGAGGGCCTGGGCGATGTCCAGGGTTTCCTGGGCGCCGAGCCCCAGTTTCTTCGAGCACACTTCCTGCAGGGTACCCAGGTCAAAAGGCAAGGGCGCCGCCTCGCGCATGCGCTCGGTGCGCAATTTCACCAGCCGGGCACTGGCGGCGCCGCGCAAGGCTTCGGCCGCCGCCTGCGCCAGTGGCTGCTGCAGGCAGCGACCCTGGTCGTCGCAGGCATCCTCGGGTGGGCACCATTGCGCGGTGAAGGGCGTGCCGCGTGGGTCGAGTTGCACGTCGATGGCCCAGAACGGGGCCGGCACGAAGGCGGCGATGCTGCGGTCGCGGTCCACCACCAGGCGCAGGGTCGGGGTCTGTACCCGGCCCACAGGCAGCACGCCCTGATAGCCGGACTGGCGGCCCAGCAGGGTGAACAGCCGGCTCATGTTCATGCCGATCAGCCAATCGGCCCGCGAGCGGCCCAGGGCCGAGTGGTAGAGGCTGAAGGTTTCCGTGCCGGGTTTGAGGGCCGCCAGCGCCTTGCGGATCGAGGCGTCATCCAGCGCCGACAGCCACAGGCGCTGCACCGGGCCCCGGTAGCGGCAGTGTTCAAGCAGTTCGCGGGCGATCATCTCGCCCTCGCGGTCGGCGTCGGTGGCGATCACCAGTTCCCGGGCCTCACCCAGCAGGCGCTTGACGACCTTGAACTGGCTGGCGGTCTTGGGCTTGACCAGCATCTTCCACTTTTCCGGGATGATGGGCAGGTCCGTCAGCACCCAGCGCTTGTAGCGTTCGTCGTAAGCGTCGGGCGGCGCGGTTTCCAGCAGGTGGCCGATGCACCAGGTCACCGTCACGTCGGTGCCCACCCAGCAGCCATCGCCGCGGCGGCTGGCGCCCAGCACCTTGGCGATGTCCTTGGCCTGGGAGGGTTTTTCGCAGAGGTAGAGGCGCATGGGCAGGGTCGTTGGGGTGGTGATGGGTAGGTATAGGATGGCGGGTGAACGGGCAGGGGGCAAGAAAAATGTGTATGGATATACAGCTTTTCTGTTTCTGCGGATCCCGACCCACCAGGGGGCATCGCTGACCTACCTGAACCGCAACCCTTCACACAGCAACACCGCGCACCACCTGGCATTGGCCCGGCGCGTCGGCGCATCCACCACGTCGCGGCCCATCTGGTCGACCATGCCGACAAATGCCTTGCCGATCATCTGCGCCGGTACGTCGCTGCGAAACAGCCCTATCTGCTGTTCCTTGGCGATGTTGTTGCCGATCCAGCGGGCCATGCCGGCTTTGGTCAGGGTGCAGCCCGGTGGCTGAAAAAAGCCGATCTGGGTCAGGTCAGGGTCCTGGGCCAGGAAGTCGAAGAACTTCAGAAAGCTTTCGGCCACGCTGTCCACCAATTGCCCGGTCTCCAGGGACGTCTTGATCAGCAGGGTGCTGATAAGCGCTTCCAGGCGCTGGCGAAATTCGCCCACCAGTTCTTCGTAGGCGGCCTCCTTGCTCTCAAAGTAGCTGTAGAAGGTCGGCTGGCTCAGGCCGCTGGCCTTGACGATGTCACTGACCTTGGTGCTGTGGAAACCGCGCTGGGCGAACTCGGCGGCGGCTACGCGGCGCAGGCGGGCGTGGGTCTGTTCGCCCTTGGTACGAGGGAGCAGGGTGGACATGGCGGTTCCAGAATGTCTGGCAGGGAAATATTCACTTGTGAGTAATCTTACTCAAGAGTAGCCTTTTTCGGCAAATGCTACTCGCAAGTATGTTTTAGGACTGGGAGGTCTGATTTCATGAAGTTGATTCTGTTCGCGCTGGCCCTGGCGGCTTTCGCCATTGGCACCACCGAGTTTGCCCCCATGGGACTGCTGCCGGTGATTGCCGACGGCGTGCAGGTGTCTATCCCTACCGCCGGGCTGCTGATCAGCGCCTATGCCATCGGCGTGATGGTGGGAGCGCCGCTGATGACCCTGCTGCTCGCGCCGTGGCGGCGCAAGGCGGCCCTGGTGGGGCTGATGGCAATTTTCACCGTGGGCAACCTGCTGTCGGCAGTGGCCCCGGGTTATGACACCCTGCTGCTGTCGCGGGTATTCACCAGCCTGGCCCATGGTGCGTTTTTCGGCATCGGTTCGGTGGTGGCCGCCAGCCTGGTGCCGGCTGACAAGCGCGCAGGCGCGGTGGCGACCATGTTCATGGGCCTGACCATCGCCAACATCGGCGGTGTGCCGGCCGCCACCTGGCTGGGGCAGACCATTGGCTGGCGCATGGCCTTCGCTGCCACCGCAGGGCTCGGCGCGGTGGCCATGCTGGCCCTGGCGTGCTGGTTGCCCCGTGGGGAAAAAGGCAAGAAACCTGATGTGCGTGCGGAATTGCGCGTGCTGATTCGCCCCGCCGTGGTACGCGCGCTGCTGACGACGGTGCTGGGCGCGGGCGCCATGTTCACCCTGTACACCTACGTGGCGGCGGTGCTGGAAAACCTGATCCACGCGACACCGGCTTTCGTGACCGCCATGCTGGTCATGATTGGTATCGGTTTCACGCTGGGCAATTTTCTCAGTGGCAAGCTTGCCGACCGCTCGCTGGAAGGCACGCTGGCCGGCTTTCTGCTGTTGTTGGCGGCGTTGATGCTGGGCATGCCGGTGCTGCTGCAAGGGCATACCAGCGCGGTCGTCCTGATGCTGCTGTGGGGCACGGCTACCTTCGCTGTCATCCCGCCGTTGCAGATGCGCGTGATGCAAGCGGCCCACGAGGCGCCAGGCCTGGCGTCATCGGTGAACATCGGGGCGTTCAACCTGGGCAACGGCCTGGGTGCGGCCGTCGGTGGCGGGGTGCTGACCCTGGGAATGGGCTACGCCTGGATCGCGCCCGCCGGTGGCGTACTGGCCTTGCTTGGGCTGGTGCTGGTGGGTTATGGCCGCTACGCGGTGCCGACCAGCGCCGCGCAAACGGCCTGATCAGATATTCCAGCGTTTGGCGGTCTTGTCCAGGCGCTGGCGCAGGCCTTCCAGGGTGGTCGCCAGTTGCAGCGTCAACAGGCGGAAACCCTGGGCATCCTGGGAGGCGGGCACCACGGCGTGCTCTATCTCGGCGCCACGCTCCACTCGGCGTGCCAGGCGGTCAGTGGCGCCGGTTTCCAGGGCGCGGGCCATGGCGATCAACTGCCGGTTGATCTGCCGGTGCTCCGGGTGCAGCCAGGCGTGCCAGTCGCCATGGTCACGGGGGCGCAGGTTGGACAGCAGTTCCAGGGTACTCAGGCACAGGCGGAACTGGCCCTGGATTACCTCCAGCTCAGTGAGCGGGATACGCACTTCCTTGGACACCGACGGCATCAGCGAGCGCAGTTGCACCATGATGCCGTTCAGCTGTGCCGCCAGTTTGAGGTATTCATCGTCTGTCACCGAGTGGCCGTTGAGGATGCGCCCATATGCCTTGGCGCAGCCGCGCAAGCCCTTGGCCAGGCTGAAACGCCAGGAATACACGGCGTACAGCGGGATGGCGAAGGAAAACGCCAGTGCCAGGACAATGCCGATGAGGATATCCACCGTGCGCCACAGGCCATCGCTGACCGGGTTGTCGCCGTGCCCGGCGACGATGAATACCGTGATGGCCGAAAGCAGGGCGATGTAGCCGCCTTTGCCGATGGCGTGGTAGGCGAAGAACCCGCAGACGGTCGACATGGCCACGTATGTCAGCCATTGCTGGTGCAGCCATTGCTGTTGCAACACCAGGATCAGCCCCAGCGCCGCGCCGATCAAGGTGCCGTAAGCACGCTCCAGCGATTTGCGCCCGATATTGCCCTGGTGCTGCAGGCCGCCGATCACGATCAGCAGCGTCACCGACGCCCATTCACCGTGTGGCAGGTTCAGGCCTGTGGTCAGCAGGATCGACGCCAGCAGCCCTACGGCCACGCGCCCGGCGTGGATGTAGCGGGCATACAGGTAGCGGCGGTGCGGGTCGAGCAGGGGGCGCAGCAGGTGGCGCAGGATGGGCAAGCGAGTTGGGCGCAGGGCCTTCATGAGGGGAACCGGTTAGGTGGTGATTGCAGTTGGGGGGAGTGTATCAAGGGTGTGGGGTTATTGGGGGGTGTCTTCCAGATGCATGCCCCCGGTGGCCTTCATGCCATTCAACCAGACCGCTAAGCCAAGACCGCCACTGCCTTGATCTGCCCCCACACCCCGCTCCCGACCGCCAGCCCCAGCTGGTCCCACGAATACCGGGTGATCCGCGCCAGCAGCGCGGTGCCGTCGACGTCGAGGCTGACCAGTACATGGGCGTTGTTGTCCGCGGCCCGCCAGCCGGTGACGACCGCGGGCAGGCGGTTGAGGATGCTGCTTTGCCCCTGGCCGTCCAGACTCAGGCTCACGTCGCGCGCCTGCACCTTGGCACGCAGGGCGCTGCCCGGGGCCAGAGGCCCGTGTGCCACGCGAAGGTGCAGGGTGCTGCCGGGCAGCCCCAGGCTCAACAACTGGTAGTCGGCATCGTGGCCGACCACCCGGCCCTCGATCACCACGCCGGCGTCGTCGCCCAGGGCCAGCGGCAAATCCAGCCGGGCCAGTGTCTGGCTCACTGGGCCGCTGGCCTGTACCTGGCCTTTGTCCAGCAACACCAGGTGGTCGGCCAGGCGCGCCACTTCGTCCTGGGCGTGGCTGACGTACACCACCGGGATCTCCAGTTCGTCGTGCAGGCGTTCCAGGTACGGCAGGATCTCGGCCTTGCGCTGGCTGTCCAGGGCCGCCAGCGGTTCGTCCATCAACAGCAGCCCGGGGCTGGTCAGCAGGGCCCGGGCGATACCCACGCGCTGGCGTTCGCCGCCGGACAGGTGGCCAGGCATGCGCTCCAGCAGATGGCGGATGCCCAAGAGGCCGCAGGCCTGCTCCCATTGCACTTTGCGCTGGTGGGCCGGGATGCGCCGCCAGCCGTATTCCAGGTTGCGCCGCACGCTCAGGTGGGTGAACAGGCTGGCCTCTTGAAACACATAGCCCAGGGGGCGCTGATGCGGTGGCAGAAACAGGCCGCGCTGGCTGTCCTGCCAGACCTGGCCGTTGACTTCGATGTAGGCATCGGCCGCCTGTTCCAGCCCCGCCAGGCAACGCAGGCAGGTGGTCTTGCCCGAGCCGGACTGGCCAAACAGGGCGCTGACGCCGCGCCCGGGCAAGTGCAGGTCAACGTCCAGGGTGAAGTCGGGAAAACGGTGGCGGATACGGGCCGTCAGGGTCACGGGGTCAACTCCAGCGAGCTTTGGCGTGGCCACGGCCATACAGGGCCAGCAGCACCAGGAACGAGAACACCAGCATGGCGCCGGCCAGCCAGTGGGCCTGACCGTACTCCATGGCTTCCACGTGGTCGTAGATCTGTACCGAGACCACGCGAGTCTTGTCGGGGATATTGCCGCCGATCATCAGCACCACGCCGAACTCACCCACCGTATGGGCAAAACCCAGGATACTGGCGGTTACGAAGCCGGGGCGTGCCAAGGGCATGACCACGGTGAAAAAGCAGTCCCAGGGCGAGGCACGCAGGGTAGCGGCCACTTCCAGTGGGCGGTCGCCAATGGCGGTGAAGGCGTTCTGCAGCGGCTGCACCACGAAAGGCAGGGAATAGAGGGCCGAGCCGATCACCAGGCCAGCGAAACTGAAGGTCAGGGTACCCAGGCCCAGTGCCTGGGTAGCGTGGCCGATGAAACCGTTGGGCCCCATGGCCAGCAGCAGGTAGAAACCGATGACGGTGGGCGGCAGCACCAACGGCAAGGCCACCACTGCCCCCACCGGCCCGCGCAGGCGCGAGCGAGTGCGGGCCAGCCACCAGGCGATCGGCGTGCCGATCACCAGCAGCAACAGGGTGGTCAGCGACGCCAGTTTGACCGTCAGCCAGATGGCCGACAGATCACTTGCGTCCAGTGGCATCAGAGTTCGTAGCCGTAGGACTTGATGATGGCAGCGGCTTTCGGGCCCTTGAGGTATTGCACCAGGGCCTTGGCCGCGGCGCTGTCCTTGCCCTTGTCGAGAATGACCGCGTCCTGCTTGATGGGGTCATGCAGGTTGGCCGGCACGATCCACGCCGAGCCGCTGGTGACCTTGCCGTCCTTGAAGATCTGCGAGAGGGCCACGAAGCCCAGTTCGGCATTGCCGGTGGAAACGAACTGGTAGGCCTGGGTGATGTTCTGGCCTTCGACGATCTTGGCCTTGGTGGCTTCGGTCAGTTTCAGCTTGTCCAGCACCTGGGTGGCCGCCAGGCCGTACGGGGCGGCCTTGGGGTTGGCGATAGACAGATGCTGGTACTGGTTGGCTTTCAGTACTTCCCCCTTGCTGTCCACGTAACCGTCCTTGGCCGACCACAGGGCCAGGGTGCCTACCGCGTAGGTGAAGCGCGAGCCCTTGACGGTGTCACCTTCACTTTCCAGCTTGGCCGGGGTGGTGTCGTCGGCGGCCAGGAACACCTCGAACGGCGCGCCATTCTTGATCTGGGTGTAGAACTGGCCGGTAGCGCCGTAGGCCGCCACCAGCTTGTGGCCGGTGTCGGCTTCGAAGTCCTTGGCGATGGCCTGGATCGGCGCGGTGAAATTGGCGGCGACAGCCACCTGGACTTCATCGGCCTGGGCGTTGAAGGCCAGGGCCGCGAACAGACCCAGCAGGGCCAGGCGTGGGGGGGTGACAGGCATCGTGGAGCTCCTTGGGATGGATATTCTCGTTATGCAGCCGAATATATAGCGAAGCGCCATAACGTGCCTACCCTTACCAGAGAGAATCCGTTCAGGGACTGTCCCGTCCGCAGAATCGGCATAACCAGTTGACAATCGAGACGGCCAGTCTAATATCCAGTTCCATGACTACGCCAACCACAGCACCCGCACCCCGCAGACCCGGCCGCCCTCCGAAGGTACCCCGCGAGCATTATGATACTCGTGAGCTACTGGTGCGCTGTGGTACCGAAATCCTCACCGAGCAAGGCTTCAGCGCCACCGGCATCGACATGATCCTCAAGCGGGTCGGCGTGCCCAAGGGCTCGTTCTATCACTATTTCGCCAGCAAGGATGCCTTCGGGCGGGCGCTGCTGGACAACTACGCGCAGTATTTCGCCCGCAAGCTCGACCACTGGCTGCTGGACGAGTCCGTGGCGCCGCTGGAGCGCATCCTGGCATTCGCCGAGGATGCCCAGAAGGGCATGGCCCGGCATGAGTACCGCCGCGGCTGCCTGGTGGGTAACCTGGGGCAGGAAATCTCGGTGCTGCCGGAGGGCTACCGCGAGGCCATCGAAGCCGTGTTCGCCGACTGGCAACAGCGCCTGAGCGCTTGCCTGAAGGCGGCCCAGGCCAGCGGTGATTTGCCCAGGGACGCTGATTGCGACGAGTTGGCCGCGTTCTTCTGGACGGGCTGGGAAGGCGCCGTGCTGCGCGCGCGCCTGGTGCGCAGCGCGCAGCCCATGCGTACCTTCGTCAGCGGCTTCCTGCGCTCGGCGTTTTTCCAGATCTGAAGCACCGAGCCGGCCCCGTGCCGGCTTTTTCATGCCAATTTATAGACAGTCGGTCTAAAAGAGGAAGAGCAGCATGTTCAATGCCATTGTGATCGAAAAGGACGATACCGGGCAGCGCGCCACGGTGCAGGCGCTGGACGAGGACCAGTTGCCCGCAGGTGATGTGACCGTCGACGTGGCCTACAGCACCCTGAACTACAAGGATGGCCTGGCCATTACCGGCAAGGGCCCGGTGGTGCGCAGCTTTCCCATGGTGCCGGGCATCGATCTGGTCGGCACTGTCAGCCACAGCTCCCACGCCTTCTGCCAGCCGGGTGACACCGTGCTGCTCAATGGCTGGGGGGTGGGCGAAGGGCACTGGGGCGGCCTGGCGCAGAAAGCGCGGGTGAACGGCGACTGGCTGATTCCGCTGCCCAGTGCCTTTACCCCGGCTGAAGCCATGGCCATCGGTACGGCTGGCTACACCGCGATGCTTTGCGTGATCGCCCTGGAGCGTCACGGTGTTGCCCCGGACCAGGGCGACGTGCTGGTGACCGGCGCCAACGGCGGCGTCGGCAGCTTCGCCATCGCCTTGTTGGCGCGCCTGGGCTACCGCGTGGTTGCTTCGACCGGCCGCAGCAGCGAACACGAATACCTCAAGCGCCTGGGGGCCAGCGAGGTCATCGATCGCGCCAGCCTGGCCGAACCAGGCAAGCCGTTGGGCAAGGAGCGCTGGGCGGGCGCGGTGGACTCAGTGGGCAGCCACACCCTGGCCAACGTCTGCGCCACCACCCGCTACCACGGCGCGGTGGCCGCCTGTGGCCTGGCCCAGGGCATGGACTTTCCTGGCTCGGTGGCGCCGTTCATCCTGCGCGGGGTATCGCTGCTGGGCATCGACAGCGTGAAGCGCCCCCAGGCCGACCGAATCGAAGCCTGGGAACGCCTGGCCCGTGATCTGGACCGTGACCTGCTGGCGCTGATCAGCCACGAAATAGGCTTGAGCGAGGTCGTTGCGGTGGCGGCTCAGCTCATGGACGGCCAGGTTCGTGGTCGGGTGGTGGTGGACGTCAACCGCTGACTCAGCGTTTGCCCATGGAGCGTCGGGTACCGTTGGGCGCGCGCCCTGGGGTCTTGTCGTGGTTGGACTTGCCGGCGCCCGGGTAAGTGGCGGCCTTCTTCGCCGCAGCGAAAGCGCCGGGCTTGAAGGGGAAGCTGAAAGCCGGCACGGCTTGCTGGCTGTCGTCGCCGGTAGCGGGGGACGGGGTGGCTGGTTGGTCGACGCTCATGGGGTGCTCCGGGCAGTGCGGGTCTGGGCCGGGGCCATCCCCGGGGGCGCGCAGTATACCTGCGACGCCCCGGGCGCGAACCTACTCGCCGCGAATATATTGTTCCAGCTGGCGGATCAGGTCGGCCTGCTCGGCAATGGCTTCCTTGACCAGGTCGCCGATGGACAGCAGGCCCAGCAACTGCCCGTCCTGCACCACCGGCAGGTGGCGCAGATGGCCGTCAGTCATGATGTTCATGCAGGCATCGACCTGCTTGTGCGGGTCGACGGTGATGACTTTGGCGCTCATGATCCTGCTGACCGGCGTGCCCACCGACGAAAGGCCCTGCAACACGACCTTGCGCGCGTAATCGCGCTCGCTGATGATGCCTACCACGGCCCCGTCCTTGACGACCGGCAGGGCGCCGATGTTCTTTTCCGCCATCAGCTTCAGCGCATCCAGCACCATCTGGTCCGGGCCGATGGTATGGACTTGCTGGTGTTGCTGGGCCTTGAGCTTGAGTAAATCAGCGACGGTTTTCATGGCGGCCTCTACGGTTCCTGGGCGTTATTGTCCTTACAGCGTCGTAGAGGTTGGCGCTCCCTGCAAGGTCGCGCCCTATCAATCGATGGCTTTATTGCACCTTCGGCGCCGGCGCGCCCTTGGGCCACAGCAACCAGATCTGCCCTTGCTGCTTCATGTTGCCGGCCAGCTCACCGGCCTTGTCGCCGGTGCCCCAGAACAGGTCCGCGCGCACTTCGCCGGCAATGGCGCCGCCGGTGTCCTGGGCTGCCACGGGGCGGGTCACGGTTTTGCCGTCGGGGCTGGTGGTGTTCAGCCACAACAGGCTGCCCAGGGGGATCACCTTGCGGTCGATGGCCACGCTGTAGCCCGCGGTCAAAGGCACGTTGAGCGAACCGCGGGGGCCTTCGTTGCTGTCCGGGCGGGTGGTGAAGAACACGTAGCTGGGGTTGCTCGCCAGCAGTTCCGGCACCCGTTCGGGGTTGGCGGTGGCCCAGTCGCGGATCCTGCCCATGCTGACTTCCTCTTTTTTCAGCAGGCCCTGTTCCACCAGCCAGCGGCCCACCGGCTTGTATGGGTAGCCATTCTGGTCGGCGTAGGCGATGCGCAGTTGGCGCCCGCTGTCCAGGCGGATGCGTCCCGAGCCCTGGATCTGCAGGAACTGCAGGTCCATGGGGTTGTTCAGCCACGCCAGTACCGGGGCGTTGACGCCTTTGCTGTTGATCGTGGAGGCGTCGTCATAAGGCCGCAGGATGCGGCCGTCCAGGCGCCCGCGCAGGCGCTTGCCCTTGAGCTCGGGGTAGAGGCTGTCCAGGTTGACGATGATCAGGTCGTCGGGAACCCCCAGCACGGGCACGCTGTGTTGTTCATCCTGGGTCAGGCTGCCGCCGTAGACCGGTTCGTAGTAGCCGGTGATCAGGCCTCGGTCCTGGTTGTCGCCGGAACGCAGGCTGTAGACCTGCAACTGGGTTTGCAGGAACGTGCGTATCGCGGCGGGTTGCGCCGGCACCTGGGCCGCGGCGGCGCAGGTGGCGCCCCATACCGGGTCCTTGGCCAGGCGCTGGCACGCCGAGTTCCAGGCAGTGAAGCCGGCCAGCAGGTCGGTGTCGCTCACCGCTGGCAAGGCGCTCCAGTCGACGCTGGTATAGGTGGTGGGGGCAGGGGGCTTGGGCTTGCCGAAGTCACAGCCGGCCAGCAGCACCAGTACACCGGTGGCGGCCAGCAGCAGGCGTGGCCAGTTGAACGCTGAAATTTTCACTCAGTGGTTGTCCGCAATGCGAGTGGAAAGACGCGTAGCTTGGGCAAAGCCTGGCCCCCCGTCAAATCTCCGGCGTGAACGGGTACAATGGCGCTTTGCCCAGCCGTTCAACGAGGTCCGTGCAGTGGATGTCCAGCAAGGTTTTATCCTGACCCGCCATTGGCGCGATACGCCGGCGGGTACGGAGGTCGAGTTCTGGCTCGCCACCGACGCTGGGCCCCGGCAGGTGCGCCTGCCCGTGCAACCTTCGGTAGCGTTCGTGCCCCAGGCCCATGAAGCGCAGGCCCGGGCCGTACTGGTGCGCGAAACCCTCGGTGAACTGCGCCCGTTGGGCCTGCAGGACTTCCACCATCGGCCGGTCATGGGCCTGTACTGCCAGCAATACCGTCACCTGCTGGACCTGGAAAAAAGCCTGCGCCGGGCCGGCGTGGACGTGTATGAGGCCGATGTGCGCCCGCCGGAACGCTACCTGATGGAACGGTTCATCACGGCCCCGGTCCGGTTTACCGGCCACGTGGATGAGCAGGGGTTGTTGCACGGTGCCCAGTTGAAACCGGAAAAGGATTACCGTCCGGTGCTGAAACTGCTGTCCCTGGATATCGAAACCACCGAGCGTGGCGAGCTGTACTGCATCGGCTTGCAGGGGTGCGGCCAGCGCCAGGTGTACATGCTGGGGCCGGCCAACGGTGATGCCACGGCGGTGGATTTCGACCTGCAGTACTGCGCTTCGCCGGTGCAGTTGCTCGAATGCCTGAACCAATGGCTGGCAGACCACGACCCGGACGCCATCATCGGCTGGAACGTGGTGCAGTTCGACCTGCGGGTGCTGCACGAGCAGGCGCGCCGGCACGGTGTGCCCTTGCGGATGGGGCGCAACGGCGCCGAGCTGCTGTGGCGCGAACACGGCAGTGGCAATGGGCACTACTTTGCCAGCGCCGCCGGACGCCTGATTATCGATGGTATCGAAGCCTTGCGTCAGGCCACCTGGAGTTTTCCGTCGTTCAGTCTGGAAAACGTCGCCCAGACGCTGCTGGGCGAGGGCAAGGACATTTCCACGCCTTACCAGCGCATGGACGAAATCAACCGCCTGTTCGCCGAAGACAAGCCCGCGCTGGCACGCTACAACCTCAAGGACTGCGAGCTGGTACTGCGCATCTTCGACAAGACCCGTTTGCTGGACTTCCTGCTTGAGCGCGCCACGGTCACCGGGCTGCCGGCCGACCAGAGTGGTGGCTCGGTGGCCGCGTTCACCCACCTTTACCTGCCGCTGATGCACCGCCAGGGTTTCGTCGCCCCCAACCTGGGCGAGCGCCCGCCCCAGGCCAGCCCGGGTGGTTTTGTCATGGATTCGCGGCCAGGCCTTTACGAGTCGGTGCTGGTGCTGGACTACAAGAGCCTGTACCCCTCGATCATCCGCAGCTTTCTCATCGACCCCATCGGTTTGGTGGAGGGGTTGCGCGAGCCTGATGACGAGCATTCGGTGCCGGGGTTCCTGGGCGCGCGCTTTTCTCGCGAACGGCACTGCCTGCCCGCCATCGTCCAAAGCGTGTGGCAGGGCCGCGAAGCCGCCAAGGCCGAAGGCAACGCAGCGTTGTCCCAGGCCCTGAAGATCATCATGAATGCGTTCTATGGGGTGCTGGGTTCCAGTGGCTGCCGGTTTTTCGACCCTCGGCTGGCTTCGTCCATCACCCTGCGTGGCCACCAGATCATGCAGCGCACCCGGCAACTGGTGGAGGCACAGGGCTACGAAGTGATCTACGGCGACACCGACTCCACGTTCGTCTGGCTCAAGCGCGCCCATGGCCAGCAGGAAGCCGCCGACATTGGCCGGGCGCTGGTGAACCACGTCAACGTTTTCTGGCGTGAACACCTGCTGGCCGAGTACGGCTTGCAAAGTGCCTTGGAATTACAGTTCGAAACCCACTTCACGCGCTTCCTGATGCCCACCATTCGGGGGGCCGAGGAGGGCAGCAAGAAGCGCTACGCCGGCCTGGTGCGGCGAGCCGATGGCCGCGAGGAGATGGTCTACAAGGGACTGGAAACGGTACGCACCGACTGGTCGCCCCTGGCGCGGGCATTCCAGCAGCAATTGTACGAGCGCATTTTCCATCACCGTCCCTACCAGGACTATGTGCGTGACCTGGTGCAGCGCACCCTGGCGGGCGAGCTGGACGAACAGTTGGTGTACCGCAAGCGCCTGCGCCGGCCCCTGGACGACTATGAACGCAACGTCCCGCCCCATGTGCGTGCCGCGCGCCTGGCCGATGAATTCAATGCCCGCCAGGGGCGGCCGCTGCAATACCAGCGTGGGGGCTGGATCAGCTACATCATCACCCTGGCTGGCCCGCAGCCGTTGGAGGCGGTGGACGCGGCCATTGACTACGACCACTACATCAGCCGTCAACTGCAACCGGTGGCGGACGGCATTCTACCTTTTGTGGACGATGACTTCGGCACCTTGATCGGGGGGCAGATGGGGCTGTTCTGATACCCGTCAGGCCAGGGGCAGGGCGCCCGACGGTGAGTCAGGCCCAGCGCGGTGCAGCCTTCCCGAGCTTCGCCCGGTCCTACCGGCAAACCCCACAGCTTCAGGCACCCCTGTGGGACCGGGCGCCAGCTCGGGAAGCGAGCGGCGCGGTGTATCAGGTCCAGCGCGGTGCAGCCTTCCCGAGCTTCGCCCGGCCCCACAGGCAAGCCCCGCAGCCTCACGCATCTCGGTAGGACCGGGCGCCAGCTCGGGAAGCGGGCAGCGCGGTGCATCAGGCCCAGCGCGGTGCGGCCTTCCCGAGCTTCGCCCGGTCCCACAGGCAAGCCCCGCAGCCTCAGGCATCTCGGTAGGACCGGGCGCCAGCTCGGGAAGCGGGCAGCGCGGTGCATCAGGCCCAGCGCGGCGCGGCCTTCCCGAGCTTCGCCCGGTCCCACAGGCAAGCCCCGCTGCCTCAGGCATCTCGGTAGGACCGGGCGCCAGCTCGGGAAGCGGACGGCGCGGTGTATCAGGCACAGCGCGCTGCGGCCTTCCCGAGCTTCGCCCGGTCCCACAGGCAAGCCCCGCAGCCTCAGGCATCTCGGTAGGACCGGGCGCCAGCTCGGGAAGCAGGCGGCGCGGTGCATCAGGCCCAGCGCGATGCAGCCTTCCCGAGCTTCGCCCGGTCCCACAGGCT
>NZ_JAPYKM010000045.1:0-47886 GCF_029623465.1 Pseudomonas sp. RIT-To-2 | reverse complement strand
CTGACGTTCGCCGATGCGGCTGACGGTAAGCGGACGCAGCGGGCCAGCGAGATCGAGCGACTGCTACCACATAGCTGGGCGCCTGCTTAGCTACCCGACAGCCAGGTTGCTAAGAGCAGTCTCTATTCAACACGCTATACCGTGGAGGGGCATTGTGTGTCTTTGCCTATTACTTGTAGATCACTAATCTGCGCTTCAAGGTCGCTAGACTTCATCCAATAAATAGCGTTCCACCCTGACTCACGTGCGGCTTGAACATTAGCTTGAGTATCATCTATCAAGAGTAACTCTTCCGGTAGAAATCCGGACAGTCCGGTAATTTTTTTATAAAAATCAAGGCTTGGCTTTCGGCAAGACAGCGCCGCCGAGTAAAAGATGCCATCGCAGTAGTGCTCCAGACCAAGCGATTTCATTAAAAAATTTGCGCGTAGGTGTTCTTGATTAGACGCGAGAAATACTTTCACACCACGACGACGATGACGGGCCAGATCCGACAGCAACCCAAGGTTGAGCCGAGCATCGTTTTCAAACCAATAACTCAATAATCTATGCCGAGAAAGTTTCGGAGCAATGTCTGCCAGCACTGACTCAAGCCTCTCCTCTAGGCATAACTTGCCTGTAACTATAGCATCCCAGTAAGGCTCGAAGAGCGCCTTGTGGAGATCTGAGCTTGCTAGCCCGAGATCTTCCTCAAGAGATGAAGCCCAGCCCTCACCGTCGGAGGGGCGACCATCAACGACGACACCATCCACATCAACCATAAAAGCTTGAATCAACGTAGCCTCCGTCTGGCATCCCGTACTTCGCATTGCGAACAGATCCCAGCGCTTTCAGTTGGCATATTTCCCGAGTCGCAAGCATATGAGAACGGCTTGGATAGGTATAAGACTTGTTATGCATAACCTTAGGGCGCGCTCAGTTGCCAAGTGAGTTCGCCGAACGCTGACGGCTGACGCGCCTTGGCCGCGTCCCAGACGCCATGCGCTGTCAGGCAAACCGTTTGAAGCCCAGGCACCGAGTTGTACCAGGAAAACCTCCAATGCACGATGTTATTCCCGCTGAACATGGATCAGCGCGGGCGCTATCGTGTGGATGCTTTAAACCACATCAGGAGAAATTGAAATGGTATTCACCGAGCATCCCGAATTCAGCTTCAACGCATTGATTCAGTGGCACCCGGACAGCAGCAGCAACACCACGATGGCCGTGATGGATGCATCATCGATTGCGCCGGGCCATCTTGTTGGATCAGGTAACAGCAATGGGGCCAATAGCGCAATGGTCCGGCTCACCTGCGGATCTGCCGACGGGGATTACTACTATGAGATCACCGGGGATCAACGGGTTCAAAGGTTGCAAGACACAGCACTGGTAGCCGACGTCGACGGTTGGGTACGATTTGTTGACTTGGACACCGCGGTGCTGGGCCAGACGATATGGAGCCTCGGGGTAGACCCGAAAGCGTTCAAGAAAGGATCGCAGGTTGATATCGTATTGAAGGACGGTCGCGGACGGACTGTGAAAGGCGTAAAAGAGGGCGAGAAGGTTCACTTGAACCTGAACCGTGGCGAGCCAGTAAAGCTGTCGTTACTGCTCGATATGGATCATGAAGGCGAGTCGTTCTTTGATAAAATCAAGCTTGCTCCCTGACAAACACTAGTGTCAAAAGCGCCCCTTGAAGTAACCGAAAGGCTATTTCAAGGGGCGCCCTTTCACGCAGTTACTTCTTCAGCCTCATCATCTGCCACCACTGCCTTCACCACCTCATGACGACGGATGTACTTCCAGTCCGACTCATCAATGTAGATGCCGGCAGGCCCACTACCCCCTTCCAGGTCGATGGCCACATGCGCCGACACCTGCGGCTTCACGCTCGCCAGAATCGGTACGAAACCCAATTGCTGGCTGGTTTCCAGCAGCGCTGACTGGTTGCGTTCGTCGATGTCCGCCGCTTCGTCCAGGTAGTACGGCAGGCGAATACGCCCGGCCAGGTCACGGTCCATCAAGTGCAGCAACAAGTACATGTTGGTCAGCGCCTTGATGGTCATGGTAGTGCCGTTGGACGCCGCACCGTCGATGTCGGTGTGGATAATCGGCTGGCCATTGACCTTGGTGATCTCGAACGCCAGCTCGAACAGGTCCTTGAGGCCCAGCTGGTTATGGTTGGCGGCCACCAGGCGTGCCAGGTATTCCTTGGCCTCTTCGTTCTTGTTGTCTTGCTCGGCACTCTGGCTGAGGTCGAACACGGACAGGGTTTCGCCTTCTTCGTACTGGCCGGCGCTGTGGATGATCTGGTCGATGTGCTTGAGCGCTTCCTTGTTCGGTGCCAGCACGATACGGAAGCTCTGCAGGTTGGAGACCTGACGCTTGTTGATCTCGCGGTTGAACAGCGCCAGCTGGTGTTCGAGGCTGTCGTAGTCGCTGCGGATATTGCGCAGGGTACGGGCGATGTCGGTGACCGCGGCACGGCGTGCCTTGGCCAGGGTCAGGGCTTCGTCGGTGCGGTGGTCGTAAGCGTTGATCAGCAGTTGCAGGCGGCGCTCCATGTCGTCTTCGCTGTCGAACTTGGCCACCCCCTTGAGGCGTACCTGGGCATACAGCGCATCGATCTGGCCGTCGACGCGCTGCAGGCCTTGCCAGCTGTCCTGGTAGTCGTTGAGCAGCGGCAGCAGGTTGTCCATGGAATCGTCCACCGCCTCCATGAACGGCGTGCCGAAGGGCAGGTCGGCGGGTAGCAGTTGGCGACGGCGCAGGGCGTCATCCAGGGTGCGTTGCTTGGCTTCCATGTCGGCGATCTGTCGGCCTACCAGTTGCAGCTTGGCCGACAGTTGCTGAACACGCTCGGTAAAGGCATCGCTGGAACGCTTGAGTTCATCCTGGGCGGCTTCCATTTGCGCAAGCTGGTCCAGCTTGTCGCCTTCCTCGGCGCTCAGGGTCTGGGTGCGGCGGAAGTCTTCCAGGGCTTTCTGGGCATCGAGCACCTGTTGGTACAGGGTTTCGGTCTGCTCTTTGCTGGCTGCACGGTCGGAGGCCACCGCCTGTTGGGTCTTGAGCTGCTTGAGCTCTTTCTCCAGGCGCTCCTTCTGCTCGCGCAATGCGGCGCGGTCGGCCAGCGCCTGCAAGGCCGGCGGGTCGATGTGCGACAGGTCGATGGAAATGCCCGGTACCTCGAAGCGCTCGCCCTTGAAGCTATCCAGAATGGCCTCCAGGGATTTTACCCACGCATCGCTGTCATCCAGGGCAATGCCTTGCTCGCCCAAGGGCAAGCTGAACAATGCACTGTTGAACAGGCGCATCAGGCGTTCAACGTCCTGTTGCGAGAACTCTTCGCGCAGGCGGGCATAGCTGTTGTTGTCGGCGTGGTCGAGTTGCTGCTTTACCGACTTGAGGCGTTTTTCCAGGTCGCGCAGGCGTTCTTCCAGGTCTTCGGCACTGAACTGGCGCGACTGAGCCAGGGCACCGGCGAGTTCATCGTGGGCATCCTTGGCGGCCAGCAATTGCTGTTCCAGGGTTTTCACGTCGTTGACCAGAGCAAAGCGATGCTTGAGCACCGACAGCTCGCCCAGCCAGCGTTGCACACCGGTAATCTCGCGCTCCAGGCGCATCAGCTCCTGGGTACCGCCGCGCTGGTTGTTCTGCAGGGCGTCCTGTTCCTTGCGATAGTGCTCGGCCTGGATCACCAGCTCTTCCTTGCGCGCGCCGGAATAGTCCTGCCAGGTGCCGAGCAACGAGTCGAGGACCGGCGAAATACGGTGCAGCTTGCCGCGCAGGATATCGCGCTGGCGAACCCCGTTGGCCAGGGCCTCCACCAGTGGGCCGGCCGATACCAGTGAGTTGTAGTCCTGTTCCATGCGGCGCACGTCGCGGAAGGCTTCTTCGCAGGCGGCGATGTAGTCGACGCTGCCCGAGCGCAGGCTGTGCTCGAAGGCATCGAGGAACAGTTGCTTGAGCTTGGCGGCGGTGATCTCGCGCATGTGCAGCAAATTGATGAACAGGGCGCGGAAAGTCTTCAGGCTCTGCTCACTGGTGGAGCGCAGCGGAATCAGCGTCAGGTCCAGGGGCACCGACGTGTGGCCGCCAACCAGCAGGCGTCGCAGTTCATCAGGCTTGAGCTCGTAGGCTTTCAGGCCATTGCGCTCAAGGTTGGTGAACAGCTCTTTCTGCCGCAGGCAGGTATCGTTCTTCTGGTAGTGAGCCAGGTCCAGTTCGCCTTTGTAGGCGAAGAACTGGTGGCCGAAACCGCCGCCCGGGCCGCGGCCGACCACGCCGATGACGTGGGGGCCATGGGGCAGGGAGACTTCGCAGAGGATGTAGCTGGTGTCGCTGGCGAAGTAGAAGCGCCGCGATTGTTCCAGGCTGTACTTGCCGAAGCTCATGTCCGACATGCGGGCCAGAATCGGGAACTGCAGGGCGTTGATCGAGGCAGACTTGCCCAGGTTGTTGGCGCCGTACACCGATAGCGGGTTTTCCAGTGGGAACAGGCCCAGGCTGTAACCCGCGGTGTTCAGCAGGGCGAAGCGGCGGATGCCATAGCGTTCCTGGCTCATGCATCGATCTCCTGTTCTTCGGCAATGGCGCGTGCCAGGGCCTCTTCTTCCGACTCGTCGTTGTCTTCGATCACCACGATGTCGTCATCGTCCACCAGCACCGGGGTCGGCAACGGCAGGTCGCTGTGCAGGCTGGCCGCCAGGTTGCGGTCCTGCTGCACCGACAGGCACACGTCGAGGAAGCGGTGCATGGGCGGCAGGAAGCGGTACACGCCGTTCTCTTCGCCGGCGAAGCCCAACTGGGTCATGCGGCGCATGATTTTCTCTTCCAGCTCTTCGGGCGTCTGGACTTCGGCCTGCAGGAACAGGTCGCGGTATTTCTCCAGCAGCGAAGGCAGTTCGTCGCGGCCGATGCTGCCGCCGTCCAGCACGGCCATGGGGTCGCGCCCCTGGTCTGCCAGGTGTTCCACCAGGATGAAAGTGAACAGCGAGAGGCGCTGGGCAGTCTTGTTGACCTGGGCGGCAGCCTGCTCGGGCACGAAGTAGAAGAAGCCACGGGTGTCGCATACCAGGTCAAAGCCCAGCGCGCGGAACAGGCCGCGGTACTGGTCCTGCAGGTTGGACAGTTGCGCGTACAGCTCCGGGTCCCGACGGCTGATGTGGAAGCCCTTGAACAGCTCGCGGAAGATCGGCGCCAGCTGGGACATTTCGGACAGATCAAGATTCATGTGCAGTGCTCGCAGAGGGTTCCAGCGGCGCGGCCTTGGCCGCGGCAGCGCTGGAAAGCAGGGCGAAGGAGCGCAGGCTCACGCGGTGCTCCAGGGTGTGGTACTCGCGGCGCTCCAGGCGCTCGCGGGCAAAGCGTTTGTCCCGGGACAGGCGCGAGAACCAGTACAGCAGTTCATCGGTAGCGCCATCGGGTTCCTGTTCCAGCAACCAGGTCATCAGGTCGGGCAGGGGCAGGGCGTCTTCGCAGCGGTCGAGCATTTCCTTGACCGTGCGGGGTGCCTTGGGAGCATCGCCCTGGCGGGTCTTGTGCGCCTTGGGGAACTGCGCCGGCTTGGCTTCGAAACGGGCCAGGGCGTAGACGTAGGCTTCCACCTGGCTGGCACTGCCCAGGAAAGTGCTCTGGGGGCGGGTAAACATCGGCATGGCTGCTTGCGGCACCGCGTCCAGGCCTTTTCGGCGAATGGCCGACAGGGCCAGCGCGGCGCCACGGGTCACGGCGTTGTGCCGGCGCGCTTCTTCGCGCAACGGCAGCAGCAGTTCGCGGGCATGGCGCAGGGTCAGTTGGGCGCGGGTCTGCATTTCGAGGATGCGTGCGTGGGTGCGCAGCAACATGTCGTCATCCACGATGTGGCCCAGGCGCTGCTGCTCGGTCAGCATGCGCAGCAGCACGTTTTCGACCTTGCGCACGCCTTGCTCGAACGCACCGTCGGCGTTCACCAGCTGGATCATGGGCTCGACATACTCGTCCCAGGTGGCCAGCACTTCAGCGTAGCGCTGGCGCAGGGGAATCTGCCGGTCGCTGGTCTTGGCGCGTTCCGCCACGGCCACCAGGGCCTGCTCGTCGTTGTCGAGTTTCTTCAGCACGTCGCGGATACGCATATCCAGCAAGCGCAGTTGGCGGGCCAGGTCGTTGCCGTCGCGAATGTCGAAGGCATCTTGAATGTGCCCGGCCAGACGTTCCAGGTGGCGCAGGTAGGCTTCGATCTCAAGGCACAGGCCCAGGCGGTGCTCGCGACGCAGGTAAGCGAGGAAATCGTGGATCTGGGCATTGAGCTCGAAGCGGTTCGGGCTCTTGGCCACCGGCACCAGGATGTCCAGGCGGATCCACACGTCGAGCACGGCAGTGATGTCCTGCGGCGTGCTGTCCAGTTGCTGGGCAGCGACCTGCTGGCGAAGTTCGCTCAGGCTCAGGGTGCCCTGGTCGAAATGGGCACACAGCGGTTCGAGCAATGCCCAGTGTTCGGCGAGTGCGCGCAAGACGCGCTTGGGTTCGATCATTGGATGGCCGACTCGTTGCCAGATAAAAGGGGCGATTGTACTGCATCAGCCACCCGATCATTGAGCCCCTGATCGACTTGGCAGCGGTTTGTCGCGATCAACTGCGGCACGGCGCACAGAACGGCGGTAGAATTGGCGTTTAACTTATCCACAGATGGCCGCGCTTTGTTAATCGAGTCCAGTCGCCGCGCTTACCTGGCAGCCATGCAAGTGGTGCAATGGCTGCCGCGTACCGAATTGCCGTTCGCCGCGCCCTCGCGCCCTGAACTGCTGGCCCCGCCGACCCCGGTGGAGCCGCCGCCACAGGCCGCCATCCAGCCAGCAGCCGGCGCCAGTGTCGCCGTGCCGGCGGCGCGCGCGCCAGAACGGCCGAAAATCGAAGTGCCACGGCCCACGCCCAAGGCAGCCGTCAAGCCGGCACCCGAACCCGAGGCGGCCCCCGTGGCGCCGAAAGTGGTACAGGCGCCGCCGCCGCGCTTTGCCCTGCAACTGCTGCGCGCCGGTAGCTGCCTGATCCTGGTCGAGCTGCCCACCGGCGAGCCGTTCCAGAGCCGTGACCCCGCCTACCTGCTGCTCAAGGACATGCTGCGTGCCGCCGGCCTGCCTGACGCCCCGCAGATCATCGGCGAGCCGGTGCGCTGGCCGTTGCTGGCGAGGGGAAACCTGGACCAGGGGCCGGAGGCCGCCCGCGATTTCGTCCAGGGCTTCGTCCTGGCGCGCCTGGAAGACGCTCCCTGCGCCTGTCTTTGGCTGGTGGGCCTGCCTGCCGTGCGTTTTGCCGGCGAGGCCAATGCCGAAGATTACAACCGTGAGTTGCAGGTCGAGGGCCTGGGCGACGCCTGGTGCCTGCCCGGCCTGGAATTGTTGATGGACGAGCCGCAACGCAAGGCGGACGTCTGGAAAGCCATGCGCCGACTGATGGCGCGCTGGAAACCGAAGAATGACTGATGCCGTGACCTTCCGCCGGATGACCGAGGCGGACCTTGAAGCCGTATTGAAAATCGAATACGCCGCCTACAGTCACCCTTGGACGAGGGGTATTTTCCTCGACGGGTTGAAGTCTTACGAGATCTGGTTGATGTTCGAAGGCGAGCAGCAGGTGGGCCATGGGGTGATCAACGTGATCATCGACGAAGCGCATCTGCTCAACATCACCGTCAAGCCGGAAAGCCAGGGGCGCGGGCTGGGGCTGCTGCTACTGGAGCGGCTGATGAGCCGTGCCTACGAAATGAATGGTCGTGAGTGTTTTCTGGAAGTGCGCGATAGCAATCGCTCGGCTTACCGGTTGTACGAGCGCTTCGGCTTCAACGAAATTGGCCGACGCCGCGATTACTACCCGGTAGCGGGTGGGCGCGAAGATGCCCTGGTCATGGCCTGCACCTTGTTCGAATAGCCTGGCTGCCCCGTCGCAGGGCCGGGCGCTGTGGTGTTTCAGGCGCAACGCGGTGAAGCCTTCCCGAGCTTCGCCCGGTCCCACAGGAGAACCATCGCCACCGCATTCAACCCTGTGGGACCGGGCGCCAGCTCGGGAAGCAGTCGCTGCGGTATATCAGGCGCAATGCCGGTCCCCGCAGGAGCAGCATGTTCAGCGGCGTTCGGGTTTACCGTCCAATGGGTCCAACTGCGCCAGTTCAGCCTCGTCCAGGCCATCGCCGCCGCCTATGTCATCCTCATCGACGATGCTCAGCGACAGGTCCGCCGGCTGGCCACTACCGACTTCGTGGGGCGAGCGCGCGCCATCTTCATCAATCAGCGTTTCGGGGCTCATGTCATCATCGGTGGGGTTGTGGTCGTCCATCGACGCACCGGTCATCCCAGCCTCGCGCACTCGGCTGGGCGGCTGGTCCTGATCGATCTCGGCCTGGGTGATTTCATCACCAATCTTTGCCGTAGGCTCGTCCTCGTCCAGATGCAGCTCCTCCATGGAGCCCATGCGGTCTTCGTTGTCATCGATGGGCGCTGGTTGCGGAGCGTGCATCGGGCGGTGTGACTCGGTCATGGTAATTCCTCATGTTTGGGGCCTTAATAGGGTGGACCCATGGCCTTCATGAAGATTCCGCCTGTTTTGCACCGGCCATCGCGGCAAGCGCGTGACCTGCCAGGCGCGGCGCCAGTCATAGCTTGCGCACCAATATCGAGGCTAGAACATGAATGATCTACAGGAACTGATTGATAACAACGCCCGCTGGGCTGAAGGCATCAAGCAGAAGGATCCCGACTTCTTCGCCAAGCTGGCCCGCCAGCAGACCCCCGAGTATCTCTGGATCGGCTGCTCCGATGCCCGGGTACCTGCCAACGAAATCGTCGGCATGCTGCCCGGCGATCTGTTTGTACACCGCAACGTTGCCAACGTGGTGCTGCACACCGACCTCAACTGCCTGTCGGTGATCCAGTACGCCGTGGACGTGCTCAAGGTCAAACACATCCTGGTCACTGGCCACTATGGCTGCGGCGGCGTGCGAGCGTCCATGCAGGACCGCCAGTTCGGCCTGATCGACGGCTGGCTGCGTTCGATCCGCGACCTGTACTACGAGCACCGTTTGGCCTTGGCCGAACTGCCGACCGAGGAAGAGCAGGTCGACCGGCTGTGCGAACTGAACGTGATCCAGCAGGTGGCCAACGTTGCCCACACCAGCATCGTCCAGAACGCCTGGCACCGCGGCCAGAGCCTGTCGGTGCATGGCTGCATCTACGGCATCAAGGACGGCCGCTGGAAGAGCCTGGGCGCCAACATCAGCGGCTTTGAGCAGCTGCCGCCGCAATACCGTCTGCGCCCGCTTTGATCTGTAGCTCCCCCACAGACAGCTACAGGCTTGAGTCCGGCAGTGCCATTGGTGCTGCCAGGCTTTTCAACGCTCGGTTGGCCGGTGCCGTTGCGCACGCTTGCTTGGCCTTGTCCGGGGTATCGCCGCGCACGCTGGTGTAGAACAGCTCACAGGTCTGATCCTTCTGCGCCACCTGCCACTTCTGCGTGCAGGCACTCAAGGTCGCCTGGGCGTCCGCTTTCGGGTTGCTGCCCATTCCCGCCTGCCAACAGGCCGCGCTCAAGTCCTGCCCCATCACTTTCAAACCGGCTTCGTCGGCCTGCTGCTGATTGCCATCGTGGTTGGCAGGGTCTGCCGCGTACCAGATATAGCTCGGGTGGTTCGCGCCCAGTACCGGGACATTCTTGCCAGGGTTGGGGCTGATGGTCGCAAGCCCGAGCACGGCCACGTTCTGGCCGTACTGTGCCTTGATCCAGTTGCGCACCGGTGCGCCGAACGCCACCATCGGCAAGGTCTGCCCCGCCAGGTTCTGGCTGACTTCCTTGACCATGGTGGTCTGGTAGTCCTTGAAGTAATCGTACACACCGGCCAGGTCGCTGCCCGCGGTGGCAGGTGCGGCGATCGGGGCGATGTCTATGATGGTCTGGTAGCCGGGCGTCTGTTCGGCGGGCACGCCGTTCTCGGTCAGCAAGGTGGCCCAACGGTCGGTGGTCTTGGAGTTCAAGTAGTCCTGGAACTGGGTCAGCGAATAGTCCGGCGGGAAGTGCAGCAGTTCGACGCTGCGGCGGTTCTCCAGGGCCATGCCCAGTGGCAGGAACAGCGACCAGTTGTAGGCCCACTTGTTGTCGGTATTGAGTTGGCTGGCACCCTTGTAGGCCAGGTCGCCGGCGTTGAGCAGTTGCGTAAGGGGCTGGTCGTAGTTGTCCGGCACACCGCTCAGGGTAGCGAATACCTGCTGGTTGTCGCGGGTCACGGTGACCTTGGCCTGGGCATAACCGTCGCGCTGCAGGCTTTGGGTCAGGTAGTGCTCCACGGTTTGCTCCAGCGTCCAGTTGCGGTAGCAGATGACGCTGCAGTTGTTGGGGTAGGCGAACAGCTGGGTCACGCGCTGGGCGCTGCCCAGGTCGATCTGGATATCGGCGTGGGCGGTGCCAGCCAGGGTCAGGGCGGCAAGGGCGGTGGCGAGCGCTGAGGCTTTTTGCATGCATAACTCCGTGTCAGTGTTGGCGCCCCGGTCGCGGGGTTGGCCGGTGCATAGTGCGCGAGTGCAGGTGGCCGGGGAATGGCTGGAGGGGAAAAATTTTGCATGCAATCATGAAAACGTTGTGGGTGGCGCTGGCACTCGGCAGCCCAACGGTTGGCGCCGCTGATGACCGCGATGAAGCGCAGTTCGTGCAGTGGTTTCGCCATCACGACACCGCCGCCTTCGAGCGGTTTCTGGTGCAGCGCAAGGTCGACGCTGTGGTGCCGCTTTATCAGCTGTTGCGCAGCGCCAGCGACTGGCAATCTTGTCACGCCCAGCCCTTTGCGGTGCCTCCGCCCAGCCACTGGCCGGCAGTGGAGTCGACATTGCGGCTGCTGGATGCCTTGCGCCAACAGGGCGTACTGACACGGTTCGAGGTGGTCTCCGCTTACCGCAATGCGCGTTTGAACGCTTGTGCGGGCGGCGCTGCCCATAGCGCCCACACCCAGGCCTTCGCCGTGGACCTGGCTTTTCCTGATGCCAGCGCCCAGCCGCAGCGCCTGTGCGATTTCTGGAAGCAGCATGGCGGTGAGTGGAACCTTGGGCTGAGCCGTTACCCGTCCGGGCGCGTACACCTGGACACGACGGGCTACCGCACCTGGGGCGATGACTACCGCGCGACGACGTCGTATTGCCTGGCGCCGGCCTCAGACCAGATGAGGCCTGAGCATACCCAGGACGTCCCGGGCCAGTGAGCCGCTGCGTTCATTCACCCGCGCACGAAATTGAACGCCAGGCAGCGCCGGTAGTTGCCAGTGAGCCGGAACCGGAACCACGCCGGGCGGGATCGACGACTCATTCAGGCAAGCCACGCCCAGCCCGGCGCTGAGGGCCGATTGCAGTCCAGCGACGCCCGATGCCGAATGCGCCACCAGGTAAGGCTGGCGGGCGCGCTCGAGGATATTCAAGGCCAACCCTTGCAGCGAGCAACTGGCTGGCAGAATCACCAGCGGCAGGGTGGCGGGGCGGTCTTGCAGCAAGTGCTCGGCCACCACCCACTGCAGTTTTTCGTTGCGTACAGGCTCAACACCCTCGGCTGGCGAGGGTGTGTCCTCCAGCACTATCTGCATGTACAGGCCGATGTCGAAGTCATCAGGTTGGGCCTCTATCAGCGCACTCTTGCGAATGGTCACGTGCAGGCGCAGGCCGGGGTAACGGTCGGCCAAGCGCTTGAGCAGCGGCGCTATGGCGTTGGGCCGGAAATAGTCGGTAATCAGCAAGCGCAGGTCACCGCTCAGGCGTGTGCCGCGCATGTCGTGGAACGCCTGTTCATTGAGGTCCAGCAACTGCCGGGCATGGGTCAGCAAGCGTTCGCCCATCGGTGTCAGGCGGGTGCCACGCTTGCTGCGGCTGAACAACTGCTGCCCGCAGAACGCCTCCAGTTTCTGCAACTGTTCGCTGACGGCTGATTGGGAGCGGTGCAGGCGTTCGGCGGCAGCCGACAGGGTGCCGACTTCGGCCACTACGGTGAGGGTATGCAGTAGGTCAAGATCGAAGCGAAGCATGGTTACCCAGCCTTTTGCCGATGGATGCCTTCTGAATATCCCGCTTTTCCGATGGCTGTACAAGGTTGAATATCGCCTTGCACACTACCCACGAAGGAGCGACATCATGCCTGGCCTGTCCCTGTTGATTTCCGGTGAACCGAAACCTGACCTGGTCCCCGTGCTAGCGCGGGAGCTGACCGAACTGACCTGTGCAGTACTCGACAAGCAGCAGCAGAGCACTACCGTGCTCGTCGATTTTCTGCCCCGGGCCCAGTGGTTTATCCACAACCGCAGCCTGGCCGAGCTAGGCAAGGACGCCTTCCGCCTGCAAGTGACGGTCACCGACGAGACCACCACCAAGGACCAGAAGGCGCGGTTCCAGCGCGAGGCCTATGCACTGCTGGCCGAACGCATCGGCAACCTGCACTCGCACTCCAACGTGCACCTGATCGATTGTCGGGCCGGAACCTACAGTTACGCTGGGGTGACCCAGGAGTACCGTTACCAGCACCCCCAGGCGTGAGGCTCAGGGATAGGGAACGGGCGTGAGTACCGGCTGGCCGGCGAAAAAGGCCAGCAGGTTCTGGTTCACCAGGCTCACGGTCGCTTCCGACGCCTGGGGCGAAAGCCCGGCCACATGCGGGGTCAAGACCACGTTATGCAGTGCCTTGAGGGCGTCCGGCACCTGTGGTTCGTCATCGAATACGTCAAGGGCGGCACCGGCGATGGTGCCCTGCTGCAAGGCATCGATCAGATCAGCGGTGGCGATCACGCTGGCGCGGGCAATGTTGATCACAAAACCGTGGGGCCCCAAGGCTCGCAAGGCGGTCTTGTCGATCACATGGCGTGTGCCGGCGCCGCCTGGCGTGGCGATGATCAGGTAATCGCAGCTGGCAGCCAGCTCCACCGGCGTGGCGCAGTAGTGGTAGTCCACGTCCGTGCGCGGGCGACGGTTGTGGTAGCTGATGGACATGTCGAAGCCTCCCGCCCCACGCTTGGCGATGGCCATGCCTACAGCACCAAGGCCGAGAATGCCCAGGCGCGTGCCCTCCAGCGTCGGCCGGCTGAGCTTGCGCCATTCGCCACGGCGCACCGAAGCATCGGCCTGGGGAATATCGCGCACCAATGACAGCAGCAGGGCCATGGCGTGGTCGGCCACAGACGAGGCGTTGGCACCTGCGCCATTGGTCACGGTGATCCCGGCGGCGTGAGCGGCCGCCAGGTCAACCTGCTCGTAACCGGCACCGATCACGCAGATGATCTTCAAGTGCGGCAAGGCCGCCATCTCATCGGCGAAAAAGCCCAGCGGGCCCCGGGTCAGCACGGCAGTGATGCTATCACCATGTTCCTGGATGGCGGCGGCGCGCAGTTCGCGGCTTGGCGCGCGGATCAGGGTGAAACCGCTGTCTTCAAGGATGTGCAGGTAGTCGTTGACGGCTTCGACCAGTACCAGGACCGTGGCGCTCATGAGTGCCCTCCGTGTGGGATGTCATGGGTGATAAAGCGCCGGGTGAATCCTGGCGCGCGAGTGACGCCCCAAGGCTGTGAAAGCAAAGGAAGGCGCAGGCCAGTCAGTATCCCCGAAAAAGCGCGAACGCAGCCTACGGCTTTGGTTTAATGTCAGGTGTTCAGGGTAGGGGGCGATGTGCGGACTCTAGCAGCGGCCGCCAGGCCGCGTCTCAGTCCCCAGTATCACGCACAACGCATGGGGCAGACGCGGCTTTGCGGCAGTTGTGGCGCGGTTCAGAATTTCAGGGCATTGGTCAGGTCACCCATGGGTTTCTGCCCACGCGCCACCATGGCGTCGTCACGCTGCTTGAGGCCGTCCAGGGTCTCCAGCTTGAATACCCGGGTAATCAGCCGCAGGATCGATGCGGTGTCGTACACCGTGTGGTCTACCGTGCCCTTGCGGGCGAACGGCGATACCACCAGGGCAGGGATCCGCGTGCCAGGGCCCCAACGGTCGCCCTTGGGCGGCGCCACATGGTCCCACCAGCCGCCGTTCTCGTCCACGGTCACCACCACCACCATGTTCTTCCACTGCGGGCTGCTGCGCAGCACCTTGAGGGCCGTGGCGATGTGCCGGTCCCCGGCGGCCACATCGGCATACCCGGCGTGCATGTTCAGGTTGCCCTGGGGCTTGTAGAAGGTCACCGCCGGCAGCTTGCCCGCCGCGGCATCGGCGAAGAACCTGTTGGTGCCAGGTTCATCACCCAGGCCACCGTCGCGCAGTCGCTTCTGGCGCTCGGCCGGGTTTTCCGGGCCTTGCTGCTTGAAGTAGTTGAACGGCTGATGGTGGTACTGGAAGTTAGGAATCTTGGGAATGCCACCCGAGTCCTTGAACTCGTCCAGGGTGGCCTGCCAGGCGCCGGCATACCAGGCCCAGTCGATGTTCTTCTTGCTCAGCTTGTCGCCGATGTGTTCGTGGCCCTGGGGTACCAGTACGCTGGGCAGGTCCGGCTTGGAATAGTCCGGGCGCTCGGGGTCGCGGATCCAGGTGGGCCAGTAGGGCGGGGCCATGGTGTTCACGGCGAAACCGTCCGGGGTCAGGGCGCTGGGGCCGAACGCCGGGGCGCCGGTCATGGCACTGGCTGGGGTCTTGTCGAGGGGCTTGAGGCGTGTGTCTAGCGGGTCATCGCTCTGCAGCGTGGCGATCTGCTCCTTGGCCGCCGAGGTGGTGGCGTTGGGGTAGAACGGCGCCGTCGCACTGATCAGGTACTGATGGTTCAGGAAGGAGCCGCCAAACGCACCCTGAAAGAAGTTGTCGCACAGCACGAATTCCCGCGCCACGTCCCACAGGCGCAGGGCATATTGCGTCTGGTCGTAGTAGCCCATGGTCAGGCCGCCGGAGTCGGCCCAGGCAACGAACTGGTCGTTCTTGCCACCGTTGATCTGCATCTGGTTCTGATAGAACACGTGCCACAGGTCGCGGGTGATGACGCCCAGCGGCAGGTCTTCCTTGTTCGGGCCCTTCAGCGCGAACGGCGCGTTGGGCAGGTTTTCCTGGAACTGCACGCCTGCGGCGTAGGTCACCCCATCCACTGCCTGCGGACCGATCTGCAGGGTGCCGCCCCAGGCCGGTGGCAAGGTCTTGAGCAGGCTGCCGTCGCGGTCGCGCTGCTGGTAGTCCTCGGGTTTGAGCGACGACAGAGGCTTTTCCACCCCAGGGAAATTGCCGAACAGGTTGTTGAAGCTGCGGTTCTCGGCGTAGATCACCACCACGGTCTTCACATTGTCGGCCAGCGCCTTGTCCAGGTCGGTGGCCGACAGCGGGTGCTCGTCCGGTTTGCCGGGCTGGTCACTGGCGCTGCCGCAGCCGCTCAGCGCTGCGGCACCGACGCCCAGCACCGCCACGCCACCCAGGAAGCGGCGGCGGCTGGTGTCGGGAAGTTGGGGGGTATTGGCGTCTTTCATCTCGTCGGTCTTGTCGCTCATTACGGCATCCCTGGTCAGGTGCAACAAAATAATTCTGGCGGCGAGGCTAGCAGTGGATTGTGACGGTTTTGCGGCGGGTTGATGTCTGTGGCCCTGGGGCTCAATGAGCTGGGATCATTGAGGGCCGGGCGCGAGCACCATGCCTCACTGATGGAGGTTGCGCCATGGGGCCACGCCTGAAAGAAGGGTAGGAATTTTCCGAAAGCGCCTGGTGGCTTCGATTTTCGAGCCACAAAAAAAAAGAGCCTACCTTTCGGTAAGCTCTTTTTCGTACTTGGTGGCTACACAGGGACTTGAACCCCGGACCCCAGCATTATGAATGCTATGCTCTAACCAACTGAGCTATGTAGCCAAGATGGCGCGCATTATTCCCTCAGAACGAAGATGCGTCAAGCATCTTTTTGAAATTTTTTTACGCCTGATCAAAAGCTTAGCCCAAAACGCACAAAAGGCCACCGCCGCAGCGCGTGCGACAGCGTGGGCCTCACCCCTGGGTCAGACATAATTTGTTTCAGTGTTAGCAATCGCGCACGGAAAAATGGCACATTAGGGATCCTTGCGCTGGCCGTGCACCCGTATGCGGCACGCTGAACAGCGTTCCTCCCTGTTGTCCGGAAGACTGCTCCATGGCCCTCACCCACATTCAACCTGGCGCTACCGCGGCCACCGCAGCGCCGCCCCAGACCAGTCCGCTGGTGATGCGCATCATCGGCGCCTGCGCGCTGGCGCATCTGATCAATGACCTGATCCAGTCGGTGCTGCCGTCCATCTACCCGATGCTCAAGGCCAACTATGGTCTGAGCTTCACCCAGATTGGCCTGATTACCCTGACATTCCAGATCACTGCCTCGCTGTTGCAGCCGTGGGTGGGTTTTTACACCGACCGTCATCCCAAGCCCAACCTGTTGCCCCTTGGCACTATCTGCACCCTGGTGGGCATCGTCATGCTGGCGTTCGTTGGCAGCTTCCCGATGATCCTGCTGGCGTCGGCGCTGGTAGGCATCGGCTCTTCGACCTTCCACCCGGAAACCTCGCGTATCGCCCGCCTGGCCTCCGGTGGCCGTTATGGGCTGGCGCAATCCACCTTCCAGGTAGGCGGCAACGCCGGCTCGGCTTTCGGCCCGCTGCTGGCGGCGGCGTTGATCATTCCGTTCGGGCAGGGCAACGTGGCGCTGTTCGGCATCTTCGCGTTGTTCGCCCTGGGCGTGACCTGGGGGCTGAGCCGCTGGTACAAGGAACACCTGAACCTGTTCAAGGCCAAGAAGGGTGGCCAGGCCACTCATGGCCTGTCTCGGCGCCGGGTCACGTGGGCACTGGTGGTACTTGGCCTGCTCGTGTTCTCCAAGTACTTCTACATGGCCAGCTTCACCAGCTACTTCACCTTCTACCTGATCGAGAAATTCCACCTGTCGGTCGCCAGCTCCCAGATGCATCTGTTCCTGTTCCTGGGCGCAGTCGCGGCAGGCACGTTCTTCGGGGGCCCCATCGGCGACAAGATCGGCCGCAAGGCAGTGATCTGGTTCTCGATCCTGGGCGTGGCGCCGTTCACCCTGGCGCTGCCCTATGTGGACCTGTTCTGGACCACGGTGCTGAGCATCATCATCGGTTTCATCCTGGCGTCGGCGTTCTCGGCCATTGTCGTGTATGCCCAGGAGCTGGTGCCTGGCAACGTCGGCATGATCGCGGGTGTGTTCTTCGGGCTGATGTTCGGCTTTGGTGGTATCGGCGCGGCGCTGCTGGGGCATCTGGCCGACATTCGCGGTATCGAATACGTGTACGGGCTGTGTTCGTTCCTGCCGTTGTTCGGCATATTGACGATTCTGTTGCCCAATACTCGCAAGGTGTGAGCCAACAGCAAGCCCGCATGAAGCGGGCTTGCTGTCAGACAGCTTGCGCAGCTTTCCAGGCAGTGAATTCTGACAGACGCAACCCATAGCGTGCCAACACGCCTTCATGCAACCTGCGAAGCTCTTCGATGATCAAGGCTTGCACATTCGGTTGCTCTGGCGTCGGAACGCTGGCCATGACATGCCGCTCAATGATTGCCATAGCATCTTCGCCAGGGGCGACTACCACCTCTCGGATGGTTTGCTTGATCAAGTTGCGCCACGCCAACCGCAACGGATCCGGTGCTGCCAGTTCTTGGCGAATGGCCAGATACTCCTGCGTGGATCGTTCGTATGCCCATACATAGAGATCCCTGAGAAGCTCCACCCGCGTCAGTTCGTACAGTCCCAGGGTCGCCCTGCTATAGGCCTGTTCAGGTACGTCGAGAAAGGTCAGCGGACACAGATTGGCGCGAAACAGAGGCAGGTTGGCCGCCAGTCGCGAGGTGCGTTTGTTGATGTCTGCAAAGGGTTGCAGGTAGGGAATGTGGACCATGATGAAAAACGATTGCTCGAAGGGGTCTTCAATAGCGGCAGCCTTGGCCAGCACTTCATCCAATGCTTCATCGATCTGCTGTGGGGAGGCCAGTGGGCGGTACACGCTCTGGCCGATTTCCACCCCGTGTTGGCGCACGCGGCCTTCGTCGGCGCTGTTGGGCAGCAGGTTTTCCGAAAGCGCGCTGTGCAAGTTCAGCAATGTGTAGCGATTGAATCCAACACTATCGATATTCTCCACCAGCAACTCGATAGCCGATTTGTGATTCAGGATCATCTGCGTCTCGAGTGTCGCCTTGCCTTGCGCCACTCTGCCGAAGTCAATCAACTCCACCGTATCCAACCGGGTGTAGGTGTTGCCCTCCAGGTGACTGGATGCCCAGGACAAGTCGATCATCAGACGGTTGAGAATGGCGCGGCTATAGGTGCCGGCCGGGGCATGGGCATCAGGGGTTTTGCCAATGCTGTGCAACTGGCGCCGTTGGCTGGCCGACAGATAGAAAGTAGCGTTAGGCTGGTAAGCGTGCAGAAATTCCCGCTGGTAGCCCACTGGTTTACGCGCCTGGAGAGGCTGATATACGTAAGCCAGGATGTCACGGCTGTCGACCGACAAGGGGATGAAGGTGGGAAAGCTGATTTCCTGCGGCGCAGGCCAGGCGGCTTTGGCACTGGCGTGATAACGGCGCGAGGGGCCATTGCCGGTAGGGATCACCTGGCCATTCCTGACTAGTTCGCTAGCCCATCGCTGCGCAGTGCGCCTCGGTACACCCGGGTGTTTTGCCAGCCAGTCGCTCAGCATCAGGCCCGCGGGTGAAGCGTGGATTTCATCGAGCAGGTCGGTCAGTGTACTCATGGCAGTGGCGCGATTTCAGTGAGGAGATGGCGCAATTGTGGCGCGATTATTGGAATCGCGCCACTCCAACGACCTATCGCGCCATAATCGCGCCACACTCCAGCCCTATCGCGCCACCAGCAACGGCGACCGCACTCGCGCAAACCACTGGCTCACCTGTTCGTAGGCATGCGCCACCTGTAGCACCGCCATGTCCGCCTGGGCCCGGCCGATTATCTGAAGCCCCATGGGCAGGCCCTGTTGATTGAACCCCGCCTGTACGTTGGCTACCGGGCAACCGCTGAGCGAACCAGGTATCACGACTTCCATCCAGCGGTGATACGTGTCCATGGCATGGCCGCCGATTTCAGTGGGCCAATGGACGCTTTTCTCGAACGGGAATACCTGGGCGCTGGGCAATAGAAGGTAGTCGTACCGCTCGAACAGCTTGCGGATGGCGCGGTACCAGTCGGTGCGGGTGGCGGACGCCTGGGCGATATCGCTGGCGCTGAGACGCAGGCCATTTTCCACCTCCCAGCACGCCTCGGGTTTGAGCAGCTCGCGTTGGCCGGGTGTGTGGTAGTGCTTGCCCAATGACGCGGCCACCAGCCAGTTGCGCAGGGTGCGCCAGCAGTCCCATAAGCGTGTCGGGTCAAACCCCAGGGTGGCGTGCTCCACGTCGCAGCCCAGTGCCTGAAAATCGCCCAAAGCTTTTTCGCACAACGCCAGTACGCCATTCTCCATGGGCAGGTAACCATTCAGGTCACCCAGCCAGCCTACTCGTGCGCCCTTGAAGTCGCGGCCCAGGGGGGCGGTGAATTCGCTGCCGTCGCCCGCCAGCGACAAAGGCGCGCGTGGATCGTGGCCTGCCTGTACCGAAAGCAGCAAGGCGGTGTCCTGAACAGTGCGACCCATGGGGCCTTCGTAGCCCAGCTGGTCGAAGAACAGGTCGGCGGCATCATCGAATGGCACACGGCCTTGGGACGGTCGAAAGCCGATAATGTTGTTGAACGCGGCGGGATTGCGCAGCGAGCCCATCATGTCGCTGCCGTCGGCCACCGGGACCAGGTGCATGGCCAGCGCTGCGGCCGCACCGCCGCTGCTGCCACCTGCGGTGCGGGTCGGGTCGAAGGCACAGCCGGTAGCCCCGAAGAGCGGGTTGTAGCTCTGTGAGCCCAGGCCGAACTCCGGCGTGTTGGTTTTGCCGATGATGATCGCACCGGCCGCCTTGATGCGCTCGGGCATGATTCCGTCGTGGTCGGGCACGAAGTCGCGGTAGAGGGGCGAGCCCAGGGTAGTGCGTATGCCGCGGGTGAGTGACAGGTCCTTGATGGCATGAGGCAAGCCGTGCATCCAGCCCAGGTATTGTCCCCGTGCCAGTTGGCTGTCGCGCTCGTCGGCCTGGGCCAGTAGTTCGTCGGCCGGTTGCAGGCTGATCAGGGCATTTACCTGTGGGTTGAAACGCTCGATATGCGCCAGGTAGGCCTGCATCACTTCACGGCACGACAGTTCCCGCCCGTGGATCTTGCTCGCCAGTTCGTGGGCGGGTAGCAGCACTACTTCGTCGAGGGATTGAGTATTCATGGCTGACCCTTTTCGGCTGGGAAAACCCATCGGGCGATGGGCTATTGTTGTTGTGCACTGCCGGGATTATCAGCCGGGGATTGCCGGCGCGAAACTTCAATTTTAACATGGCAGCTGTCAGGAAATTTAATAGCCAGCGAGGCCCGGAACGTATGTCCAACCTGCGTTTGCCCCCTCTGAACGCCGTGCGTGCCTTCGACGCAGCCGCGCGCCTGGGCAGCTACGTGGAGGCCGCCAAGGCTTTGCACGTGACCCAGCCGGCGGTGGGCCGGCATGTGAAGTTGCTGGAGGACTGGCTAGGCGTGCAGTTGTTCGAGCGCACCCCACGTGGTGTTGTATTGACCCCCGCCGGGCGCAAATACCACCACAAGATTTCCCGCGCGTTGCAGCAGATCGCCGACGCCAGTGATGCGTTGCAGCCCCACGCCAGCGAACGCTGGCTGCGTATCATGGTGGTGCCCGGGTTGGCCAAGCGCTGGTTGACCCCGCACATCGAAGCGCTGCGCCAGTCGCGCCCCGGGCTGAAGGTGGCCATCGAGCCCAACTCCACGTTCACCGAAGTCGATGCTCGAACCGCGGACCTGGGTATTGCCTATGGCATGCCGGGGCAGTTCGCCAACAGCCGCGCCACTCTTATGTGCCCCAGGGTATTCCCGGTGTGCACGCCCAGGTATCTGGCGAGCATCAAGCCCATTCGCCGGCTGGAAGACCTGATGAAACTGGACCTGATCCACTTCGATGACGGTGAGTGGTGGAACATGTGGTTCAACGCCCTGGGCATTGATTCGAGGTTGTCCTGTGACGTGCTTTACGTCAGCAATGATCATGCGCTAGCGGTGGCCGAGAGCGGGCAGGGTATCGCCCTGGCCAACGAAGTACTGGTGAGGGACGAATTGAAGGCCGGCACGCTTGTGCGTGCCGTGCAGGTAGAGGTGGCGCTGGAGAGCTACCAGTTGCTGACACCCGACGGCCAGATGTCGGCGGATGTGCAATGGTTTTCGCAGTGGTTGAGTGATGCACTGCGCGCCGAGTTCCCGCAGGCATTCGCTGTCGCCGGGCGCGGGCCGTTGTAGGCGCTGGCTTATTTCGAGCGCGCAGCGGCGCTGAAGATAGGGCGAATACCACGGCACTTGGGGTAGTCCGTACAACCCCAGAAGTCGCCGCCGGCGTTGCGGCCGCTGCGGGCCACACGCACCACCATGGTCTTGCGACAGTGCGGGCAGGTCGGGGCGCTGGGCGCTTGTGAGGGCGCAGGCGTCTCCACCTGTGGCTTGGCGACCGGCGCCTGGGGGCTGGTGTCGGATGCCGGCTTCTTCGCCGCCGCGATCCAGCGGCGCAGGCGGGCGCCATCGACCAGTTTCAGGTTGCGCCCACTGGCGAATTCCCGCGCAGGTTCCGTGAAGCGTCCACTGGTCACCACAAAACCACCCACCGCGCCTTCGGCGGCCATGGCACCGTACAGCTCACGCACCACCGGCACGCCCACCTGCAGCGCGCGCCAGTGCTTGCACTGCACCAGGTACTTCTCGCCGTCCTTGCGGGCAATCAGGTCAACCCCGCCATCGGCGCCGCTACCGCCGGTTTCCTGAATGCTGAAGCCCTGGCGGCGCAATGCTTCGCCTACCAGCAGTTCGAACTCCTGCCAGGTGAAATCGTTGACCGCGTGGCCCGTGTTCAGCAGTTCCTGGCGCTTGCGGCGGCCCAGCACGGAGGTAATGGCCCCGATGACAAACACCAGGGGGACCAGGTATTGGCCGATGGCGGCCAGCGTCTTGAACATGCTGTGCATCATCATGGACTGCAGGTGTTGCATGTCATTGGCCACCGCAACGGGGGCTGCGGCCACGCCATGCAGGTAGACACCGAAGGCCACCGCCAGAATCAGGCTGGACCACCAGGGCAGCTTGCTGGCGATGAAGATGAGATCATCGAAGGTGGAGGTTTTCTTGGCCATGTCCGTGGTCTGGTAGGTTATGAATGGATCTGGAATTCCGAGGCGTGCCCCGTGGTTGCCGGCCCTAACTCGCGTAGCAGCGGACCTGGCCGCGTCCAGAGCACCGAACAAGACCAAGTGAGCCGCATCACGAAAAAGCCCCGGCTCATGCGAGACCGGGGCTTTTGGCATTGCCGTAACGCGCTTACACGTTAAACCGGAAGTGCATCACATCGCCGTCTTTAACGATGTATTCCTTGCCTTCCAGGCGCCATTTGCCGGCTTCCTTGGTGCCCGCTTCCCCTTTGTACTGAATGAAGTCGTTGTAGGCGATCACTTCGGCACGGATGAAGCCTTTCTCGAAGTCGGTGTGGATCACACCCGCGGCCTGTGGCGCGGTGGCGCCGACCTTCACGGTCCAGGCGCGTACTTCCTCGACGCCGGCGGTGAAGTAGGTCTGCAGGTTCAGCAGCTCGTAGCCCGCGCGGATCACGCGGTTCAGGCCAGGCTCTTCCAGGCCCAGGGCCTCCAGAAACATGTCCTTCTCTTCGCCATCGTCCAGCTCGGCGATTTCGGCTTCGATCTTGTTGCACACCGGCACCACGATAGCGCCTTCTTCTTCGGCGATGGCGCGGACGACGTCCAGGTGCGGGTTGTTGTCGAAACCGTCTTCAGCCACGTTGGCGATGTACATCACCGGCTTGCTGGTCAGCAGGTGGAAGCCGCGGATGACCAGCTTCTCGTCGTCACCCATGTTCTTCATCAGGCTGCGTGCAGGCTTGCCGTCGGTGAAGTGGGCGATCAGTTTTTCCAGCAGGCCTTTCTGGACCACAGCGTCCTTGTCACCGCCCTTGGCGTTGCGCGCCACTTTCTGCAGTTGCTTCTCGCAGCTGTCCAGGTCGGCAAAGATCAGTTCCAGGTCGATGATCTCGATGTCGCGCTTGGGGTCGACGCTGTTGGAAACGTGAATCACGTTCTCGTCTTCGAAGCAGCGCACCACGTGGGCGATGGCGTCGGTCTCGCGGATGTTGGCCAGGAACTTGTTGCCCAGGCCCTCACCTTTCGACGCGCCGGCCACCAGGCCTGCGATGTCGACGAATTCCATGGTGGTCGGCAGGATGCGCTTGGGATTGACGATGGCTGCCAGGGCGGCCAGGCGTGGATCCGGCATCGGCACGATACCGCTGTTGGGCTCGATGGTGCAGAAGGGGAAGTTCTCGGCCGCGATACCCGATTTGGTCAGGGCGTTGAACAGTGTGGACTTGCCGACGTTGGGCAGGCCGACGATACCGCAATTGAAACCCATGGTGATTCCCTCTTCGTGGAGTCAGGCCTTTTGGCTGTGCAGGTTTTTCATCGCGCGATTCCACTCGCCGGCGAAGATATCCGGCAACACGCCGAGGGCAAAATCGATACTGGCGTCCAGCTTGTCCTGTTCGGCGCGCGGCGCCCGGCCCAGAACGAAGTTGGATACCTGACTGGCCACACCCGGGTGGCCGATGCCAAGCCGCAGACGGTGAAAGCCGTTGTTGTTGCCCAGCTGCGCGATAATGTCGCGCAAGCCGTTGTGCCCGCCATGACCGCCGCCGAGCTTGAGCTTGGCAACGCCGGGGGGCAGGTCGAGTTCGTCGTGGGCCACCAGAATGGCGTCTACCGGAATGCGGTAGAAATTCGCCAAGGCCGCGACGGCCTGGCCGCTACGGTTCATGTACGTGGTGGGGATCAGCAGACGAACATCATGGCCCTGATGGCTGAAACGCGCCGTCAGGCCGAAATACTTGCGATCGGCTACCAGGCTGACGCCGTGTTTGGCAGCAATGCGCTCAACGAAAAGAGCCCCTGCGTTATGCCGGGTCTGTTCGTATTCCTGGCCGGGGTTACCCAGGCCAACGATCAGTTGAATGGCGGTCACGACAGGGGCTCTTCCTTGGAATCGAATTGAACATCGCCACCGGGAGGGCCGGTGGCACGGGTTGGACGAGTCGGTTGTGTAAACTTCGCGATCTCGTCCGCTCATGCTACCGCGATGTCATTACAACTCCGGCGTACCGAGTGAATTACTCGGCAGCGCCTTCTTCAGCTTCTGGAGCTACACGCGGAGCGTGGACGTTGGCGACAGCCAGGTCGTTGCCGTGAGCCAGGGCTACGAACTCAACGCCTTTAGGGGCTTTGAGGTCGGACAGGTGAATGATCGAACCGATCTCGGCAGCAGCCAGGTCGACTTCGATGAACTCAGGCAGGTCCTTGGCTTCGCAGGAAACTTCGATCTCGTTGACAACGTGGGAGATCTCGCCGCCTTTCTTCACGGGTGCTTCTTCGTTGATGAAGTGCACAGGAACGATAGCGGTCAGTTTCTGGCCGGCAACAACGCGTACGAAGTCAGCGTGCAGGATGAACTGCTTGGCTGGGTGACGCTGCATGGCCTTGACCACGACGTTCTGCTTCTTGCCGTCGACGTTCAGTTCGATGATGTGGCTGTAGGCAGCCTCGTTTTCGAACAGCTTGGCGATTTCCTTGGCCAGGATGCTTACGGATTCAGCTTCCTTGTCGCCACCGTAGATAACGGCAGGAACTTGGGAGGCGAGACGACGCAGGCGGCGGCTCGCACCTTTCCCCAGGTCGGTACGCGCTTGGGCGTTCAGAATGAAATCAGTCATTTTACATCTCCAAAATAGCCATCCCCGAGTGACGTTTGCGACCAGCGTCAAAGCGGGGTGGGCAAAAAAGCCCCGCCCCAACGGTATTGTTGGGGCGGGGCGCTTTTCGTCAACGGGGTGTTCGCAGGGCAGGGCCCTTAGCGGAACATCGCGCTGATCGATTCTTCGTTGCTGATGCGGCGGACCGCTTCGGCGACGACCGGTGCGATATCCAGTTGACGGATACGTACACAGGCTTGTGCTGCAGCGGACAGCGGGATGGTGTTAGTGACCACCAGCTCGTCCAGCACGGAGTTTTCAATGTTCTCGATCGCCCGGCCAGACAGCACAGGGTGTGTGCAGTAGGCAAAGACCTTGGCAGCGCCATGCTCTTTCAGGGCTTTCGCCGCGTGGCACAGGGTGCCGGCGGTGTCGACCATGTCATCGACCAGAATACAGGTACGCCCTTCGACGTCGCCGATGATATGCATCACTTCAGAGTGATTGGCTTTCTCACGGCGCTTGTCGATGATACCCAGATCAACGCCCAGGGACTTGGCAACAGCACGTGCACGCACGACGCCGCCGATGTCCGGGGACACGATCATCAGGTTCTCGAAGCGTTGATCTTCGATGTCGTCCACCAGAACGGGGGAGCCGTAGATGTTATCTACTGGAATATCGAAGAAACCCTGGATTTGGTCAGCATGCAGATCCACCGTGAGAACACGGTCGATCCCCACCACGGTGAGCATGTCAGCGACGACTTTCGCGCTGATAGCCACACGCGCGGAACGCGGACGGCGATCCTGGCGGGCATAACCAAAGTAAGGAATCACCGCAGTGATTCGGGACGCTGAGGAGCGGCGGAAGGCATCGGCCATCACAACCAGTTCCATCAGGTTATCGTTCGTCGGAGCGCAAGTCGGCTGAATGATAAAGACGTCTTTACCGCGGACGTTTTCATTAATCTCAGTGCTGATTTCGCCGTCGGAGAACTTGCCGACAGAGACATCACCCAGTGGGATATGCAGCTGACGTACTACACGCCGAGCCAGATCGGGGTTAGCGTTCCCCGTAAAGACCATCATCTTGGACACGCGCAGTACCTGCCGGCTGAGGGTATACCTGGATGAGTATAAGGAAAATGGCAGGGGCGGCTGGATTCGAACCAACGCATGGCAGGATCAAAACCTGCTGCCTTACCGCTTGGCGACGCCCCTGTATCTGTTGCTACGAGTGCCTAGCACCCGTTTCCTGTGACAGACTCTGCAACTTTCGGTGCAACATGGATATGTTGCTGCCTTTGGCTACAAACCCTGTAAGGGTATCTGCAAGAAGGTGCGAAACTTTATCAGCTTCCGCTTTGCTTGGGAAGGCCCCAAACACACAACTTCCAGTTCCGGTGAGTCTTGCTTCAGTGAATTTCTTCAATGAATTCAACGCGTTAAGTACTTCTGGATAACGCCTTGAGACTACCGCTTCGCAGTCATTTCTGCTGTTTCCCTTGGGAACGGGGCGCACTTTAATGGGAAGTGAATCGCGTGTCAACAACGGATCTGAAAAAATTTCTGCTGTACTTACAGAGACTTGCGGAACCAGCACCAGGTACCAGGGTTCTTCGGGCTCCACCGGGGTAAGGATTTCCCCCACGCCCTCGGCGAAAGCCGCGTGGCCGCGGACGAAAACCGGCACGTCGGCGCCCAGGCTCAGGCCCAGTGCGGCCAGGCGGTCGACGTCGATGCCCGCGTTCCACAGGTGGTTGAGCCCCAGCAGTGTGGTGGCGGCATCCGAGCTGCCGCCGCCAATGCCGCCGCCCATGGGCAGCACTTTGCGCAACCAGATGTCGGCCCCCAGGGCGGTGCCCGACAAGTCCTGCAGGTTGCGCGCCGCTTTCACGATCAGGTTGCTGTCGTGGGGCACGCCCTCCATTTCGGTGTGCAGGCGGATTTCGCCGTCCTGGCGCAGGGCGAAATCCAGCTCGTCACCGTGGTCCAGGAACTGAAACAGGGTCTGCAGTTCATGGTAGCCATCGGCGCGGCGGCCAAGAATATGCAGCATCAGGTTGAGCTTGGCCGGGGCGGGCAGGGTCAGGCGTGGCTGGGTCATGTCAGTGCCCCAGTTGCCGTGGTTGCCAGCTCTTGACCACCAGGGTCACGTCCAGGTCGCGACCGTGCAGCTTGATGCGGTCGGGCAGGGCGTAGCCGTTCTGCTCGGTATAGCTCAGGTATTCCACGCTCCAGCCGTCCTGTTCCAGGCTGGCCAGGCGGCTATCGCCGTCCAGGGTGAGCTTGCTCTTGGTGTCGGGAGCGGGCAGGCCGCGAACCCACCAGACCAGGTGCGACACGGGCAGGTCCCAGCCCAGTTGTTCGCCCAGCAGTTGCTCGGGGCTGGTAGCTTCGTAACGGCCCTGGTTGGCCACTTCGAGTACCACCTGGCCCGGGCGCCCTGTGAGGCGCGCGGCGCCACGGCCCAAGGGGCCCGAGAGGCGAATGTCGTAATAATCCTGGCGCTGCAGCCAGAACAGGGTGCCGCTGCCGGAGTCCTTCGGCGCACGAATACCGACCTTGCCGTCGATCTGCCAACCATCCAGTTGGGTAAGTTGCGCCTTATGGGTGCTCCATTGTTGCGGGTTGCCCTGGCCCTGCAGGGCCTCGCGGGAACCAAAGCCGGTACAGCCGGCGAGCAGGGCGATCAGGGTGAACGTAACTACGTGGCGCAAAAACATAAGCTTATAGAGTCTCGGATCCGGTCAGGCGCAGCACGGTGTTGCGCAGGGTAGGGCTCTCGGGTTGTTCTTTCAGGTACTTGGCCCACACCTGACGCGCTTCGCGCTGCTTGCCGTTGGCCCACAGCACTTCGCCCAGGTGGGCAGCCACTTCCTGGTCGGGGAAGCTGTCCAGCGCTTTGCGCAGGTAGGTCTCGGCTTCGTTCAGGTGCCCCAGGCGGTAGTTGACCCAGCCCAGGCTGTCGAGCACGGCGGGGTCATCGGGGTTGATCTTGTGGGCCCGCTCGATCAGGTCCTTCGCTTCGCTGTAGCGCGTGGTACGGTCCGACAGGGTGTAGCCCAGGGCGTTGAGGGCCATGGCGTTGTCGGGTTCGCGCTTGATGATGGCACGCAGGTCGGCTTCCATCTGCGTCAGGTCATTGCGCTTTTCGGCCAGCATGGCGCGGGTGTACAGCAGGTTCAGGTCGTCCGGGTAGAGCGTCAGGGCCTTGGCCAGCAATTGCCACGCGGCTTCCTGTTGATCGTTGTTGGCCAGGGTTTCGGCTTCCACCAGATAAAGCTGGATGGTGTAGTCAGGCTGCGCTTCACGGGCGGCCGCCAGGCGCTTGCGGGCCTCGGCCACACGGCCGCTGGCCATGAGGATGTCGGCCTGGCGCAGTTGCGCGGGCAGGTAGTCGTTGCCGCCGCCCACTTGTTCGTATTCGGCCAGCGCGCCCTGCGGGTCGCCTTTTTCCTCGGCGATGCGGCCCAGGTTCAGGTGCGCCGAGTCGACGTGGGCGCCACGGTCCACCAGTTCCTGCAGGTAGCTGGCGGCTTCGTCCCAGGCCTTGGCTTCCAGGCACACGAGGGCCAGGGAGTAGCGCAGTTCGTCATCCTCGGGGTACTGCTGAACCAGGCTGGCGAACTGCACCTTGGCATCGGCCATGCGGTTCTGTTCCACCAGCATGCGCGCGTATGTCAGGCGCAGGCGTTTGTCGTCGGGGTTCTGGCGGATGCTTTTTTCCAGCAGGGGCAACGCTTCCTTGCCACGGTCGAGCAATTGCAGCAGGCGCGCGTGCAGCAGGATAGGGGCGATCTCGCCATTTTGTGGCGGGTGGTCTTCCAGCAGTTTCAGCGAACCCTGGTTGTCGCCGTCCTGTTGCAGCAGCAGGGCCTTGCCGAAGATCAACTGGTTGTTGTCCGGGTATTTGGCCAGCAGGCGGTCAAAACTTTGCAACAAACCGTTGCGGGTGTCCTGGTCGGTGTCGGCCGCCGACAGGGCCAGGAAGTCGAAATGGGTGTCGCCCTGGCCCTGCAGGACTTTCTCCATGTACACCATGGACTCGTCGTAACGGCCATTGCGCGCCAGTTGAATAGCCGCGGCACGCTGGGCGTCGAGGTCCTTGGGCGCGTTTTTCGCCCACACCAGCGACGTGTCGAGGGACGCCTGGTCGGCGCCCACGTACTCGGCGATGCGGAAGGCGCGCTCGGAGACGCCAGGGTCCTGGGTCTTGTTGGCCTGATCCACGTAATTGCCCAGCGCAATGTCGAAGCGATTGCGCTGGCCGGCCAGCTCCGCCGTCAACAGGCTGAACACCGTGTCTTCGGTGAACGAACCGTACACCTGCGGTTTTTCCGCGGGTTTGGGCGTGCTGTCCTGCACGGCAACGGTGTCTTGGTGCTTGCCGGGTGGCCAGGCCTGACAGCCGTTGAGCAAGACAAAAGCGAGGAGCAACGCGGAGGATCTATTCATAGGGACTTTTGGCGACTTACCTGCGGTCGGATCATCATGACACAAGCCTGTGGGCAAACCCATAAGCGATGGCATCTGCGGGGGTAGACTATTAGGACAATAGACTGCGGTAGTTGTTCTGGGGCGGACTAAGTAGGACAATTGTCGGCTTATCTACATCATCAGCGACCTTGAATGGCCTTCCTTGCCCTCGGTATCAACCATAAGACTGCCTCGGTGGACGTGCGCGAACGCGTGGCTTTCACCCCAGAACAGCTGGTTGAAGCCTTGCAGCAGCTCTGCCGCCTGACCGACAGTCGCGAAGCTGCGATCCTCTCTACCTGCAACCGTAGCGAGCTGTACATAGAACAGGACCACCTCGCCGCGGAGACCGTGCTGCGTTGGCTGGCCGACTATCACCAGCTCAGTTACGACGAATTGCGTGCCAGTGCCTACGTGCACGAGGACGACGCCGCCGTGCGCCACATGATGCGCGTGGCCTCGGGCCTCGACTCGCTGGTGCTGGGCGAGCCGCAGATCCTGGGCCAGATGAAGTCGGCCTACGCGGTGGCCCGCGAGGCCGGTACCATCGGCCCGTTGCTGGGGCGCCTGTTCCAGGCCACCTTCAGCGCCGCCAAGCAGGTGCGTACCGACACGGCCATCGGTGAGAACCCGGTGTCGGTGGCGTTCGCCGCCGTGAGCCTGGCCAAGCAGATCTTCAGCGACCTGCAGCGCAGCCAGGCCCTGCTGATCGGCGCCGGCGAGACCATCACCCTGGTCGCCCGCCACCTGCATGAGCAGGGCGTGAAGCGTATCGTGGTGGCCAACCGCACACTGGAACGGGCCAGTATCCTGGCCGAGCAGTTCGGTGCCCATGCCGTACTGCTGGCCGACATTCCCCAGGAACTCGTCAACAGCGACATCGTCATCAGTTCCACCGCCAGCCAGTTGCCTATCCTGGGTAAAGGCGCGGTGGAAAGTGCGCTGAAGCTGCGCAAGCACAAGCCGATCTTCATGGTCGACATCGCCGTTCCCCGCGATATCGAGCCGGAAGTGGGCGAGCTGGATGATGTCTACCTGTACAGCGTCGATGACTTGCACGACGTGGTGGCCGAGAACCTCAAGAGCCGCCAGGGTGCCGCTCAGGCCGCGGAACAACTGGTCAGCGGTGGCGTCGACGACTTCATGGCCCGCTTGCGTGAGCTGGCGGCGGTGGACGTGCTCAAGGCGTACCGGCAGCAGAGCGAACGCCTGCGCGACGAGGAATTGCAGAAAGCCCAGCGTATGCTGGCCAACGGCAGCAGCGCCGAAGACGTGCTGGTGCAATTGGCTCGCGGCCTGACCAACAAATTGCTGCACGCCCCCAGCGTGCAGCTCAAGAAGCTGTCCGCCGAAGGCCGCGTCGATGCGCTGGCCATGGCCCAGGAACTCTTTGCCCTCAATGAGGGCTCCACGGATAAACCCCCGCAATGAAAGCGTCACTGCTCAATAAACTGGATACCATCCAGGACCGATTCGAGGAACTGACCGCCCTGTTGGGCGATGCCGAGATCATTTCCGATCAGGCCCGTTTCCGCGCCTTTTCCCGTGAATACGCCGAACTCGAGCCGGTCGTGGCTGGTTATAAAGAGTGGTTGAAGGTGCAAGCCGACCTGGAAGGTGCCCAGGCGCTGCTCAAGGACAGCGACCCGGACATGCGTGAAATGGCTGTCGAGGAAGTGCGCGAGGCCAAGGAGCAGTTGGTGGTGCTGGAGGGCAACCTGCAGCGCATGCTGCTGCCCAAGGACCCTAACGATGGGCGCAACGTGTTCCTGGAAATTCGCGCCGGCACCGGCGGCGATGAAGCGGCGATTTTCTCCGGCGACCTGTTCCGCATGTACTCGCGCTATGCCGAACGCCGTGGCTGGCGGGTCGAGATCCTGTCGGAAAACGAAGGTGAACACGGTGGCTATAAAGAGGTGATCGCCCGGGTCGAGGGTGAAAACGTCTATGGTAAGCTGAAGTTCGAATCCGGCGCCCACCGTGTGCAGCGCGTGCCGGAAACCGAATCTCAGGGCCGTATCCACACCTCCGCGTGCACCGTGGCCGTGCTGCCTGAGCCCGACGAGCGCGTGGCGATCGAGATCAACCCCGCCGACCTGCGCATTGATACCTTCCGCTCGTCTGGGGCGGGCGGCCAGCACGTCAACACCACTGACTCGGCCATCCGTATCACCCACTTGCCCACCGGCACGGTGGTGGAATGCCAGGAAGAACGTTCGCAGCACAAGAACCGCGCACGGGCCATGTCCTGGCTGTCGGCCAAGCTCAACGACATGCAGACCAGCGCCGCGGCGAATGCCATCGCCAGTGAGCGCAAGTTGCTGGTAGGCTCGGGCGACCGTTCCGAGCGCATCCGCACCTATAACTTTCCTCAGGGCCGAGTGACGGACCACCGCGTCAACCTGACCCTGTATTCCCTGGACGACATTCTCGCCGGTGGCGTGGACGCGGTGATCGAACCGCTTCTTGCCGAGTACCAGGCAGACCAACTTGCGGCATTGGGTGAGTAAATGACGATCATTGCCAGCCTGCTCAGAAGCGCCGAACTGCCGGAGTCGCCGACGGCGCGTCTGGACATCGAATTGCTGTTGGCCGCGGCCCTGGGCAAGAACCGCAGCTACCTGCACACCTGGCCGGAGCGCATTGTCACCACCGAGGCGGCCGCGACCTTCGACGACTACCTGCAACGGCGCCGCCAGGGCGAGCCGGTGGCCTATATCCTGGGACAGCAGGGTTTCTGGAAACTCGACCTGGAAGTGGCACCGCATACCCTTATCCCGCGCCCGGAAACCGAGCTGCTGGTGGAAACCGCGCTGGTGCTGTTGCCGGCCACGCCCGCCAAGGTGCTGGACCTGGGCACCGGCACCGGCGCCATCGCTCTGGCATTGGCCAGCGAGCGTGGTGGCTGGCAGGTAACGGCCGTTGACCGGGTGGCCGAAGCGGTGGCCCTGGCCGAACGCAACCGCGAGCGCCTGCGCTTGGGCAATGTGCGGGTGCTGGAAAGCCATTGGTACGGTGCCCTGGCGGGCGAGCGCTTCCAGATGATCATCAGCAACCCGCCCTACATCCGCGCCGCCGACCCGCACCTGGTGGCCGGTGACGTGCGCTTCGAGCCCACCAGTGCCCTGGTGGCCGGTGCCGACGGCCTTGACGACCTGCGTACCATTATCGCTCAGGCGCCCGCGCACCTGGCGGCTGGCGGCTGGTTGCTGCTGGAGCATGGTTACGACCAGGCCGCCGCGGTGCGCGAGTTGTTGGCCAAGCATGACTTCGAACAGATCGAAAGCCGCGAAGACCTGGGCGGCCACGAGCGCATCACCCTGGGGCGCTTGGTATGCTGAGCGACGAGGAGCTGCTGCGCTATAGCCGGCAGGTGCTCTTGTCGCAGGTCGATATCGACGGCCAACTGAAACTCAAGGCCGGCCGCGCGTTGATCGTCGGCCTCGGCGGCCTGGGTTCGCCGGTGGCGTTGTACCTGGCGGCAGCCGGGGTGGGCGAACTGCACCTGGCCGATTTCGACACCGTGGACCTCACCAACCTCCAGCGCCAGGTGTTGCACGACACCGCCAGCGTTGGCATGAGCAAGGTCGACTCGGCGTTGCAGCGGCTGGCGGCGATCAACCCCCAGGTCAAGCTGGTGGCGCACCGCCAGGCGCTGGATGAAGATTCCCTGGCAGCCGCGGTAGCTGCGGTAGACCTGGTGCTCGACTGTTCCGACAACTTCGGCACCCGCGAGGCGGTCAATGCCGCTTGCGTGGCGGCCGGCAAGCCGCTGGTCAGTGGCGCGGCCATTCGCCTGGAAGGCCAGTTGTCGGTGTTCGACCCGCGACGCCCGGAAAGCCCTTGCTACCACTGCCTGTATGGCCATGGCAGCGAAGCCGAGCTGACCTGCAGCGAGGCCGGCGTGGTCGGCCCGCTGGTAGGGCTGGTCGGTAGCCTGCAAGCCTTGGAAGCGCTGAAACTGCTGGCCGGTTTTGGCGAACCGCTGGTGGGCCGCCTGCTGCTGGTGGATGCCTTGGGCACGCGCTTTCGCGAACTGCGCGTGAAGCGTGACCCAGGCTGCAGCGTGTGTGGGCCGGCCCATGGCTGAGGCACCGGTCGGCGTCTTTGACTCCGGCGTCGGTGGGCTGTCGGTGCTGGGCGAGATTCATGCCCTGCTGCCTCAAGAGTCCCTGCTGTATGTGGCCGACTGCGGGCACATTCCCTACGGCGAGAAATCCCCGGCATTCATTCGTGATCGGTGTGTGGCAGTCGCCGAGTTCTTTCGCGAGCAAGGCGCCAAGGCTCTGGTGCTGGCCTGCAACACCGCGACCGTGGCCGCCGTGGCCGACTTGCGCGAGCGTTACCCTGACTGGCCAATCGTGGGCATGGAGCCGGCGGTAAAGCCAGCGGCGGCCGCTACCCGCAGCGGCGTGGTGGGCGTGCTGGCCACCACCGGCACCCTGCAGAGCGCCAAGTTCGCCGCCTTGCTGGACCGCTTCGCCAATGACGTGAAAGTAGTGACCCAGCCCTGCCCAGGCCTGGTCGAGCTGATCGAGACCGGGCAACTGCACAGCGAAGCATTGCGTGCGCTGCTGCGCCGGTACGTGGACCCGTTACTGGCCGCCGGCTGCGATACCCTGATTCTGGGTTGCACCCACTATCCCTTCCTCAAACCCCTGCTCAGGGGCATGATCCCGGCCAACGTTATCCTGATCGATACGGGCGCCGCGGTGGCCCGGCAACTTCAGCGACTGCTGGCCCAACGCGACCTGCTGGCCAGCGGGCCGGCGCGGCCAGCGCAGTTCTGGACAAGTGCCGATCCGCAACACTTTCGTGAAATCCTACCTATGCTTTGGAAAAATTCTGACATTGTCAGTAGCTTTGTACGATAAATAATCGTAAAAAAACCGTAGGTGGCAATGAACCATCATCGATGTCCGGATTTCTATAGCGTGTCTTTTCCAGACGTATAAAACCAAAAACGGTATTACAGACATAGGATGTTCCCTGATGAAGAAACTGGTCGGCTTGGCTGCGCTTGCAGCCTTTACGTTTGGGCAGAGCATGGCCGCGCATGCACTGGATGGGTCGGTGTCGGTGGGGACCACGGGTGATGGGGGGATGGCGTACCGGCTGGGCTTGCAGTCGGACTGGGACAAAAGCTGGCTGCAGTCCAGCACGGGTCGGCTGACCGGCTACTGGGATGGTGGTTATACCTACTGGGGCTCGTCCAGCCACGGGCCGTCGAACAACACATTGTCGTTCGCGCCTGTATTTCGCTATGAATTCGATGGCGGTACGGTGAAGCCATTCGTCGAGGCCGGCATCGGCGTGGCGTTCTTCTCCAAGCTGGAAGTGGGTGACAACAAACTCGGTACTTCCTTCAACTTCGAAGACCGTGTTGGCTTCGGCCTGCGTTTTGCCGGCAATCAGGAAGTGTCGATTCGTGCGATCCACTACTCCAACGGTGGAATCAGGGAGCCGAACGACGGTATCGAGGCCTACTCGCTGAACTACCGGATGCCGCTGAACTTCTGAGCCCCCCAGGTATACCCTGTGGGCCTGACCCCACGGGGTAAACCGATGGCCAGCAGCAGCGGACCTGGCCGCGTGCCAGGCGCTGCGCGGTATCAGGCACACCATAAGTGCCCTCGACGCGGCCAGGTCCGCCGCTACAGGGGTTGCTCAGTATGGCTCGCCAGGGCCATTGCTCGCCAATGCAAGCACACGAACACCACGGCCCAGATCAGCGCCAATACCCCCACTGTGACCCCCGTGCCAAGGGGAAACCCCACTCCCGCCAACCGTCCGCCGGCGTAATACGACATTGGCCCCGCCACGGCCCCAAGCCCGGCCGCCAGCCACCACGGCCGTGCCGTCCAGGCCAGGCAATGGCGCAAGGTGGTTGCCAGCAACGGCCACAGCAATGCCAGCCACAGGGGGACCAGCCAGCCGTTGGGGTTGAAGTCGAACAGGTTCAGCCACATCAGTGCGCTGTCCAGCAACAGGCCTAACGCAAAGGCTTCTGCCATCAGGCGCCCGTCACCCTGCCACGCCCAGTGCACCGCCAGGATGACCAGCGGCACCAGCAGCCAAGCCGTGTTGCCCCCCAGTACACAGGCAAACCAGCCTATCTGGAACAGCACCGCGTTGGTGGCCTTTTCAAGCATCAAAGCGCCCGAGCAAGGGTTGGGGCTGCGCCGCGGGCTTGGCCAGCAACAGTTGGGCGGTGCCGATGGTGCGCTCCAGGAAACCGCCCTCGCAGTAGCACAGGTAAAACTCCCACAGGCGCAGGAAGTAATCGTCGTAGCCCAGCTCTCGCAGACGGTTGTGGGCGCGGCGGAAGTTGTCGTGCCATAGCCGCAAGGTGCGGGCGTAGTGCAGTCCGAAATCCTCCATGTGCAGCAGGTTCATGTCGGTGTCGCGCCCCACGATCTGCAGCATCGCCTGTACCGAGGGCAAGGCGCCGCCGGGGAAGATATACCGCTGGATGAAGTCGACGCTGCGGCGCGCCTGCTCGTAGCGCTGCTCCCGAATGGTGATGGCTTGCAGCAGCATCACACCGTCGGGCTTGAGCAGGTCCGCGCACTTCTGGAAGTAGGTGGGCAAAAAGCGGTGGCCCACCGCCTCGATCATTTCAATGGACACCAGCTTGTCATAGCTGCCGGTGAGGTCCCGGTAGTCGGACAGCAACAGCGTTACACGGTCTTGCAGGCCCTGGGCCTCGATGCGCTGGCGGGTGTACTCGTACTGCTCGCGCGACAGCGTTGTGGTGGTTACTCGGCAACCGTAGTGGCTGGCCGCATACAGCGCCATGCTGCCCCAGCCTGTGCCGATTTCCAGCAGGTGGTCGCCGGGCACCAGGGCGAGTTTCTGGCAGATACGCTCCAGCTTGTTCAGTTGCGCCTGCTCCAGGCTGTCCTCGGGGCCGGCGAACTGAGCGGCCGAGTACATCATGGTAGGGTCGAGGAACTGCTCGAACAGCTCGTTGCCCAGGTCGTAGTGGGCGGCGATGTTTTTCTGCGAGCCTTTGCGCGTATTGCGGTTCAACCAATGCAGGGCGCGCACCAGCGGCCGGTTAAGGCGCGCCAGACCGCGCTCCATGCCATCGAGCACATCAAGGTTGCTGACGAACACGCGGATCACCGCCGTGAGGTCCGGGCTGGTCCAGTAACCGTGAATAAACGCTTCGCCCGCGCCGATCGAGCCGCCGCTGGCCACCAGGCCCCAGGCCGCCGAGTCATGCACATGGATCTCGCCCACCAGCGGGGACATGCTGTTGCCAAACACCAGGCGGTCATCGCCTTCAACCACCAGCAACTGCCCATGGCGCAGTGAGTTCAATTGGTTCAGCACCCCGCGGCGCAGTAGCGAGCTGGTCAGCCCGTGGGTGCTGAACGGGAGGGCCTTGGCCGGGAGACTATTCATGGCGTCGTTCCTTTGCTTGAGCTGTGGCTGCGCGAAATGAACCGTCCGCCGCGCGATGGTCGAAAAGGGGTATTCGTTTCAGGGCCAGGCGCAACGCCTGCCAGTAGATGGCGAGGCAGGTCTTGGCGGTCATCCAGGGAAAATTCGCCAGTTGCCGGTGCAGGCTGGCGCGGCTCATGGCCTGGCGTTGCAGGTTCAGGGTGGCGTCGAACACTTTGGTTTCACCCTGCCAGTCGGCCATGTGCACGCCCAGGCGTTCGGCGGGCGGGCTGAAGCTCATGCGGTATTCCAGGTCGCGGGGCAGGAAGGGCGAAACGTGAAAGCCCTTGGCCACGGCGAAATGCTCAAAGCCGTCGCCCTGGGCGGGCAGCACATAGTGGTAGCGCTCGCGCCATGGCGTGTTGGTGACCTCGCAGAGAATGGCCACCAGGCGCTCGCTGGCATCGAAACAGTAGAAAAAACTCACCGGGTTGAACGCCAGGCCAAAGCTGCGCGCCTGGGTCAGCAGGCGGATGGCGCCCTGGGGTTCAAAGCCCAGGGCGCTGGCCACGCACTGGCGCACCGCGTCGGTCAGGGGTATTCCCTGGCGGGTGTGCTCGCGCAGATAGTCCGTTTCCCGGAAGGCGAAGGGCGCCCAGCGGCCTTTGCCAGCCAGCGGCGACAGGCCCAGCACCTGCTGTTGTTCCGCCAGGTCCAGGTACAGCAGCCCTATGCGGTAGCGGAACTGGTGGCCACGGGGCAGAAAGCGTCGGTGGCTGACCCAGCCGCTGTACAGGGCGCTGTTCACAGGGCTTCCCCGAAAGCGTGGGCCACGCGCAGGGCGCTGGTGACGCCGTCTTCGTGAAAGCCATTGGCCCAGTAGGCGCCGCAATAGTAGCTGTGCTGCGCCCCCAGCAATTCCTCCCAGCGTGCCTGGGCGGCGATGCCTGCCAGGCTGTACTGCGGGTGCGCATAGGTGTAGCGCGCCAGGATACTGGCCGGGTCGATGTGCGCGGTCTGGTTGAGGCTGACGCAGAAAGTGGTGTCACTGCGCAGGCCCTGCAGGATATTCATGTCGTAGGTGACCGCGGCCGCCTGGCCCTCAGCCAATCGGTAGTTCCAGCTGGCCCAGGCCAGTGGGCGTTGTGGCAGCCGGCCAATGTCGGTGTGCAGCACCACGTCGTTGTCGGCATAGGGCAGGGCGCCGAGAATTCCGGTTTCGGCGGCGCTGGGTTCGGCCAGCAACTTCAGGGCCTGGTCGCTATGGCAGGCAAACACTACCTTGTCGAAACGCTCCGCCCCGCGGGGGCTGTGCAAGGTCACGCCATCGGCGTCACGGTCAACCCGGCTGACCGGGCATTGCAGGTGGATGCGCTCGGCGAAGCCTGCGGTCAGCGGTGCGATGTAACGGCTGGACCCACCTTCTACCACGTACCATTGGGGGCGATGGGTGACCGAGAGCAGGCCATGATTCTTGAAGAAGCGCACGAAGAACTGCAGCGGAAAACCGAGCATGTCCTGCAGCGACATCGACCAGATGGCAGCGCCCATGGGCACGATGTAGTGGTCCACGAAGCGTTGGCCGTAGCCTTTTACCCGCAAGTACTGGCCGAGCGTGGTCTGGGCGGTGATGCGGTGGCTGGCCAGGTCGCTGACGGCTTCGCGGTTGAAGCGCAATATGTCCTTGAGCATGCCCCAGAACCCCGCGGACAACAGGTTTCGGCGCTGGGCGAACAGGCTGTTGAGGTTGTTGCCGTTGTACTCCAGTCCACTGGCCGGGTCGCATACCGAGAAGCTCATTTCGGTGGGTTTGAACGCCACGCCCAATTGGTTGAGCAGGGCGATGAAATTCGGGTAGGTCCACTCATTGAACACGATGAAGCCCGTGTCGATAGCGTGGCGCTCGCCCTTGTGCTCGATGTCCAGGGTGTGGGTATGGCCGCCTATCCAGGCGCCGGCTTCGAATACCTGAACCTCGTGCTGGCGGTTCAGCAGGTACGCGCAGGTCAAACCGGCGATGCCGCTGCCGACGATGGCGATTTTCATCAGGCGTCTCCTTCCGTGGTGGCCTGGCGGACCATGCGCTTGCCGATCCATACGCGTAGCCAGGCGGGCAGCCAGGCCAACAGGCGCAGCACGCCGATGAACAGGGTGGGAAAGGCGATTTCCAATGGGCGCTGCTCCAGCCGGGCGGCGATATAGGCCGCCGCCTGACGGGCACTGACCCGCATGGGCATGGGAAAGTCGTTCTTGCGCGTCAGTGGCGTGTCGATGAAGCCAGGGCTCACTACCGTGACGTCGATGTGTTCGTGAACCAGGTCCAGGCGCAGTGATTCGAACAGGTACCGCAGGCCGGCCTTTGACGCGCCGTAGGCCTCCGACCGCGGCAATGGCAGGTAGGTAACGCTGCTGGATACCCCGACCAGGTGCGGGCGCTCGCCTCTGCGCAGCAGGGGCAGGGCGGTTTCGATACAGTAACTGGTGGCGAACAGGTTTGTGCGGATCACCCGCTCAAACAGTTCGGCGTCGAAGTGCCGGGTGTCCACGTACTCGCAGGTGCCTGCGTTGAGTATCACCGTGTCCAGGGCACCCCAGTGTTGCTCGATAGCGGCGCCCATGGCCTGGACCTGTTGCTGTTCGGTCAGGTCGCCGGCCACCACCAGTACCTGGCCGGGAAAACGCAGGGCCAGTTGTGCCAGCGGCCCTTCGCTGCGCGCGCTCACGGCCAGGTGGGCACCGCTGTGCAGCAGCGCCTCGGCCAGGGCTTCGCCCAGGCCACTGCTGGCGCCTGTCAGCCAGATGCGCCGCGGGGTCTCAGCCATGATGGCCACCGCTGACCTGCCGATGAGGCAGGTTCTTGAAGGCGCTCAGTGCCCGTGCGCGGCTTTCGCCCAGGTCGACGATGGGCTGCGGGTAACCTGCGGGGCCGAACAACCCGCCTGCCTTGGCCGGGTTATGGATGTCCTTGCTGCCCAGGTCATTGAGCTCCGGGAGCCATTGCTTGAGAAACACGCCGTGGGTATCGAAGCGTTCGGACTGGCTGTGGGGGTTGAAGATGCGGAAGTACGGCACTGAATCGGTGCCGGTGGACGAGCTCCACTGCCAGCCGCCATTGTTCGCTGCCAGGTCGCCATCGATCAAATGCCGCATGAAGAACCGCTCGCCTTCACGCCAGTCGATCAGCAGGTTCTTGGTCAGAAACATCGCCACTACCATCCGCAGCCGGTTGTGCATCCAGCCGGTTTCGAGCAGTTGGCGCATGGCCGCATCGATGATCGGAATGCCTGTGCGGCCCCGTTGCCAGGCTTCCAGCTCCCGCGGGGCATGGCGCCACGCCAGGGCCTCGGTCTCGCTGCGAAACGCGCGGTGCATGGACACCTGGGGGTAGCCCACCAGAATGTGCTTGTAGAACTCGCGCCACAGCAGTTCGTTGACCCAGGTGGTGACGCCGACATTACCGCTGTCGAATTCGCCGTGGTTGTGGCTCAGCGCGGCGTGCAGGCATTGGCGCGGGGAAATGACCCCGGCCGCGAGGTAGGCGGATAGTTGGCTGGTACCCGGCCGCGCGGGCAGGTCGCGCTCGACGTGGTAGTCCTCGATGGGCTGGTCGACGAAGTGCGTCAGCCGGCGCCGCGCCTCATCCTCGCCGGCCGGCCACAACGCTTGCAGCGCCGCGCTGGGCGTAGGAAAACCATTGATGTGCCCCGGTACCTTGTCGGCGCCAACGTGCACCGGCGCCTGGGCCTGGGGGGCGCGGACAATGCCGGGAACGCCCTGGTGCAGGCGCTCATGGCACACCTTGCGGAATTGGCTGAACACCTGGAAGTAGTTGCCGCTCTTGGTCAGGATGCTGCCGGGCTGGAACAGCAGTTGGTCCAGATAACTGTGCAAACCGATGCCAGCCTTGTCCAGGGCTGAAGCCACCGCCTGGTCGCGCCGGGTTTCGTTGACGCCGTATTCCTGGTTGCAGTGCACGGCCTCGATGCTGTGCTCCTGGCATAACTTCAGCAAGACGTCGGCCGCCTGGTCCCAGGTGTCGGCCTCGCGGATCAGCAGGGGAATGTGCTTGCTGGCCAACGCTTGGCTGAGCTCGGCCAGGTTGCGCAGCCAGAAATCGACCTTGCACGCGGCGTCATCGTGGCGCTGCCATTGCGTGGGGCTCACCAGCCACACGGCAAGGGTCGGCCCCTTGGCGCAGGCAGCGGCCAGGGCGGTGTTGTCATGCAAGCGCAGGTCGCTGCGCAGCCAGATCAGTTGCATGGGGCTTCCCGTGTGGTTCATGTCACAGAACCCCCAGTTGCTGCAGGCGTTGATGCGCTGCCAGGGGGGTGTCGAGCAAGTGCAGGTGCTCGGTCTCATGTTGATGTACGGCCCAGTCGGCGCGGTGGATGCATACCGTTGGTCCGACAATCAATGTGGGCTCAGTGATGCCCGCCAACAGGCGTGGCAAGTGCGGCAGGTTCAGCGGCTTGCGCGAATACAGCAGCACGGCGCGGGCCTTGAGGCGCTCGGCGGCCAGGGCCAGCTCGCCCGCTGGCAGGGGCCAGTCGAAGACTTCCACGGGGCAGTCGGCGCTGCTGGCCAGCCAGGCACACAGCCACAGGTAGGGTTCCAGTACCAGGTCGCTCTGGTTGACCAGCAACAGCGGCGCGCCGTTGAGTTGGCGGTTGTTGTGGTAGATGCGCGCGCCCAGTTTGCTGCGCAGCCAGGACAGGAAAAACACCCGCTCCATCTGCGCGCCGAACTGGCCTTGCCACCGTTGTTCAAGGTCGGCCAGCAACGGCAGCAACAGGTGTTCACACAGGGTGGTGGGTGGGTACAGCGCCAGGGCCTGGTTGAACGTATCGTCCACCCGCCTTTCCGCCAGTTCGCCGATGGCCTGCATCAGGCTGGCACGCAGCGGCTGCCAGTCACCGCCGCCGGGGTTTGCGGCCAGTGGTGCCTGCGCATCGTCGAGCAAGGCCTTGACCTGGCTCACCGCCACGCCACGGCCCAGCCAGGTCAGGATGTGCTGGATACGCTGCACATGCGCGGCACCATACAGGCGGTGGCCCTTGGCGGTGCGGTGCGGCACGATCAGCCCATACCGGCGCTCCCAGGCGCGCAGGGTCACGGGGTTGACGCCCGTCTGGCGCGCCACTTCGCGAATGGGCAGCCAGCCATCGTTCATGGCTTCGATGGCGTCGTCGTGGGCAGAAGGGATGTGCATGGTGTCAGATCGCATTTCGAAGGCTGAGGTTTTCCGGGTGTGGTTGCAGGTATACCTGTTGGCTCACATACGGGTCGGGGTGCAGGCGAAAGTGGTGTTTGAGCAATGTCAGCGGTACCACCAGGGGCACGATGCCCTCGCGGTACTGTTCGATCAGGTGCTGCATCTCCTGCTTGTCGGCACTGCTCAAGGACTGTTTCAGGTAGCCGCTCAGGTGTTGCAGCACGTTGCTGTGGGTGCCGCGGGTGGCGCAGCGCTTCAGCGCGGCCATCAGCTGGCTGAAGTAGCGCGGGCCTATTTCAGTGGCATCGCCACGGCCCATGGTGCCCAACAGGTGGCCGATCACCTTGTACTGCAGCGGGTTGTTGGCCATCAGTTGGTATTTATAGCGTGAGTGGAAGCGCATCAGCCCACCGCGGCTCAGGCCTTCGGCCAGCAGCGCCTGCCAGTCGGCGTAGGCGTACACCCGCACCATGAAGTTTTCCCGCAGCACTGCATCACACAGGCGGCCGTCTTCTTCCACGGGCAGGTCGGGGTGGGCTGCGCAGAATGCCTGGGCGTAGATGCCGCGGCCGCCCTCATGCTGGGGGGCGCCGTTATCACGGTATACCTTCACGCGCTCCAGGCCACAGGAAGGCGACTTGTGCATGAAGATGTAACCGCTCAGGTCCTTGAGTTCTTCAGCCATCTGCTGGCCATAGGCAGCCAGTGGGGCGGTGACATTCAGGGTCGGGTCCACGGTGCCCAATGCTTGCGGCTGAGTGGCTTCGCCCACCAGGCGTATGGGTTGGCGCGGGATGCCCAGGCCGATGGCGACTTCCGGGCACACCGGCACGAACTCGAAGTGTTCTGCCAGGCTGTGGGTGCACAGCCGTGACTCCTTGTGGCCGCCGTTGTAGCGCACTTCAGCACCCAGCAGGCAGGCGCTGATACCGATGCGGGGTTTGGGCAGGTTGGACATTGGGCGGGCCCTTGTACGTGTAGAAATATTTGTACAGCTTTACTCCATGGTAGGAGTTAAGTTGTACAAGTCAAACTATTTGTACAATTGTTGCCGTCGGTCAACGCCAGCCTAGCAACCAGGTCTCGGCATCTTGCAGGCGCTGCCAGGCCAGGCGTTCAGTGCGCTGGGTGAGCACCGCCTGCAATTCGATATCGATGACGGTGCCTTCTTCATCACGAAACAAAGCCGTGACCAGAAAGTGCTTCTCGCGGTTTACAGGGTGGGCTGCCGTCCATTTGGACAGCAGCAGTTTGCGCGGGTTGAGGCGGTGGGGCGCGGTGGTCATTCCAGGTGTTCAAGCAGTCGGCGCGAGGCTTCCAGGCCGCTCAGCCAGGCACCCTCCACGCGGCCCGACAGGCACCAGTCGCCGCAGGCGTACAAGCCCAGGTCGGCATCGGCAAGGGCGCCCCATTGGTGGGACGAGGCGGGTCGCGCATAAAGCCAGCGGTGCGCGATGCTGAACACCGGCGGGGGCATGGCGCAGTTGGCCAACTCGGCGAAGGCACCATGCAACTGTTCGATCACGTCCTCCTTGGGCAAATCGATGTGCTGCTTGCTCCAACTGCTGGTAGCGTGCAGCACCCAGGTGTCCAGTGCCGCATCACGTCCCGGCTTGCTGCGGTTGCAGGCCAGCCAGTCCAGCGGGCTGTCTTGAACGAAGCAGCCTTGCATGGCGGTCTCCAGCGGCTTGTCGAAGGCCAGGGCGATGGCCCAGGTGGGCTCCATCTGCACGCTGGCAGCGACACCCGCCAGCTTCGGTGCAGCGGCCAGCAACGCCGTCGCCTGCGGGGCGGGCAGGGCAATGATCACGTGGCTGAAAGGTCCGTGGCTGCAACCCTCGGCATCCAGCAGATGCCAGTGGTGCTTGCCACGGAACACTTCAGTGATGCGACAGCCGAACACCGCGTTCATGTCACCGAGCATGGCCTTGGCGATGGAACCCATGCGCGGTGTACCCACCCAGCGCGTCTGCTCGTCGGGGGAAGGGCTGAGTTGCCCGCCGTGTGAGTTGAACAGTTGTGGCTTCCACTCCTCGACGCAGCCGCTGGCTTGCCAGCGCTGAACCTGGTCGACGAAGCGCCGGTCACGGGCGGTGAAGTACTGCGCGCCAAGGTCCAGGGAGCCGGCGTCGCTGCGTTTGCTCGACGCACGGCCACCCGGGCCGCGGCTTTTATCGAAGACATGGGGGGTGTGCCCGGCCTTGAGGAGCGCCTGGGCGGCAGAGAGTCCGGCGATGCCGGCACCGATGATGGCAATAGGTACGGTCATGGTGGCCTCGTTACTTCTTTGCACAGACTACGCTGAAGGACAAACCTGTACAATAATCATTATTGGTATAAGTTGTTGCTGTCCTTTTTCGTTCGCTCTGTATCTGATCTGAGAGCTGTCCGTTGGCAAAAGTGCCTCTCTCATAAAAATAGACTAGCGATTTGCTGTCAACGCCACACGAGGAACCTGTCATGCACATTTTGCTGACCGGCGGTACGGGCCTGATCGGCCGCAAGCTGTGCCAGCACTGGCTGGCGCAGGGGCACCAGCTCACGGTATGGAGCCGACAGCCGGCAAGCGTCGCGCGCCTGTGCGGGCGAGCGGTGCGCGGCATCGGCCGGCTGGAAGACCTGGGCGACGAGCCTCTGGATGCCGTCATCAACCTGGCCGGTGCACCGATCGCCGACCGTCCCTGGAGCGACAAGCGCCGCCAGTTGCTCTGGAAGAGCCGCATCGGCCTGACCGAGCAACTGCTGGCCTGGCTGGAGCAGCGCCAGCAACGCCCCGGCGTGCTGGTCTCCGGGTCGGCCGTGGGTTACTACGGCGATGGGGGTGAGCGTGAACTCACCGAGCAGTCACAACCGGTGCGCAAGGATTTCGCCAGCGACCTGTGCATCGCCTGGGAAGAAACCGCCCAGCGCGCCGAGGCCCTGGGCATTCGCGTGGTGCTGGTGCGCACGGGGCTGGTGCTGGCTGTCGAAGGCGGCATGCTCAAGCGTCTCAAGCTGCCGTTCAAACTGGGCCTGGGCGGGCCCATCGGCAATGGCCGGCAGTTCATGCCGTGGGTACACATCGACGATCAAATCGCCCTGATTGATTTTCTTGTGCACAAGGCCGACGCCAGCGGTCCTTATAATGCCTGTGCACCAGAGCCGGTGCGTAATCGCGAGTTTGCCCGGCGCCTGGGCCGGGCATTGCATCGCCCGGCCTTCATGCCGCTACCTGGCCTGGTGTTGCGCGCCACCTTGGGCGAAATGTCCGATTTATTGCTGGGCGGCCAACGTGCACGCCCGGTGCGTTTACTGGCGGAAGGCTTCGGCTTCCGTTTCAATGACCTGCAAACGGCGCTGGACGACCTCGCCCGGCGCCTCTGAAATTAGGATGTTGCATGACCGATCACGCTTTGCTGCTGGTCAACCTGGGCTCCCCGGCTTCCACCTCGGTGGCCGATGTACGCAGCTACCTCAACCAGTTCCTGATGGACCCCTACGTCATCGACCTGCCGTGGCCGGTGCGCCGGCTGCTGGTGTCGCTGATCCTCATCAAGCGCCCGGAACAGTCGGCCCACGCCTACGCCAGCATCTGGTGGGACGAAGGCTCGCCGCTGGTGGTGCTCACCCGCCGCCTGCAAGCGGTGATGCGCGAACAATGGACCCACGGCTCGGTGGAAATCGCCATGCGCTACGGCGAGCCCTCGCTGGACACGGTACTCACGCGTTTGTCTTCTCAAGGCGTGCGCAACATCACGCTTGCGCCGCTGTACCCGCAATTCGCCGACAGCACCGTGACCACGGTGATCGAAGAAGCGAAGAAGGTAGTGCAGGCGAAAAAACTGCCGGTGCAATTCAAGCTGTTGCCGCCGTTCTATGACCAGCCCGAGTACATCGATGCGCTGGTGGCCAGTACGTCCGCTTACCTGGAGCAATCGTTCGACCACCTGCTGCTCAGCTTTCATGGCCTGCCCGAGCGCCACCTCACCAAGCTCGATCCTACCGGCAGCCACTGTTTCAAGGACGCCGACTGCTGCCGCAACGCCTCGCCGGCGGTACTTGCCACCTGTTACCGGGCGCAATGCATGCGCACCGCTGCAGCCTTCGCCGAGAAAATGGGGCTGCCGGAGGGCAAGTGGTCGGTGTCGTTCCAATCGCGGCTGGGTCGTGCCAAATGGATCGAACCCTACACAGAGGCGCGCCTGGACGAGTTGGCCAAGCAGGGGGTCAAGCGCCTGCTGGTCATGTGCCCGGCGTTCGTGGCGGACTGCATCGAGACGCTGGAAGAGATTGGCGATCGCGGCAGGGAGCAATTTGTCGAAGCAGGGGGCCAGGAACTGGTCCTGGTGCCATGCCTGAACGACAACCGGCAATGGGCTGGAGCCCTGAACCTACTGTGCGAACGCGCACCCGCCATGGCCTGAGGCCGAACGCCTCGGCATTCAGGCAGGCGCAGGCGAAGGTTGAGAGTCAGGTAGCGCGGTCTGCCTGACCCCACGCTCCATGTCGTTCTCGACCTGCCGCCCAACGCCACAAGTACAAGTATCGGCGTCCTATCCCCCTTTGTGGAACCAAGTCCCTCGGTGTCCATGATCAGCTCGTCGTCCCTCCACATTGTTCTCTGCCCGGCAAGCGCTCACGTCATGGCGGTTGAGTTTCTATCGGCGTGGGAAGTAGCTGACATTGTAGGAAACTTCAACAGATATAGTTTAGTGGTTCCTACGTCCTACTCGGATTAGACCCTCTTCCGTACCGGAGTCGTCGCGCATACAAATGGTTTAATCAAGAAGAGTATTGCTCCAGAGAGTCATCAGTACTGGAGTGGTATATGCAAGAGTGGAAGAAGGGAACGACGATGCACCTGAGGGAAGGGGTATATATAACAGCCCCTGCTCCAAACCGTTCACTTTACGCGATAGATATCAATGGCGGGGGAGGACCGGGCCTTGGTGGTGCAGGTCTATCTTCAGTTGCATGGGGGCCGTATGACGCCCATGACCGAGGAAGGAGCAGGGGGCCTACCAAGCCATCGATGGCGCAAGAAGCTACGCTTGTTGAGTTAATGGGCGGTGAACAAAGTGGGGCCATGAATGCATTGGATGGGGAGCATTCAGCAGCCCGGGCAGAAATACCGGCAAAAGTAGAAAGTGCAGTTACCACGGCAACTGCAGCTGGCAATATAGCCTCTCTTCCTCTTAAAGAAGGCATTCGTCGCGAGTTTGAGGTTTTATCCGCACTTGTGGTAGAAAGGCAGAATGGCTACTTGGAGGGCCTGCCGAGAGCACATGCCTTTTTCGGTAGTAACCCGCTTTACCAACTGAGCCCCCAGTTCTTTTTCAAACTTTCCGATAAAGGTGGGTTAGCCTCGCGGGAAGCGCTCGACGCCGGGTTTCAGGAATGGGAGACCTCCTATCGTACCGCTCAGGAACTTAACCTGACGTCGGAACAGCATCGCTTGCTTGTTTCCAGATTGCCGGCGATTGCACAACGTCAGTACCAGGCTGATGAAGCCAATAAAGGCGATGAAACTCTGTGGATCAGCGCCCTTGAGCAACGTATCGCCACCATCAGACTGGAACACCGCTTCAACTTCGAGATTTTGCCCGCGTTTTTACAGGCAGAGCTGATCGGTCACACACAGTCGACGCCCGACTCGCCACTGGTGGCGGCATTATCAGCTGACCATGTAGCCCTCGCGCAGTTAGCGTCGAAGTATGCGGCAGGGGTGCGGCCGCCGGGCGTAAAAAACCCCAACCTGACCCCCCCTTTGGCGAAGCTGGAACTGGCAGCCTTAAAAAACCTCGTCGATTGGCAGGCAGCGAAGTTGGTCGGAGAGCGTTGGGCCGACTACCACTCCTCAACGTTCAATAGCGAGTGCTCCCGCTATTTGTCCGAGTGTGCAGTTGCCATCTCCGGGCTCCAGGCTCGTGCTCAACGGGATGTGGCACTTCTGGAGCAGGCGAATGCGGTTAAGGCGTCCCGTCATGCGGCGGAGCAACAGGCGCAGGAGGCGGCGCGAGCGGCGGCGGAGCAAC
>NZ_JAPYKM010000044.1:0-50810 GCF_029623465.1 Pseudomonas sp. RIT-To-2 | reverse complement strand
GGAACCGGCCACGGTGCCGCTGGCGGTTTCCGACGTCCAGTCCGGGTGGCTGCCGGTGGTGTTGCCAGGCGCCAGGTCCTTGCCGTCCTGATTCTTGTCCAACGCCGCTTCGAATACGGTGACGCCATCGACGTTGGTGGCCTTCAGGCCCGCCCCGTCGATGGTGACGGTGACCGTGGTGGTGCTGATGTCTCCGTCCTTGTCGGCCACCGAGTAAGTGAACGTATCGGTCACGGTGCCATCGTTGGCCACGTTGGGCTTGGCGTAGTAGACGCTGGTGCCATCGGGCTTGATGAGCAGGCTGCCGTAGGTGCCTTCGATCACGGTACCCACGCCACCGCTCACCGGCGCGGAGGTGTCGCTGCCGGCCTTGACCCCGACCACTGCGGCAAAGCCGTCCGCGCCGGAAACATCGTTGGCCAGGACATTGCCCGTGGCGTATTGGCCTTCCACGATTGTGACCGCGTCAGGTACCGCGGTGGGCACATCGTCGACGATCTTGATGGTGACCTGACTTTCCACCTGGTTGCCGACGCTGTCGGTGGTCACCAGGGTGAAGGTGTCCAGGGTTCCCAGCCCGGGCACTTGCGGGGCGCTGGTGAGGGTGTAGGTATAGGTGCCGTCGGCGTTGAGGTGCAAGGTGCCGTACTGGCTGCTGACGTTGCCGTTGGTGTCGGCGCCCGCCAGGCTGTAGGTCAGCGCACCGACCCCTCCGGTGACATAGCCCACCACGGTGCCGCTGCCGGCCTCCAGGGGCGAGTCGGGATGGCTACCGCTGGGCAGCGCCGCTTCGAACACGGTGACGTCATTGACGTTGGTGGCCTTGAGGCCCGCGTCGGTAATGGTAATGGTCAGCGTGGTGGTGCTGATGTCACCGTCCTTGTCCGCCACCGAGTAGGTGAAGGTATCGGTGACATTGCCGTTGTTGGCGACGTTGGGGTTGGCATGGTAGGTGGTGCTGCCATCGGCGGCGATGGTGAGCACGCCATAGGTACCGGCGATAGCCACACCAACGCCGGTGCTGACAGGGGTAGAGATTTCGCTACCGGCCTTGACGCCAACCACACCACCGAAGCCATCGGCACCCGAGGCGTCATTGGTCAGCACGTTACCGGTCAGCAGCGTCTGACCTTCGGTGAGCGAGGCGGTATCGGCGACCGCCTTGGGCACATCGTCGACGATGGTTGCAGTGAGCTGGCTGCTGGCGGTGCTGCCATCGGTGTCCGTGGCCACTACCGCGAACGTCTCGCTGAGGGTATTGGGGCCCTGCACGTCGGGATGGGTGTCAGCGTGGGTCAAGGTATAGCTGTAGCTGACGACGCCCGTGGCGGGGTTGTAGCTGTTGATGGTCAGGGTGCCCAACTGGGTGACGACGCTGACCGGTGAGCTGATGCCCACGCCATTGGTGACCACGGCAATGCCGCCCACGGTCAGGGTCTGCAGGCCGTCGGGGGCGCTGACGGTGAACTGACCGGTCTGCACCAGCGCGGCCGCGTTGGGGCTGCTGCCATCGGCCAGGTTGGCTTCATTGACGGTCGTCGACAACCCGCCTGCTTCAGGTGCGGTGATGGTGACCTGGTCATTGATGTTGGCGATGTTGAGCGTCAGCACCGCGGTGCTGGTGTCACCGTCGGCATCGTTGAGGGTGTAGGTGAACGTCTCGATGCCGCTGCCGCCACCGTGCAGGTCATGGAAGGCCTGGCCGGCGGCGTTGAGGGTGTAGGTGTAAGTACCGTCGGCCGCCAGCACCAGGGTGCCGTAGGTGCCGGTGTAGGTGCCGGCCGTGATCGGGCCGCTGGTGGCGGTGACAGGGATGCGGTCGGCACCCTGGATATCATTCGTCAGGACGTTGCCGGTCAGCACCAGGTTCTGCTCGGTGGCCGGTGTTGTGGGGCTGTCGTTGATGGCCTGGGGCACGTCGTCGACGATGGTCGCGGTGAGCTGGGTACTGGCGGTACTGCCGTCGGTGTCGGTGGCCACCACCGCGAACGTCTCGCTGAGGGCATTGGGGCCCTGCACGTCGGGATGGGTGTCGGTGTGGGTCAAGGTATAGCTGTAGCTGACGACGCCCGTGGTGGGGTTGTAGCTGTTGATGGTCAGGGTGCCCAATTGGGTAACGACGCTGACCGGCGAGCTGATGCCCACGCCATTGGTGACCACGGCGACGCCGCCCACGGTCAGGGTCTGCAGGCCGTCGGGGGCGCCGACAGTGAACTGCCCGGTCTGCACCAGCGCGGCCGCGTTGGGGCTGGTGCCATCGGCCAGATTGGCTTCATTGACGCTGGTCGACAGCCCGCCCGCTTCAGGCGCGGTGATGGTGACCTGGTCGTTGATGTTGGCGATGTTGAGGGTCAGCACCGCAGTGCTGGTGTCGCCGTCGGCATCACTGAGGGTATAGGTGAAACTGTCGGTGCCGGTACCGCCACCGTGCAGATCATGGAACGCCTGGCCGGCCGCGTTGAGGGTGTAGGTATAACTGCCGTCAGGCGCCAGCACCAGGGTGCCATAGGTACCGGTGTAGGTACCGGCAGTGATCGGGCCGCTGGTGGCGGTGATCGGGATGCGGTCGGCGCCCTGGATGTCATTGGTCAAGACGTTGCCGGTCAGCACAAGGTTCTGCTCGGTGGCAGGCGTGGTGGGGTTGTCATTGATGGCCTGGGGCACATCGTCGACCACGCTGACCACTACCGAGCCGCTGCTGCTGGAGCCATTGCTGTCCGTGGCGGTAACCGGCAGGTTTTCGGTGATGGTGTTGGCGCCACCGCCGCTGGGCTGGGTATCCGGGCCGGTGAGGGTGTAGCTGTAGCTGACCTGGCCGGTGGCAGGGTTGTAGCCGGTGATGGTCAGCGTATTGCCCAGGCCGGTGGTGACGGACTGGCCCACACCCACTACCACGCCGTTGTTGACCACGCTGATGCCGCCCACGCTCAGGCTGGTGAGGCCGTCAGGCGCCGACACCGTGAAGCTGTTGGCCTGGGTCAGGGCACCCGGCTGCGGGTTGGAGCCATCGGCCAGGTTGGCCTCGTTGACGCTCACCCCCGCGCCGTCACCGGTCAGGCCGGAGAGGGTCACCGGGTTGTCGACCAGTACCGCGGCGGCGTTGGTGTTGGTCAGTGCCGCCACCTCAGGCACGGTGAACTCGGGCACACCGTTGAACCCGGCGGTGGGGAAGCCCACCACAGGGTCGACTGCACCACCGGTTTCGGTCAGCAGCACGAAGCTGTGGCTACCGCCCGCCTCGCCACCCTGGGCAGGGGTGCCTGCGGCGGCAGGGCCTGCCGCGGTCGCTTCGGCGGCCTGGGTAGGGTCGGCGCCGGCAGCGATGGCTTGCTGGATTTTCTGCACGTCGGTGAGCTCGGCCTGGCTGGGCGCCGCCACTTCCTGGGTTGCCACATGGGGCGCCATGTCACCGAGCATGTTCTGGTTGAGGGTGACTTCACTGCCGCGCCCCAGGGTCAGTTCCTTGCCGTTCTGCAAATGCACCGCTACTGCGCCATCGGCACCGGTGTCCAGTTGTTCACCGGCGAACAACCGGTCCCCCTGGTGCACCTGGCGGCGGCTGCCGTCGGTGCCAATCGCGAAAACCTGTCCGATTACCTGACTGACTACACCAATCAACGTTGCCATGTGCACTCCTCATCTGCCGCTAGGGCATGGGGTTTTGCAGGAAAGTGCGGTCGGCTTCGCTTAGCGGCGGGGCGGTTGGCGCTGCGGACATTGGATCGACGCAAGCGTTCTCGCCCTGCCTACCCCTGGAACAGCGCCAACCCACCCACCAAAACCTGAAGAAAATCAGGAACATCCGGAATGACGACGTACCAGTGAGGCAACAGGAGGGGTTCAGGCACTGCAAGTGACATTTTTTTGTCGCCAAACTCCCTCTGTTTTCCTCCCTTCGCTACTTCCTTGCCCTATGCTGCAAAAGTTTGTTGAACTTTTCTTTGACGCCCGAAAAACGTTGGTTTATCTGGCTTGTACGAGCTGCCTGGGGTGAACAATGTCTCGATTTCGACACGCTGCATAAGTTTTTATTGGAATAGAAGTTATGCAAAAAAGTTCTTAGATTTTGCTAAGGATGTTCTTAGCTCTCATGTTACAAGCCTGAAACGGTTTAAGTTCTTTTTTCGCCATTTTTTTGGCGATTACTGCGGCACTTAGAGACTCCAGGGAGAACCACAATGCGCACTCGCACCCCCATTTGCAGCGCTGTCCTGATGGCATTGGCCTGCGCCCAGGCCCACGGCATGACGCTGACAGATGCGATTCAGAGCACCATCAACTACCACCCCGAGGTGCAGTCGAATCTGAACAATCGCCTGTCGGCAGATGAGGATGAGAAAGTCGCGCGCGGTGGGTACTACCCCACTGTCGACCTGGTAGCCGCCTACGGCCGCGCCCGCACGGACAACCCCACCACACGGGCCATCGAAGGCAACAACGCCGAGACCCTGAACTACACCCAGTCGGAGTTGCGCCTGCGGCAAATGCTGTTCGATGGGTTCAACACCCCCAACGAGGTGGCGCGTACCCAGCAAGTGGTCAACTCGCGGGCGTACTACCTGCGCGGCACGGCTGAGACGCAGGCGTTGCGGGCCATCGAGGTGTACCTGAACGTACTCAAGGCCCGCGAGTTGGTGGACCTTGCCAAGAACAACCTGCAGGCTCACCTGCGCGTCAACGATCAGATCGGCCTGCGCAGCGAACGCGGGGTGGGCAGCACCGCGGACGTCGACCAGTCCCGCGCCCGTCGCGCGCTGGCAGAAAACAACCTGAACACTGCCCAGGTCAACCTCTCCGATGCCGAAGCGAACTTCTTCAGCACCGTGGGGCGCATGCCCGACGAACTGGAAGCACCGCCCAGCATCCGCGGCGAGGTACCCACCGACCTGATCGCCGCGCGCCAGGCGATGCTCACCAACAACCCTTACCTCAAGTCGGCCCAGGCCGACGTGCAGGCCGCCGAAAGCCAATACGAAGTGGCCAAGTCGCCCTTCTACCCGCGCTTCGACGCCGAGTTGGCGGTGGACGCCAACAACAACATTTCCGGCGAACAGGGCCGCGACAACGAATGGCGCGCCGGCGTGGTGATGAATTACAACCTGTTCAAGGGCGGCAGCGACAAGGCTCGCCTGCAGTCCGACGCGCACAAGATCAACCAGGCCATGGACATTCGCAACAACGCCCTGCGCATGCTCAACGAGAACCTGTCGCTGGCGTGGAACGCCATGAACAACGCCCACACCCAGACCCCGTACGCCCGCGAATACGCCGAGACCACCACCAAGGTGCGCGCGGCCTACCAGGACCAGTTCGGCCTGGGCCAGCGTACCCTCCTCGACCTGCTGGACAGCGAAAACGAGCTGTACACCGCCAACAGCCGCTACACCGAAGTGCGCTACACAGAAGAGTTCTCCATGTACCGCGTGCTCGCCAACATGGGCGTGCTGCTGGAGAAGGAACGCGTGGTACTGCCCAACGAGGCCATCGCCCAGTCGGAAGTGAAGAACGAAGCCCGCCTTCCGGAAATGAAGTGATCGCCTCTTGGCGTCTGGAGTACCGCACGTGACCAGCATGCAACCTGCGGGGCCGGCAACGGACCCGCGCCTGAGTTTCGATGACCCGCTGTTGGATGGCTTGCTGATCCTCTGCAAGCTGCACGGCTGTACCGTCAGCCGCGCCAGCCTCAGCGCCGGGCTGCCGCTGGCCCAACAGCGCATGAGCCTGGAATTGCTGCCGCGCGCGGCCGCCCGCGCCAGCCTGTCGGCGCGCCTGTTGCGCCGCGAGCTGGGCGCGATATCCGGCCTGAACCTGCCAGTATTGCTGCTGCTTCGCGACGGCCGCTGCGCCGTGCTGCGACGCTGGGGCGAGGACGACCGCGCGTTGATCCTGCCCAGCGAGGCCGACGGCGGCGAACAGTGGGTAACCCGCGAGGAACTGGCCGCCGAATACAGTGGCCAGGCGTTGTTCGCCCGCCCCCGCCATGAACTCGAAGACCTGCGCCAGCCGTTGATGCCACGGGTGCATGCCTGGTTTCGCGACACCCTGAAACTTTCGCGCTGGCTGTACAGCGACGCCATCCTGGCCAGCCTGATGATCAACCTGCTGGGCCTGATGGTGCCCCTGTTCGTGATGCAGACCTACGACCGCGTGGTGCCCAACCAGGCCACTTCGACCTTGTGGGTGCTGGCCATCGGCTTGCTGGTGGGCACCCTGTTCGAGCTGGTGCTGCGGGTACTGCGCGCGCACCTGCTGGACACCGCAGGCAAGAAGACTGACCTGATTCTTTCCGCCACCCTGTTCGAACGCATCACCGGCATGGCCATGAAGGCCAAGCCGGCGACCATCGGCGGTTTCGCCCAGAGCATCCATGACTTCCAGGGCCTGCGCGAGTTTCTCACAGCCGTGACCCTGACCAGTATCATCGACTTGCCGTTCGCCGTGCTGATGCTGGCCGTGATCGGCCTGCTGGGCGGCTGGCTGGTGCTGGTGCCCATTGTCGCCTTTCCCCTGACCATTGGTTTCGCCCTGCTGATCCAGGTGCGCCTGCGCGATACCGTGCAAAAAAGCCTGGCCCTGGGCGCCGAGCGCCAGGCCTTGCTGATCGAGACCCTCAGCGGCCTGGAAAGCATCAAGGCGTGCAGCGCTGAAAGCGAACGCCAGTACATGTGGGAGTCAACCCATGGCGCGCTGACCCGCCTGGACAGCCATGCCCGCAACCTATCGGCGCTGGCCACCAACGGCACGCTGTTCATCCAGCAATTCGCCGGCATGGCGGTGATCGTCGCCGGGGTCTACACCATTATCGCCGGCAACCTCAGCGTCGGTGCCCTGGTGGCCAGCTACATGCTCAGCAGCCGTGTACTGGCGCCCCTGGGGCAGATCGCAGGGCTGATCACGCGCTACCAACAGGCCCAATTGACCATGGTCAGCACCGACGCCCTGATGGCACTGCCCCAGGAACGTGACCCACGCCAACGGCCGCTGGAACGCACGCAACTGCAGGGCGCCCTGGCCGTGAGCCAGGTGACCTTTCGCTACACCGGGCAGAATGCCCCGGCGCTGGGCAACATCAGCTTCAGCATGCAGGCCGGCGAACGTATCGGCATCATCGGGCGCAGCGGTTCAGGCAAAAGCACCCTGGCGCGCCTGGTGATGGGTTTCTATGAGCCCGAGGAAGGCCAGGTATTGCTGGACAACCTGGACTTGCGGCAACTGGATGTGGCCGACCTGCGCCAGCAGATCGGCTACGTGGCCCATGACCTGCCACTGCTGGCCGGTAGCCTGCGCGATAACCTGACCATGGGCGCCCGCTACGTGAGCGACGCGCGCATGCTGGAAGTGGCGGAAATGACCGGCGTCACCGAGCTGGCCCGCCAGCACCCACAAGGGTTCGACCGCCCGGTGGGCGAGCGTGGTCAACTGCTCAGCGGTGGCCAGCGCCAGGCTGTGCTGCTGGCCCGCTCGCTGCTGCTCGACCCACCGATCATGGTGCTGGACGAACCTACCAGCCACATGGACAACGCCAGCGAGGACGCCCTGCGCCTGCGCCTGCACGACTGGGTGGTGGGCAAGACCGTGCTGCTGGTCACGCACCGCACCTCCATGCTCAGCCTGGTCGACCGTCTGCTGGTGCTGGACAACGGCCGTATCGTTGCCGACGGTCCCAAGGAAGCGGTGATTGAAGCCCTGCGCAAAGGCCGCGTCGGCCAGACGCCTGTTTAGGAGTGGTATCGATGTCAGCTTCCCAAGGCCTGCGCGGTTATTTCAGCAGCTTCGGCAAGACCGGCGAAAGCGAGTTCATGCCTGAACTGGCCAGCGCCGCGCTTCAGGATTCACCGCGCCTGACGCGCATCACCGTGTGGCTGTGTGCCGGCCTGATCGTGGCGGCGCTGGTCTGGGCCAGGTTCGCGGTGCTGCAGGAAGTCACCATGGGCGAAGGCAAGGCCATTCCCTCCAGCAAGGTTCAGGTCATTCAGAACCTGGAGGGCGGTATCGTCACCGAGATCTACGTGCGTGAAGGCCAAGTGGTGAACAAGGGCGACACCCTGCTGCGCCTGGATGACACGCGCTTTCTGTCCAACAAGGGCGAAAGCGAGGCTGACCGCTATGCGTTGATGGCCCAGGTGGAACGTCTGCAGGCTGAAACCGACGGCAAGCCGTTCACGGTATCGGACGCCGTGCGCAGCAAGGCGCCGCAAGTGGCCGAGGACGAGATGTCGCTGTACACCTCGCGTCAGCGGCGCCTGGCCAGCGAACAGCAGACCCTCAACGAACAACTGCGGCAGAAAACCCAGGAACTGGCTGAATTTCGCTCCAAACAGGACCAGTACCGGTCCAGCCTGGCGCTGTTGCAGCAAGAACTGAACATGTCCACGCCCCTGGTGGGCACCGGGGCGATCTCGCCAGTGGAGATTCTGCGCCTCAAGCGCAGTGCCGTGGAGGCCCGCGGGCAGATGGACGCCACGACGCTGGCGATCCCGCGGGCGGAAGCGGCAATCAACGAGATCAAGAGCAAGATGAATGAGTCGAACCAGCAGTTCCGCTCTGACGCCGCCAAAGACCTCAACGCCAAGCGTACCGACCTGTCGAAGATCACCGCCACCAGCATCGCCATCGATGACAGGGTCAGCCGCACCACTGTGGTGTCACCGGTGCACGGCATCATCAAGACCCTGAAAGTGAACACCATTGGCGGCGTGGTGCAGCCGGGCAGCGACATGGTGGAGGTGGTGCCGCTGGAGGACAACCTGCTGATCGAAGCCAAGGTCCGCCCCCAGGACGTGGCCTTCCTGCACCCCGGCCAGCCGGCCATGGTCAAGTTCAGTGCCTATGACTACACCATCTACGGTGGCTTGAAGGCCAAGCTGGAGCTGATCAGCGCCGACACCATCACCGACGACAAGGGCAACAGCTTCTACCTGATCCAGGTACGCACCGACAAGAACCACCTGGGTGGCGATGCCAAGCCGCTGGTGATCATCCCGGGGATGACCGCCACGGTGGACATCATCACGGGTGAGAAAAGCGTGCTGGACTACCTGCTCAAGCCGGTGCTCAAGGCACGCACCGAGGCCATGCGCGAACGCTGACCGCGCCGCGCCGTTCCCGAGCTTCACCCGTGTGGGACCAGGCGAAGCTCGGGAATCAGGCGCCGCCGATCGTCACTTCAGACCAGGGTCGGATCAATCACCAGCACGACCTTGCCCGACACCTGGTTGGTGGCCAGCTCGGCGAACGCCGCTTCGGCATCCTGCACCGGGAACGTGCGCGCCACTTGCGGCTTCAACCGGCCTTCCTCGAACAACGGCCATACGTGCTGGCCGAGGTCGCTGAGCAGGTCGGCCTTGAACTGGTCGCTGCGGCTGCGCAGGGTCGAGCCCAGCAAATGCACGCGCTTGCCCAGCACCTTGGCCAGGTCGATATCGGTCTTGGTACCGCCCATCAGGCCGATCAGCACCCAACGCGCATCCACCGCTGCCACCTTCAGGTTGACGTCCACGTAGTTGGCGCCAACCGGGTCGAGGATCACGTCGAACGGGCCGAAATCGCTCAAGGCCTCCAGGCCATCACCGCGCACCACCCCGCCCTGGGCACCCAGGCTTTCGCAGTAGGCCAGGCGCTCGGCCGAACCGACGCTGACCCACGCAGGGTTGCCGAATGCCTTGCACAACTGCAGAGCCGCCGAGCCGATGCCACTGGCGCCGGCATGCAGCAGCACTTTCTCGCCCGGCTTGAGGGCCGCCAACTGGAACAGGTTCAACCACACCGTGGCATACACCTCGGGGATGGCCGCGGCTTCCACCAGCGACAGCCCGGCGGGCACCGGCAGCACGTGGCGGCCATCGACCACCACTTCCTCGGCCATGCCGCCGCCTGCCAGCAGGGTGCACACCCGGTCACCTACCTGCCACGCCGAACCTGGCCCGACTTCACTGATGACGCCGGAGCATTCCAGGCCCAGCACCGAACTGGCACCTGGCGGCGGCGGGTACAACCCGGCGCGCTGCAACAGGTCGGCTCGATTGAGCCCCGCGGCAGCTGTCCGAATTTTCACTTGACCCACGTCACAAACCACGCTCGGATGGTCTACCCACTCCACATGTCCTTCAACGCCTTGCAATGCCTTCACAGTGCCTCCATAGTTGACTCAAGACTGAGCCCGATGCTTTAGGCAACGGGCTTTTTGCATTATGCGTCCGGTTCCCATGGAACCGGCGACTTCAAAGACGGCCTAATATGCGTGATCAATTGTCCCCTCGTCGAATCAGCATGAAGCATCTACTCCCAAGCTCCGCCCTTGCACTGTGCATCGGCCTCGGCGCGCTGTCGATGTCCGCCACTACATTCGCAGCCAACAGCTGGGATAAACTTCAGCCTGACCGTGACGAGGTGATCGCCAGCCTCAACATCGTCGAGCTGCTCAAGCGCCATCACTACAGCAAGCCGCCGCTGGATGACAAACGCTCGGTCATTATCTACGACAGCTACCTGAAGCTGCTGGATCCGTCGCGCAGTTACTTCCTGGCCAGTGACATCACCGAATTCGACAAGTGGAAGACGCAGTTCGACGACTTCCTCAAGAGCGGTGACCTGGACCCCGGCTTCACCATCTACAAACGCTACCTGGACCGCGTGAAGGCGCGCCTTGATTTCGCCCTGGCCGAACTGGCCAAAGGTGTCGACAAGATGGACTTCACTGGCCACGAGACCCTGCTGGTCGACCGCAAGGACGCCCCGTGGATCACCACCGAGGCCGACCTGGACAACCTGTGGCGCAAGCGCGTGATGGACGAAGTCCTGCGCATGAAAATCGCCGGCAAGGACAACAAGCAGATCCAGGACACCCTGACCAAGCGCTACAAGAACCAGCTGGCGCGCCTGGACCAGACCCGCAGCGAAGACATCTTCCAGGCGTACATCAACACCTTCGCGCAGTCGTATGACCCGCACACCAACTACCTGTCGCCCGACAGCGCGGAAAACTTCGATATCAACATGAGCCTGTCGCTCGAAGGTATCGGCGCCGTGCTGCAAAGCGACAATGACCAGGTCAAGGTGGTACGCCTGGTACCGGCCGGCCCTGCCGACAAGACCAAGCAGATCGCCCCGTCCGACAAGATCATCGGTGTCGCCCAGGGCGACAAGGAAATGGTCGACGTGGTGGGCTGGCGCCTGGACGAAGTGGTCAAGCTGATCCGCGGCGCCAAAGGCTCCGTGGTGCGCCTGGAAGTGATCCCGCACACCAATGCGCCGAACGACCAGACCAGCAAGATCGTCTCCATCACCCGTGAAGCGGTGAAACTGGAAGAGCAGGCGGCGAAGAAATCCATCCTGCACCTGACCGAGAATGGCAAGGACTACAAGCTGGGCGTCATCGACATCCCGGCCTTCTACCTGGACTTCAAGGCCTTCCGTGCCGGTGACCCGGACTACAAGTCCACCACCCGTGACGTGAAGAAACTGCTGACTGAACTGCAAGCCGAGAAAGTCGACGGCGTGGTCATCGACCTGCGCAACAACGGCGGCGGTTCCCTGCAGGAGGCCACCGAGCTGACCAGCCTGTTCATCGAAAAAGGCCCCACCGTGCTGGTGCGCAATGCCGATGGCCGCGTGGACGTGCTGGAAGATGAAAACCCCGGCGCGTTCTACAAGGGCCCGATGGCCCTGCTGGTGAACCGCCTGTCGGCCTCGGCCTCGGAGATTTTCGCCGGCGCCATGCAGGACTACCACCGTGCGCTGATCATCGGCGGCCAGACCTTCGGCAAAGGCACCGTGCAGACCATCCAGCCGCTGAACCATGGCGAACTGAAGCTGACACTGGCCAAGTTCTACCGTGTTTCCGGCCAGAGCACCCAACACCAGGGCGTGTTGCCTGACGTGGCCTTCCCGTCGATCATCGACACCAAGGAAATCGGCGAGAGCGCGCTGCCCGAAGCAATGCCGTGGGACACCATCAAGCCGTCGATCAAGCCGACCACCGACCCGTTCAAGCCGTTCATTGCCCAGCTCAAAGCTGACCATGACGCGCGCACCGACAAGGATGCCGAGTTCATCTACATCCGTGACCGCCTGGCCCTGGCCGAGAAGCTGATGAACGAGAAGACCGTCAGCCTCAACGAAGCCGAGCGCCGTGCCCAGCACGCCGACATCGAAGCCAAGCAGCTGGCGTTGGAAAACGCCCGCCGCAAGGCCAAGGGTGAAGCACCGCTCAAGGAAATGAAAAAGGAAGACGAGGACGCCCTGGCGGCCGAGCCGGACAAGACCAAACCGGAAGACGACGCCTACCTGGCCGAAACAGGCCGCATCCTGCTGGACTACCTGAAGCTGAACTCGACCGTCGCCAAGCATTGATAAAATGATGGCCATTTGTCATCAAATGGTCATGCAACTGTCGTGAAATACAAGGCCGGGCACTGGTATAAGTGCCCGGCCTTTTTTATGACTTTGTTCCATCGCCCTCCGCCGTTCCCAGGGTCGGCCCGAGTCCACCTGAGGTTGCGATCTCCATGACCATCACCGAACAGCTAGGCGCTTTGGCCAGCATTCTGGCCCAGGGCAGCCTGCATACCCTGTTCCAGCCCATCGTCTCGCTGTCGGAGCGGCGCATACTGGGGTACGAGGCCTTGAGCCGCGGGCCATCCAATAGTGCGCTGCATTCGCCCATCAACCTGTTCACCGTGGCACGCCAGGCCGGGCGCCTGAGTGAACTGGAAATCGCCTGCCGCGACACCGCGTGCCGACGCTTCAGCGAGCAGAAGCTGCCGGGCAAGATTTTCCTCAACGTATCCCCCGAGTCGCTGCTTGAGGCCAACCATCCGCCAGGCATGACGCTCAAGGTGCTCAAGGCCCATGGCATTGCCCCCAGTGACGTGGTCATCGAACTCACCGAGCAAACCCCCACCGACGACTTCCAACTGCTGTACAACGCCTTGCACCACTACCGCGCCATGGGCTTTTCGATTGCCCTGGACGACCTGGGTGCGGGCTATTCCAGCTTGCGCCTGTGGTCGGAACTGCGCCCGGACTACGTGAAAATCGACCGGCACTTCATCGACGGCATCCACCAGGACGCCCTCAAGCGCGAGTTCGTCGGGTCTATTCTGCAGATCGCCAAGGCCTCCCGCGCCCAGGTGATCGCCGAAGGCATCGAGTTGCAGGAAGAGCTGGTGGTGCTGGCGGAAATGGGCGTGGACCTGGTCCAGGGCTACTTATTGTGCCGCCCCCAGGAACAGCCACCCCATGATGCCCGCAACCTGCTGCCCAAGCTGGACCCCGGCAGCCTTGCGCTGGGTGAAGACGGCAGCGACCTCAGCGCCCTACTGATCGAACAGGTGGCCGTGCGCCATGACCTGGCGACCGCCGCCGTGCTGGAGGCGTTCCGCAGCCAGGCCAACCTCAACTCCCTGGCTGTGCTGGATGAACAGCAGCAACCGTGCGGCATCGTCCATCGCCATTCCCTGTCCGAGGCACTGCTCAAACCCTTCGCCACGGACCTGTTTGCCCGCAAGCCCATCAGCCGCCTGATGAGCGACGATTTTCTGGCCGTGGAAATGAGCCAGTCACTGCAACAGGTCAGCCGCCTGCTGACCAGCCGCGCGCGCCAGCGCATGGAAGAAGACTTCATCATCACCCTTGAAGGCCGCTACCTGGGCCTGGGCCGGGTGATCGACGTGCTCAAGCTGATTACCGAAATGAAGATCCAGCAAGCACGTTATGCCAACCCGCTGACCCTGCTGCCCGGCAACGTACCCATCCAGCAATGCCTGACCCGGGTGCTGCAACAGGGACGCGAGGCGGCGATCTGCTACGTGGATGTGGACAGTTTCAAACCGTTCAACGATATCTACGGCTACGGCCGTGGCGATGAAGTGCTGCTGTGCCTGGCGCAATGCCTCAATGAGCGGGTGGACCCGACGCGCGACTTCGTCGGTCATATTGGCGGTGATGATTTCATGCTGGTGCTGGGTTCAGCCGACTGGCGCAAGCGCTTGACCGACCTGCTGGAGGATTTCCAGTCGCAATGCCGACGCTTCTACCGCCCCGAGCACCTGGAAGAGGGTTGTTTCGTGGCCCATAACCGCCAGGGGCAGCGGCAAGCGTTCGCCCTGCTGTCGCTATCGATCGGGGTGGTGCACCTGCCGGCCCAGGACTGCGGAGCCCTGGATGCCAGCCTGCTGGCCGAGTTGGCCTCCCAGGCCAAGCATCAAGCCAAGATCGTGCCCGGCTACAGCATCCATGTGCTCGACCCGCTTACCCTTGAACAGCTGCGTAATGCGCCGCCTTCGCCAGGTCCGGGGCAAGGCCCGGGCCACCTTGGCGGTACAGTTGCGCCAGCTTGAATGCCGCAACCGGGTGGCCAGCGGCCAGGGCGGCCTCCCACCAGTGCAGCGCCGCGACGGCGTCGGGAGCACTGCGCAAGCTACCCGCCAGGCTGATGGCGCCCATCTGATAAGCCGCCTTGGCGTTACCGCGCTCGGCGGCCAGGCGCAGCAGGCGCAACCCTTCATCACGAGCGGCAAGGCCGGTGCCGCGCAGCAACAGAATATGGCCATAGAAGCCCATGGCATCGACGTTGCCCAGCGTGGCCATGCGCGAAAATTGGCGTTCCAGCCAGCGCCAGCCCCAGGGCTGACGCACCAGCCAGGGCCAGTGGAACAAGCGACGCGCCAGCCAATAGCTGATCCTGACACGGAGCAGCCACAGCCCCGGTCTCACGATATGCATTCTTCCGGGTAGCTGAACTCGAACACCCGCACCACTTCCGAAGCATGCCACGACGCGGCAGCGACACCATCGGACGGCCCCGAAAAGCGCCCCAGGCGTTCCACGCATTCGAAAAAGCCGGTGCGCGGCAGGCGGCTGGCGCCTTGGCTGATCACCAGCGAGCTGCGCAGGGGCTGCTCGGCCCGAGCATCGATGACGGCAAGGTATTCGAGGGCCGCGGTGAGCGTCTGCATGGCCGGGGTGGGCAATTGCAGGCGTTCAAGCAGGGCGCGGTAAGTCAGCAAATGGCGTTGGCGGCGGGCAATGTCCAGCTCACTCAGCAGGCCATCCCATTGCTGACGGCTGATGCGCACGCTCACGACACCTCTCCCCAGCCGGGAACCCCCAGCTCCCATGCCAGGCTTCGTCGGATGGCCGCGTCAGGCACACGCTCACCGGACTCGATCATGGCCAGGTACGAGGGGCTGATGCCCACGGTTCGCGCCAGCTGGTCTCGTGCCAGGCCCTTGGCCTCGCGCAATTGGGCCAGGCGCGACAAGGCCGGCAACGCCTCGTTGGCGGGCGGCGCCTGTACCGCGGCGGCTGTCGGCTGGGCGACCGGCTGCCCGGCGGCAGCCAGCAACGCCTGGTATTGCTCCCACGGCAGCACGGCATATTCCGGCTTGCCATCGCGACTGATGACCTGAACACCCATTACAACCCCCTGTAGGATCACCATATGTAATCTGTAGGCATAATCCTTATGCCGAATATAGTAACAGTAGGCGGCCCGGAACGGGATTTCCTATTTCAACTTGCTTACAAACCGCGAGTTTCGCCGCTGTTGTGTTCAAGTTGCAGGGCTTGGGGGCTGGCCGGCAGGCGTTCGACTTTGCGCAGGTTCTCCGGGCGCAGGCTCTCGCGCCAGGCTTTGAAGGCATTGAGTTCGTTTTCCAGGCTGCGCACTACCCAGGCCAGCACCGCAATGTCATCCAGGAAGCCGATGCCCGGAATCCAGTCGGGAATGGCATCGATGGGGCTGACGAAGTACATCAGCCCCGCGACGATGATCACCAGCGCGCGCGGGTTGACCTGCCGGTATTCGCCGCGCCAGTAAGCGACGCACAAGTCCTGCAGCAGCTTGGCGTTGGTTTTCAACTGGCTGAAACGGCTGGCTTGGCCCTTGCTCTTGCGCACCACGGCGAAGATCAGGGCCGGCAGCCGGCCGCGGCTGAGCAACCGTTCGGCCAATGGGACGAAACGGGCGAAATTCCAGGGTGCTTTCATTAGCCCTCCGCAGGGAAACTGGCTGGCCAGGTTATCCACAGTTTTTGTGGATAACCTTGTGAACAGCGGTCGTTTTAATGGCTGAAAGCCACGCTATGCAAGGGCCCGGGTTGGATCGGGCGTTTTTTACACACTTCGACATCGCCCAGGCCAGTGCGGCGTGAACGTTTGCGGGCCCCTGTACAGGGCTGTTATTGAGACCCGCTTGCACCCTGACAGTTTCACGCCCGGTCGCAAGACCCGCCCGCGCGAAAAAAAAACGCCCCGCGAGGCGGGGCGTTTTTTGCACAAGGCGACGAATTACTTCGAAGCAGCCTTGTCGGCCTTGTCGGCAGCTTCAGCCTTGTCGGCGTCAGCCGCGGCAGGCTCCTGGTCGGCCTTGGCCGGGTCCTTGATAGCCAGCAGTTCCAGGTCGAACACCAGCACCGAATTGGCCGGGATTTTCGGGCTTGGGCTTTGCGCGCCATAGGCCAGGTCAGCCGGGATGAACAGCTTGACCTTCTCGCCAACGTGCATCAGTTGCAGGCCTTCGACCCAACCTGGAATCACGCCGCTGACCGGCAGGTCGATCGGGCTGCCACGTTCGATGGAGCTGTCGAAGACGGTGCCATCGGTCAGCTTGCCTTCGTAGTGAACAGTCACGACATCCGTCGGCTTCGGCTGTGGGCCGTCGGCTTTCTTGATGACCTGGTACTGCAGGCCGGAGGCGGTGGTGACCACGCCTTCCTTCTTGCCGTTCTCTTCCAGGAATTTCTTGCCCGAGGCCTCGGCTTCGGCGTTCATCTTGGTCATGCGCTCTTCGGCACGCTTCTGCAGCGCGGCAAAGGCTTCGACCAGTTCATCGTCCTTGAGCTTCTGAGGTTTCTTGCCGACAGCATCTTCGATGCCTTGGGCGACGGCCTTGGAGTCCAGATCATCCATGCCTTCCTGAGCCAGGCTCTTGCCCATGTTCAGGCCGATACCGTAGGAAGCCTTCTGCGCCGGGGTTTTCAGTTCCACGCTGGAATGATTGTCGCAACCTGCGAGTACCAGAGTGACCAAGGCAACCGCCGCCGCCAACCGATGCTGTTTCATGCTATTTCCTTGTTCATGCGCCAAATGGGCAATCGAGTAAAGCCGCGAGCTTATCAGGCGGCCACGACCAATGGCTACCGGCATGAGAGCCAGGAAATGACGATAAGTTCAGGGGTTTAAAGGGTTTCATCGAAATGAGGGCGAACCTTACCGAAACCTTACAGTTGAACAGGCAACACCGGGTTCAGCCTTCACGGTAACTGGCCGCCACCTCCCGCACCACATCGCACAACCATTGCGCTGGCAACGGTAGCGCCAGTGACGCATTGCTGCAGATACCCACCGACCCGCCCGGTTCGCGTACCCCCAAGTCCAGTTCGAACAGCTCCTGCTGGCGGATATCCAGCAATACAGCGTCACGGGGCGCCACCCAGATAGCGTCGCTGCTGAGCACGTAGCGGCGGCTCAGCGTCGGTGACAGGGTTTCCAGGCGCTGGGCGGCGGGCTCGATGGCGCACTGCACGAACAGGCTGTCGGCATGCTTGCGGATGGTGGTGCCAGCCAGTGGCAGCACCAGCGGATACCGGTTGACGCTGGCGCGGTCAATGGGCGCCTGGCCCAGCAGCGGGTGGCCGGGGCGCACCACCAGGGTCATGGCTTCGCTGTACAGGTGTTCGAACATCAGGCCCTGGATCTGCGGGCTGTCGGTCATGCGCCCGATCACCAGGTCCAGCTCGCCGACGTGCAATTGCGCCAGCAAGTGGGCGCCAGGGCCGGTGGCCACGCTGACCACCAGGGCCGCGTGGCGTTCGTTGAGGCGGCACAGCACCTCGGGCATCAGCAGGCTTTCAACGGTGGACAGTACGCCGACCCGAACCTGGGGCGGCTCATGTTCCTCGCTGCGCAGGGTGCTGACACCATCGCGCAGGGCCTGCACGCAGGGCGCGGCATAGCGCATGAAGCGCACGCCGGCGGGGGTCAGTTCCACGCCGCTCTTGTCGCGGTCGAAGAGGCGAGTCTGCAACAAATCCTCAAGTTCCTTGAGGGTCTTGGAGATGGCGGGCTGGCTGATGGCAACCGCGTCGGCGGCCTTGGCGAAACTGCCTTGGCGGGCAATTTCGAGAAAGCACAGCAGGTGGCGAAATTTTATACGGGTGTCGAGATTCATGTCCTGATGTTACGTAGGTGAGCGCCGGCTTGCCAGCGAGCCGTGCAGGCGGTTCGGCTGAGTAGGAATGTTCTTTCAACGTTTGTCGAAAAAACTACAAAAAGTAGGGAAATAGCCACTTGCCACTGTATATATAATCAGGCATAACAGGCGATCTTTTCCCTACATGGATGTTTACCGTGCGCCTGATCCGTCGCAGCCTGCTGGTGCTGCTCGCTCTCGTCATCATCGCCCTGGCGGTGGTGCTCTACTACACCGCCCGGCCCAACCTGCCGCGCTACGAGCCCGTGCAGAACCTGCGCTACCTCGACCAATGGAGCGCCGCCGACCGCGAGCTCTACTACTTCACGCCCCAGGGTACCCAGGTCAAGGGCCTGCATTACGACTGGTTCACCCAGCTGGAACTGCCCTTCTCCGAAGACCGTTTCGCCGCGCCTCAGTACATGGCCCGCTTCGGCTTCCTGACCGAGCCCAACCAGCAGGCCAGCGCCGCCAACCCTGGCAACCTGCCGGTAGGCTTCGCGCGCCACCGCAACGACGGCGACCCCGCCGAGTACCTGGACATCACCTGCGCCGCCTGCCACACCGGCGAGTTGCGCTTCAATGGCCAGGCTGTGCGCATTGACGGCGGCACGGCCCAGCACGTGCTGCCCTCCAGCGTGCCCACGCTGCGCGGTGGCAGCTTCGGCCAGGCGCTGGTGTCGAGCCTGGCGGCCACCTATTACCTGCCCTGGAAGTGGAGCCGCTTTGCTCACCGGGTACTGGGCGACCACTACGACCGTGACAAGGACACCCTGCGCAAGCAATTCAAGGCTTCGCTGGACACCTTCGCCCACACGGCCTGGAATGACTGGCATCGCGGCCTGTACCCGACCCAGGAAGGCCCGGGCCGTACCGACGCATTCGGGCGCATCGCCAACGCCACGTTCGGTGACGCCATCTCGCCAGCCAACTACCGGGTGGCCAACGCCCCGGTGGACTACCCGCAGTTGTGGGACATCTGGACGTTCGACTGGGTGCAATGGACCGGTTCGGCCCAGCAGCCCATGGCCCGCAACGTGGGCGAGTCGCTGGGAGTGGGCACCACGCTGCAGTTCTTCGACGACCATGGCCAGCCGCTGACCGGTGACGCTCGCTACCCCTCCAGCGTGCGGATACATGACCTGTACCGCATCGAGGAAACCCTGCAGCACCTCAAGCCCCCTGCCTGGCCGGAAGACATTCTGGGCAAGGTCGACCTGGCCAAGGCGGCCACTGGCCGAGCGCTGTTCGATGCCAACTGCGCCATGTGCCACGTGCCCCCGGTAAAACAGGAAGGAGGCCGGCCGGTGCGCACCATGGTGCTCAAGCCGGTCGACGAAATCGGCACCGACCCTGCCGTGGCCGAGAATATCGCCACCTACCGCTATGACGTCAGCAGCCTGAAGTGGAACCCCGACGAATTGGGCAAGCTGGGCGTGACCGTGCATCCCGACCCGGGCACGCTGGACCTCACCCAGGTATCCGTGGCCCAGGGCCTGGCCTATGTCACCGCGTTCGTCGAAGACCACGCCTACCGCGCGGCCGGTATCGAGGGCGCGGAGCGGGCGCGCTACGACGGCTTCGGCCTGGGCATCGGCGTGCTGGAAGTGAAAGCCTACAAGGCGCGGCCACTGGATGGCGTATGGGCCACCCCGCCGTTCCTGCACAACGGTTCGGTACCCAGCGTCTACCTGCTGCTCTCGCCCCAGGACGAACGCCCCCGCACATTCTACCGGGGCAGCCTGGAGTACGACCCGCGGAACCTGGGTTACCGCACCGAACGCTTCGACGGCGCGTTCCTGTACGACACCGCCATCACCGGCAACCACAACAGCGGCCATGAATTCCGCGACGGCCCCCGTGGCCGCGGCGTGATCGGCCGCTACCTGGCGCCCGAAGAGCGCCGCGCCCTGATCGAATACCTGAAAGTGCTGGGCGGCCCGCTCGAGGAGAAATTGCCATGATGTTCAGTGACACAACCCGCCGCCCGGGATTCTTTTGCCGCCTTGGCCGCGCCTTGCTCAAGCTGGCCCTATGGCTGCTGGCCATCGCCGCGCTGGCTTTCGCCGCTGGCTATGGCTACTACGCCTGGAAATTTTCCGGGCCGGTGGCCGCTGAAGAACAGGTTCCACCCGGGGAAGCGGCCATGACCCAGGACATCATCCAGACCGCCATCCGCATCGTCGATCAACACCGTGAACCCACCCGTTACCTGCGCGATGCCCACGCCAAGGCTCACGGCTGCGTCACGGCCCAGGTCAGCGTGCCGCAGAACCTGGCACCCGACCTGCGTCAGGGCGTGTTCGCCGAACCGGGCAAGACGTGGCAGGCCTGGATCCGTCTGTCCAACGGCAACGCCTACCCCCAGTTCGACCAGTTGCAGGACGCACGCGGCATGGCGATCAAGTTGCTGGATGTGCCGGGCAAGCAGTTGATGGCTGACCAGGCCGAGCGTCACGAGCAGGATTTCGTGATGTTCAACCACCCGAACTTCTTTGTCAGCGACGTGGCTGAATACCGGCAGAACATCGGCGCCCAGGCGGATGGCAAGCAAGCGCTGGCCTTCTTCCCCAGCCTGGACCCACGCAGCTGGCAATTGCGCCACCTGCTGATCGCCAAGGCCACCTTGGCCAACGCCCCGCTGAGCCCGACGCTGGCCACCTATTACTCGGTGTCGCCGTACAAGTTCGGCAGCGCCAACGCCAAGTTCCGCGTGGTGCCCGACCCGGCCAGTTGCCCGCCGTACACAGTGGCCAAGCAGAACGAGGACCTGCCCAACTTCCTGCGTACCGCCCTGCACCAGCAATTGACCACCGACCAGCAACCGGCGTGCTTCATGCTGCAGGTGCAGCGCCAGGACCCGAGCAAATACATGCCCATCGAGGATACCAGCGTGCAGTGGAAGGAAAGCGACGCGCCCTTCCAGACAGTCGCCGCCATTCGCGTTGCGCCGCAGGACTTCGACACACCGGCGCAGAACCTGATGTGCGACAACCTGTCGTTCAACCCCTGGCACGGTATCGAAGCCCACCGGCCGATTGGCGGTATCAACCGGTTGCGCAAAGCGGTGTACGAGGCGGTGAGCGAATACCGGCATGCGCGCAATGCAGGGTTTGGAACCGCACCTTAGGCATCTGTCTTCACGCCCGGTCCCACAAGGGGGAGCGGTGACCACCAGGGCGCGTCAGGCCAAGGCGGCGCGCCCCTGTGGGACCGGGCGCAAGCTCGGGAAGCAGGCACCTCCGGCATACTGGTAGTGCGCGGCGCCCCGTTCCGGTTCCACAGGGGGATGCGGGTCATCAGGGGCGCTGTGACATCCGGTAATAACCCTCTTTTGCATTCCCCCCCAAAAAGCGCCAACCTCCCCGCCGCTGATCGGCAGCCTGCGTTCTGGCGGAACCAGCCCTGCCGCGCACCTATCCTTATTCAACCACCTTTCGTTCAAGGCCAATCGTCATGATCACCCGCCGCGACCACCGCATCGACTTCTATCGAGGCTTGGCGTTGATCTTCATTTTCTGGGATCACATACCGCAAAATCCCCTCGCCAACTTCACCCTGCGCAATTTCGGCTTCAGCGACGCGGCGGAGATCTTCGTGTTCCTGGCGGGCTACGCAGCCGTGCTGGCGTATGGCCGGATTGCCGAGCGCAGCGGCTACCTGATCGCCGGGGTGCGGATTCTGCGCCGAGCTTGGGTGCTGTACGTGGTGCATATTTTCCTGCTGGTGCTGCTGATGGGCATCATCTTCGTTGCCAACAGCCATGTCGAAACCCGCGACATGATCCAGGAAATGAACCTCAACTATTTCCTCCTCGACCCGCAACAGGCCCTGGTGGATGAACTGCTGCTGCGCTTCAAGCCCAACCTCATGGACCCCTTGCCGCTGTACATCGTGCTGCTGGCAGGCCTGCCGCTGGTATTGCCACTGCTGGTCAAGCACACCGGCCATGCCGTGGGTCTGTCGCTGGCGGTCTACGGCCTGACCCAGTGGTTTGGCTGGAACATTCCCGCCCATGGCAATGGCCTGTGGTACTTCAACCCTTATGCGTGGCAAGCCCTGTTCGTGCTCGGAGGCTCGGCGGCCCTGCACAGCCAGCAGCCCCACGCCGCGGACCCGCGCCCGCTGCATCGCCAGCCACTGTTCATGGCCTGCGCCGGCATCGCAGCGCTCAGCGTGCCCATTGCCCTGAGCTGGAAGTGGCCGGCGCTGCATGACGCCGTCATGCCCCAGTGGGTCAGCGAACACCTGTACCCCATCAGCAAGACCAACCTGGCGCCGGTGCGCCTGGTGCACTTCCTGGCATTGGCGTATTGCGTGGCCAAGCTGATCCCCACCGGGGCGTGGGTGCAGCACTGGCTGGTGCAGAAAGTGGCGATGATGGGCCGTTATTCGCTGGAAATTTTCTGTTTGAGCGTGGTGTTGGCGCCCTTGGCCGACATGGCCAACGCCCTGGGCGATGACCGCCTGCCCATGCAGGTCGCCACAGCCTTGGCCGGCCTGGGCCTGATGCTTGGCCTGGCCCAGTGGCTGGAGTGGAACAAGCGCTTGACCAGCCCATCGCCAACGGCAACGGGCGTGGTCAGCAGCGCTTAGGCCTCAGGCGTTGCCTGCCGCCTTCATGCGCGCGGCCTGGGTGAAGTCAAGCATGCGCTTGAGGGGGCGCACGGCATTGGGGATCAGCGCCGGGTCGACGAAGATCTCGTTGCGGCCTTCGCGCAAGGCCGTGAGGGTGCGCTCCAGGGTATTCATCGCCATCCACGGGCAATGCGCGCAACTGCGGCATGCCGCGCCGTTGCCGGCGGTGGGGGCCTCGACGAAGATCTTGTCCGGGCACAACTGCTGCATCTTGTAAAAGATGCCGCGGTCGGTGGCCACGATGAAGGTCTTGTTCGGCAGGCGCTGAGCGGCGGCGATCAACTGGCTGGTGGAACCCACGGCATCAGCCAATTCGATGACCGACTCCGGCGACTCCGGGTGCACCAGAATCGCAGCGTCCGGGTATAACGCCTTCATGTCTTCCAACTGGCGCCACTTGAACTCTTCGTGAACGATGCAGGCACCGTCCCACAGCAGCATGTCGGCGCCGGTCTGCTTCTGAATATAGCGGCCCAGGTGCTTGTCCGGCCCCCAGATGATGGTCTCGCCGTTGTCCATCAGGCTTTCGACGATTTCCAGCGCACAGCTGGACGTCACCACCCAGTCGGCCCGCGCCTTCACCGCCGCCGAGGTGTTGGCATAAACCACCACCGTGCGTTCGGGGTGCTGGTCGCAGAACGCCGAGAACTCTTCCACCGGGCACCCCAGGTCCAGCGAGCAGGTGGCCTCCAAGGTCGGCATCAGAATGCGCTTTTCGGGGGTGAGGATCTTGGCCGTCTCGCCCATGAACCGCACACCGGCCACCACCACGGTCCTGGCCGGGTGGTTCTTGCCGAAGCGGGCCATTTCCAGGGAGTCGGACACGCAGCCACCGGTTTCCTCGGCCAGGGCCTGGATCACCGTGTCGCAATAGAAATGCGCCACCAGCACGGCATCCTGAGCCTTGAGCTCGGCGGCAATGGCAGCGCGGTAGTCGGCTTCCTGCTCGACGGTCAGCGGTTTGGGCTGCTTGGCGTCGAGGTGGGCCTGGACCAGAAGGCGTTCGGAAATCTGCGTCATGTTGGCAAGACCTGCAGGCGCTTGTGCGCGAAAGTCGAGTATACCACCCGGCTTACGCGAGCCTAGGTGTTGTTTCCCTGGTGGTACAGACCGCCAGGCCGAGGAAGGCTACAGCCATCGGAATGATTTCCAAAGATTTTTTTGTGGAGGCCTGCAATGGAGCGCTCTAAGCCCGAGAGGCGCCAACCCCCGACCCGCAACGGGTACCCGATGTATCCGGCCGTAGTGCAGCCAACCATTGGCTGACAGAACATTCCGTCTCCAGCCAGATAGCCGTTGGCCATTCGGCGCTTTTAATTATCCAGCGGTAGCCAAGATCATGGCGCTGCGCTAGCCTCAGTTGTAACAGGACGTTTAAAGTCAGGATACATATATGGAAAACCTGACGCCCAGCCTCAGACAGGCCCGCGGCAACCTTTGCGTTGCCTGGCGGTAGCCTACCCGCTATTCCGTTTCCCCCTTCGCACTGCCCACCCTCAACGTGATTGCCAATGCCGTCTGGCCAGCTTGCGCCTGCCCGGCACCTCGCCCCCGTCGAATAGAGAACCGCCCCCATGGCCCACGTCCCGAGTTTCCTGTCGGTGGTGTTTGTCGTTCGCAACCATGCCGACTTTCTTGAAGCCCTGCTGCTGGACGCCACCGAGGTGGTCAGTGCCATGGTGCGCGACTACGAACTGATCGTGGTCGACAACGCCTCCATGGACAACAGCATCGCCGTGCTCAAGCACCTGAGCAGCGAGACAGGCATTGCCAACTTGCAGGTCTACGCCTTGACCAAGGAAGTGGACATCGACACCGCATCGTGGGTTGGGCTTGAAAACGCCCTGGGTGACCATGTGGCAGTGATCGACCCCATGACCGATGACATTCGCTACCTGCCCAACCTGCTGGAGCAAGCGCGCCAGGGGGCCGACGTGGTGTTCGTGTGCAACGAACAACGGCCACGCCAGGGGCCGCTCTACCGCCTGGCGTTCCGGGTGTTCCACTGGTGCTATCACCGTTTCAACGGCATCAACCTGGCGAAGGAAGCACCGCCCTACCGGTTGATGTCGCGGGAAGTGATCAACTTCATCCTGCAGCACCCCAAGCCGGTGATCGGCTACCGCCACTTGCCGGCGACCGGCGGCTTCGCGCGCGCCAACTTGCGCTACAGCGAGCCACCTCGGCCCCAGCCACGCAAGCGTCTGCGCGACAACATCGACCGCGGGGTCGGCCTGCTGCTGTCCACCACTCGCGGGCCCATGCGCCTGGTCACGGCCCTGTCGCTGTTCGGTGCGGTCATGAACCTGGTGTACTGCGTCTACGTGGTGGCCATCGGCTTCTTCAAGGCTGATGTGGCACCCGGCTGGATCAGCCTGTCGCTGCAACAATCGGGGATGTTTTTCCTGATCTCGCTAGTACTGATGGTGCTGGGCGAATACCTCATGAACATGGCCAGCGCCACCCAGCAAGGCCCTGGTTATCACGTGGCTCAGGAGTTCACCAGCGCGCGCATGACCCGGCGCGAGCGGCTGAATATCGAAGAAGCAGCGGCGCCCGCCATCGACTCGGCGGTCGTCGTCACTGGACGGTTCTCCTGATGGCCGCCCACCCGCCACGCCATGACGCGGTGATCATCGGCGGCGGTTTCTACGGCGCGGCCATTGCCGTCTACCTGGCCGCCCAGCGTGGGTTCAGGCACATGCTGCTGGTGGAGCGCGAGCCGGCGCTGATGCTGCGCGCCTCCTACAACAACCAGGCCCGCGTGCACAATGGCTACCACTACCCCCGCAGCTACACCACGGCCTATCGCAGCCGGGTGAACCTGCCGCGGTTCGTGCGCGACTGGCCCCAGGCAGTGCGGCAAGACTTCACCAAGCTCTACGCCATCGCGCGGCACAACTCCAAGTTGACCGCCCGCCAATTCGAGCGTTTCTGCCGCGACATCGGCGCGCCGGTGCAGCAAGCACCAGCGAATTTGCGCGAGCTGTTTCAGACCCGGCTGATCGAAGACGTGTTCGCCGTGCAGGAATACGCCTTCGACAGTACCCGCCTGGCCGAGTGGGCCTTGCGCGAACTGGACCGTTTCGCGGTCCAGGTGCACTACCGAACCTGCGCCCTGGCGATCGACAAGGTACCGGACGGGCTACGGGTGCACCTAGAAAACGAGCGTGGCGAAAAGACCCACGTCGAGAGCCGCTACGTGTTCAATTGCAGCTACAGCGGCACCAACCAGCTGGGCGGTGACTTTCCCGGAGTTACCAGCCCCCTCAAGCAGGAAATCACCGAAATGGCACTGATGGCCATGCCGCCCGCCTTGTCAGGCCTGGGCATCACGGTGATGGACGGGCCGTTCTTTTCCCTGATGCCATTCCCCGCCCGGGGCCTGCATACCTTGTCCCATGTGCGCTTCACCCCCCACTTGAACTGGCAGGACAGGCCCGGCCTGGACCCCTATCGCAAATTGCGCGACTACGAGCGGGTCAGCCGGGTCGAGCGGATGGTGCGCGACGTGGCCCGCTACATTCCCGCGGTAGCCGATGCCCAGCATATGGATTCGTTGTACGAAGTGAAAACCGTGCTGCAGCGCAACGAAGACGACGACGGCAGGCCGATTCTCTTCGAACGCCATGCCACGCTACCCGGTTGCTTTTCGGTACTGGGCGGCAAAATCGACAACCTCTACGACGTGCTGGAGAAACTCGATGATGAAGCACTTTGAACTGTCGAAACTCTGCACCCTGGTAGCCCTGCTGGTACTGGCCAGTATCTTCGTCACACTGTCGGCGCGCTCGGTGTGGATGGACGAGGCGATGCTGCTCAAGAACATCATCGCCATCAGCAACCCCGCCGACTTCGCAGCTCCCCTGCCCTACTACGACCAGGCCGAGCCGGTACTGGCATCGGTATTCTTCAAGCTCGTGATGGCCGTGTTTCACTACGACATTCGGCCATTGCGCCTGTCGGTACTGGCGGTGTCGCTGCTGTTGGCCATACCGGTTGCCTTGCTGTTCCGCCCCTATCGCTGGGGCGTGTTCGTGTTCCTGGTGGCGGTGATTGGCAACTCGTTTTCGACCGGTTTCCACTTCACCGAACTCAAGTTCTACTTCCTGGAAATGAGCGGCAGCTTCATGGCCGTTCTGGCCATCCGCGAAGCCGAAGACCACGACGACATCTACTGGACCCTGCTGGTGGCGGCGCTGATCAGCCTGCTGGGGTTTTCCACCCTGATCATCGCTGGCGGCCTGCTGGCGTACGCGTGCTGGTGGTTCGTGAGCCGCGATGACGGCAGCCAACGGCTGTACAAAATCGGCGGCTTCGTTGTCTCCGCCGCTTGCGTGGCGCTCTCGTACCTGTGCATGAAATACCTGACCACCTACCAGATCAGCAACTACAACACCTACGCCAGCTCTGGCCCGCTGGACGCGCTGGAAAGCGTATTGCACGCGCTGCTGGGCGCTTATGGCAAGGTGCTGATGGCGGTTTCGGTAGTGTCGAGCCTGATGCTGCTGGTGTACCCACCGCGTACCTTCATTCACCGGGTCAACCAGTTCTTCTGCGTGTTGGTGCTGCTGGTGCTGGCAGGCAAGGTCGCAGGCGTGTACCCCGCCACCTACCCCCGCCACGTGATCTGGATGGTGCCCCTGAGCCTGGTCATCGATACCTTCGCCATTCTCACGTTTACCCAGGGCATGAGCAAAAGCCTCAAGGTGCTGGGCTGGGCGCTGTTGGCGCTGTTGGCGCTGCAAGCCGGCAAGGCCGTGCACAACAACCTGGACGGCGACAACTTCCAGTACACCGATAATAACGCCCTGTACCAGTACCTCTCAGCCATGCCCCCCAGCGAGATACTGGTGCACCCCAATGCCCAGCCGTCGCTGGAGTATTACCAGTTGCTGGACCCCGGACTGGCCCGTCAGCGTTTTTTCACCCGGCTGGACGACACCACCCGGCGCCGCGACCCGAATCAGGAAATGGCCACCATGGCCAACGACATCGACCAACTGCTCGCCCAGCGGCCCAGTGATTCGGTGTACTTCCTGACGTCACACCTGGACCTGCAACCGGGAGAAACCGGCGTGGGCAACCTGATGCAAGCCGCCCTGGACAAGTACCGCTGCGCCTACACCTCGGAACTGAGCGTGACGGACGCCGAATTGTTGCACCTCAACTGCCGAGGCCCCCTATGACCACGACCCGCGATGCACTGATCGGCTACACCGGTTTCGTTGGCTCGACCCTGTTGCGCCAGACCACCTTTGCCGCCCACTACCGGTCCACCACCATTGGCGAGATCGATCACCTGCCGTTCGACACATTGGTATGCGCCGGCGCGCCGGCCCAGAAGTGGCTCGCCAACCGCGAGCCGGAAGCCGACCTGCATGCCATCGATTCGCTGATCGAACACCTGCGCACCGTGCGCTGCAAGGTATTCGTGCTGATCAGTACGGTGGACGTGTTTGCCCACCCCGTGGGGGTAGACGAATACAGCACCGTGGATGAAACCGGGCTGCAGCCCTATGGCCTGCACCGCAGGCGCCTGGAAAAGTTCGTCGCCGAACATTTCCCGTGCCACTTGATCGTGCGCCTGCCTGGCCTGGTAGGCCCGGGGCTACGCAAAAACGTGGTGTTCGACCTGCTGCACAACAACAACCTGGCCGCTGTCGACAGCCGTGGCGTGTTTCAGTTCTACCCCATGGTCAACCTCTGGTATGACATCCAGATCGCGCTGCAGGCCGGCCTCTCGCTGGTTCACCTGTGTGCTGAACCCATCAGCGTCGCACGCCTGGCCCGCGAGGGTTTCGGCCGGGTACTGGAGCAGCATCTGAGCGCCAGCCCCTCCCGCTACGACCTGCACAGCCGTTTCGCCAACCTGTATGGCGCGCCCGGCCGCTACCCCTACAGCGCGCGCGATACCCTGCTGGCGGTACGCGCCTATGCCCAGTCTGAACCGCGGGGCATTGCCCTGCCCCTGGAGGCACACGCATGAGGCTGGCCATTTCCAATATTGCCTGGGACCGCGCCGAGGACACGGCCGTGAGCAGGCTGCTGCAACAACTGCAGATCGATGCGATCGACGTGGCCCCCGGCAAATACTTTCCCAACCCGGCCAAGGCCACCGAGGCGCAGATAAGCCAGGTACGTCGGTGGTGGCGCTCGCGGGGCATCGAGATCTACGGCATGCAGGCGCTGCTGTTTGGCACCCGTGGTCTGAACCTGTTTGCCGGTGCCGACAGCCAGGCGAGCATGCTCGACCACCTGGCTGCCGTGTGCCGCATTGCTGCTGGGCTGGGGGCCCGGCGCCTGGTGTTCGGCTCGCCGAAAAACCGTGACCGGGCCGGCCTGGATGACCAGCACAGCCTGGAGATCGCCCTGAACTTTTTCCGCCGCCTGGGCGACATCGCCCACGACCACGGGGTAGTGATTTGCCTGGAGCCGAACCCGGCCTGCTACGGCGCCAATTTCATGCTCGATAGCGATGAAACCGCGCAAGTGGTACGCCAGGTGGCCCATGGCGCGATCCGCATGCAATTGGACACCGGCGCCCTGACCCTCAACGGCGAAGACCCGGCCCGGGTGCTGCATGAGCACGCCGACCTGATCGGCCATGTACACGCCAGCGAGCCGCACCTTGTGCCCCTGGGCGAGGGGTGCACCGACCATGACCGCATGCTGACTGCCTTGCGTGGCTACCTGCCCGAACAGGTGGTGACCATCGAAATGCTCACGCCACCCGACCAGCCCACACTCCCGGCGATCGAACGTGCCCTGCACGCCGCGACCCGCCATTACCGACACCATGAAAGCGGAGTACGTGCATGAAATGGGCGATCCTGATCCTGGGCATTCTGTCCAACGCCTCGGCCAGCGTGCTGGTGAAAATGGCGATGATGCCTCCCCGGCGCTTCCCCTCCCTGGCCGAGCCCCTGGCGGCCCTGGCGAACTGGCCTTTCTGGCTCGGCCTGGCCTTGTACGGCGCCGCCTTCCTGCTGTACGCCGCGGCGTTGGCACGTTTACCCCTCAATGTCGCCCACCCGGTGCTGACCGCCGGCGCGGTGGCCACGGTGGCGCTGTCATCAGTGCTCTTGCTGCGTGAACCCTTCCACTGGACCACCGGCGCCGGGGTCTTTCTGGTTATTGCCGGGGTGGCGTTGATCACCGCCCGGGTTGCCTGAGGTATTGCCCATGACATCCGCCCAATTTCTACCCGGCCAACTGGCCGCACGCCAGGTTCCCACCTACGACCTGCCCCTGTGGCTGGGGCGCCAGCGCAACTGGTGCGTGGTCATCCCCGTCATCAACGAAGGCGAGCGCATCCGCCATCTGCTTGAGCGCATGGCGATCATGGCCCTGGACCACCTGGCCGATATCATCATCGTCGACGGCGGCAGCCAGGATGACTCCCTCAATAGCGCACTGCTGAGCAAGACCCGGGTACGGGCCCTGCTGGTCAAGACCGGGCCGGGCAAGCTCAGTGCCCAATTGCGCTGCGCCTACGCCTTCGCCCTGGACCAGGGCTACGAAGGCGTGGTGACTATCGACGGCAACGACAAGGACGACCCGCGGGCCATTCCCGATTTCATCCAGGCCCTGCGCCGCGGCGTGGATTTCGTGCAGGCGTCGCGGTTCATCGAGGGCGGTGTGGCGGAAAACACACCGCCCTCGCGCGACTTCGCCATCCGCTACATCCACGCCCCGCTGCTCAGTTGGGCCTCGGGGTATCGCTGGAGTGACACCACCCAGGGCTACCGCGCCTACAGTCGCCGACTACTGCTGGACCCTCAGGTGGCGATCTTTCGCGATGTGTTCATGACCTATGAACTGCTGGCGTACCTGTCATACCGTGCACCTCGCCTGGGTTACCACTGTGTCGAACTGCCTACCGTGCGGCGTTATCCCAAGGGCGAGGTGCCGACCAAGATCAGTAGCGTGCGCGGTAACCTGGCGGTGCTGGCAGTGCTGGCGCGCGCCTGCCTTGGGCGCTATGACCCGCCCGCCACTTGAGCGTCATCCCGACGCTCTATCTTTCGCGTAGACTTTGAAACTGTCATGATGAAAACCAAACAACTTCGTACGCAAAAAATACTCAACTTTACCTACCCTGACATTACCACTGACACCGACTCTTCAAGTTACTAATACATACATAAAAAACGTGCATTGAATGCCTGGGCATGGCAGGCTTCCAGTCCCTGTTTCTCCAGCTTTGAATGGCTAAGCGCCCCGCCGGCCCTGATTCCAAACCGCCTGATATTCATCGCGCCGCCCTGTATTGGTATTTCGAAGGTAGTGCCATGTTTGATGTTGTTCCCGACGTACCGCTGGTCACGGTCATCATTGCGTCTTATAACCATGCGCCTTACATCGAGGCCAGTATCAACAGTGTGCTTCGCCAGACTTACCCGCATATTGAACTGCTGGTCATCGATGATGGTTCGTCCGACAATAGCGTGGCCCTGCTCAAGCAGCTTCAGGCCGCGCATGGTTTCGACTTGCGGGTTCAGGCCAACCAGGGCCTGTCCGCGACCCTTAATGCTGCCATTGCACGTGCCCGGGGCACGCTGATCGTTCCGTTTGGCTCCGACGACATCATGCTGCCCCATCGCATCGCCACCCAGGTCCAGTACCTCGAGGGCAAGCCTGAAGTGGGCGTGTGCTCGGCCAACATCGAGACGATTGACCATCAGGGCAATGTCATGGGCGCCCGGGAGCAGCGCAACCGGGACCTGCCGTTTCGACGCCTGGACTTCGACGACCTCTTCCTGGGTCGCAAGCCGGGCCCCGCCGCGGCCACCCTGATGTTCCGCCGCGAGGCGCTGGACAAGGTGGGCGGCTTCGACCCCGACATCCGCCTGGAGGACATCTACATCACCCTGTCGATCCTGCGGGTCGGCTATTGCATCGACGTATTGGGCGAGGTGCTGGCCCAATACCGGGACCACCCTACCAACACCTTCAAGAATGGCCGTTTCATGGTGGAGAACGTACTCAAGACCTACGCCCTGTTCCGCGAGCATCCCCAGTACGAACAGGTGTGCATGCGCTTTCGCAACTCGATGTTCCTCAAGTATGCCAGCCGCGACAAGCCCCTGGCACGCAGCACCTTGCGCGATATCCCCCTGCGCCACTGGAACAGGAAGACCGTGCGCGGTTTGTGGCGCCTGCTGGCGTCGCGGCCCTAGCCAGGCCCCATTCAGCGGACCTGGCCTGATGCCGGGTATGTCATACGCCGGCCACGGGCCGTTTACCAGTCGTATGTCAGCGTGGCGATCACATTGCGACGCGGGCCGAAGTAGCAGGCACTGGCGTTGGTGCAGGCTGTCACGTAGTCCTTGTCGAACAGGTTGCTGGCGTTGACGGCCACGCGGGTACCGCGCAGACCTTGGCTCAGTTTGCCAAGGTCGTAGTGCACGGCGCCATCGAACACCGTGATGTTACCGGTCTTGATGCGGTTGACAGTGGCGCTGGTCGAACTGACGCTGCTGCCCCACAAGGTGCCGGTGTAACGCGCGCCCAACCCCAGGCCAAAGCCATCCAATACACCGTCATGCACGGTGTAGTCGAACCAGGTCGACGCTTGATGGCGCGGCGTGAACGGCAATTCGTTGCCCTTGTCGCGATACAGCGAGGTCAGGTAGCCCGACTTGGTCACTTCACTATCGGTGTACGTGTAGGACGCCAGCCAGCTGAGGTTGTCATTGAGCACCGCCTTGCCTTCAAGCTCCAGCCCACGGCTGCGGGCTTCGCCGATCTGCACGGTGTTGTTGATGTTGAGGGGGTCGGGAGTGGTCAGGTTCTTCTGTTTCAGGTCATAAACCGACGCGGTGATAAAGCTGTCCTGGCCAGGTGGCTGATACTTGATCCCCGCCTCGTACTGCTCGCCCTCGGTCGGCTTGAAGATCGGCGTAGTGGCGCTGACGCTGGTGTTGAGCATCGGGTCGAAGGACTGCGAGTAGCTGAAGTATGGCATCAGACCGTTATCGAACAGGTACCCCAGGCCACCGCGCCAGGTGCCTTTGTCATCATCCTGGGGAATGTAGCGGTCGGTGGGATTGCTGCCGTCAGGGCGGAAATGGCTATCGGCATCGGCGCGGTCGTAGCGCCCGCCCAAGGTGACGATCCAGTGGTCCAGTTTGATCTGGTCCTGAAAATAGATGCCGGTCTGTTTGAGCGTCTGATAAAGGTCACGGCCCACGCGAGTAGTACCCTGGGTACCATCGGTACCTGCACCCGTGTAAGGGTTCATGGAAGTGAACGTGCCGTTCACCGCCGTATTCAGCAAGCCGGTCCGGCGATAATCGATACCCATCAACAAGGTGTGCTCAAGGGCGCCGGTGTTGAAGTTGGCCTGGGCCTGGTTGTCGACGTTGAAAATTTGCAGGTTACGTTTGATGTCCGAGGTGGCGCGGGCCAGCAACGGGCTGGTAGCGCTGACGTAACCATTGCCATAGGCCGAGCGGTTCTCGACGTTGACTTTGCTCCAGCGCAGGTTCTGGCGCAGCGTCCAGGTGTCGTTGAGGCGATGCTCGAACAGATAGCCGAGCTGGAAGGTCTCACGCCGCAATTTGTCGAAATCCGGGTCGCCCAGTAGCGTGTGGCTGCTGATATGCCCCCAGGGCGAGGCATGAAGCGTGCCGCTGGCCGGGTAATATTGTTCGGTGGTGCCGCCCCAGTCGCGCTGGTACTGGGCCAGCACCGTCAGCGTGGTGTCGTCGTCAGGGCGCCAGGTCAGGGCCGGGGCAATGAACTGCCGGTTGTTGTCGACGTGGTCGACCTGGGTACCACTGTCCTTGACCAGGCCAGTCAGGCGGTAGCTGAGGGTGTTCTGCGCATCCAGCGGGCCGCCGAAATCGAAGCCCAATTGCTTGAGGTCATGGCTGCCACCCTGGACTTGTACCTGATGCAGCGGCGTCTCGGTGGGCATCTTGCTGGTCAGGTTGATGAGGCCGCCGGGACGGCTCTGGCCGTACAGCATGGAACTGGGGCCACGCACTACCTCGATGCTTTGCAGCCCATAAGGCTCGGCTACGCTGCCCTGGCCACTCTCGCCGTAAGGTAGCATCAGGCCGTCCTGAAACACGTACGGCGAGAAGCCGCGGATACGAAACTGTTCGCGCGTATTGTTGGCGCCGGTGAATTCACCGTACACACCCGGGGTGTAGCGGATCGCTTCACTGACGCCCTGCACCGCCTGGTCGTCCATCTGCTTGCGGGTCACCACCGAGATCGACTGCGGCACCTCCACCAGCGGGGTATCTGTCTTAGTGGCACCGCGGCTGCGCTTGGCCACGTAGGTCTGGTTGCTGTCACCGGCATCGGTCTGGGAACGGCCGTTGATGTTCACATCGCCCAGGTTCAGCGCCCCAACCGGCAATGGCTTGAGGGTCAACACGCCGCCATCGGTGCTCTGCAATGCCAGCCCGGAGCCTTCCAGTGCCCGCGCCAGCGCCACCTCGGTGCTCAACTCACCTTGAACCGCCGGAGCCTGCCGGCCGCTGACCAGGTCGGGCGCGTAGACGATCTCGCGGCCGCTCAACTGGGCGATGCGCCCCAGGGTCGTGGCCAAGGGGGCCGCTGGCAGGTTGAAGCTATAGGTGGCCTGTGTTTCGGCGGCAACGCTGACGGAACTGGTGAACAGCGGCGCGCCGGCCAGTAGCAGGGCAAGACACAAAGGCGAAACGGCGAAGCGAGGACTACGGCGGGACATGAAAGGGCTCCAGGTGTGTCCGCATATCAGTGCGGTTCTTGAGCTATGTCCCGCGAGATCGAAAAAGCGATATAGGCACTCGAAAAAAAATTCACACGGTGTCGACGCTGACCCACCAATCGAAATAGCGCCGCACGCGCACCGGCATGGTCTGTTCCAGCGAGGCCAGTGCCCGGTCGCTGTTATCCAGGGAAAACAGCCCGGAAACCCGCAAGGCCGACGCCTTGGGGCTGATGCGCAATACACCATGGCGGTAGGGTTGAAGGGCCGCAATCACATCCCCCAGCGGCCAGTCGACAACATTGAGAAAGCCATCGCCCCAGGTGCTTTCACCGTTGCGCTCGGCCGTGAGTGGCTGCAGGGTGCGGCCCAGGCTCACACCGTGATCGGCACGTACCAGCTGCGTCTGCCCGCCCCGGCCCAGTTCAACGGTGACACTGGAGCGCATCACCCAGACATGGGCGCGGTCTTCGTAGGTGGCGACCATGCAGCGTCCATCGAACGTCTGCACACAGCCAAAAGCAGTCACCACCCGCAGGGGGCGAGGGTCGGCATGGGCGTCGATGATCAACTTGCCCGTGCGCAGTACCACGCGCCGCTCATGGGCGTCGAACGCCAGGTCCACCGCACTGCGGGCATCCAGTTGCAGGTGGCTGCCATCGGCCAGGTCACGGGATAACCGTTCGCCGGTACCGGTGCGCAGGTCGGCAGCAACATCTGCCAGCGGCATGCCCTGACGTGTCAGGGTAATGCCGGTAATGCCGACGCCGGCCAACACCAATGCGCCGCGCAACAGATGACGACGGCTGGGCCGCGGTGCCTGCAACGCTTGGCGCACCGGTGCGTCACGGGCCGACAGCGGCCCCAGCGAGCGATGCAGATGCTGCTGCACCCGCGCCCAGGCTTCCGAGTGGGCCGGATCGGCACCGAGCCAGCGTTCAAAGGCGCGGCGATCGCTGGCGGGCAACGGTTCATCGCGAAGCACCGCGGTCCATTCGATGGCCTGTTCCAGGGCCGCACGGGGCAGGTTCATGACTCCAGCAACTCCCGGCAGCACAGCTTCAGGCCCTTGGCCACGTACTGGCGCACGCGAATGGTCGATACACCGAGCATGGCGGCGATATCGGCGTACTTCATGCCATCCAGTTGGCTGCACAGGAACGCCGTGCGCGCACGGGGTGACAAACCATCGAGCAAGGCGTCGATGGCCAGCAAGGTTTCCATGGTCAGGGCACGCTCTTCGGCCGAGGGTTCCACCGCCTCGGGCTGCAACGCCAAGGCCTGCAGGTAAGCCCGTTCCAGATCGCGGCGCCGCCAGGTGTCGTACATCAGGCGCTTGGCTATCGTAGTCAACAAGGCACGCGGTTCCCGAATGCCTTCGGGGGCCGGCAAGGCCACCACCTGCATGAACGTCTCGGCCGCCATGTCGGCGGCGTCATGCTGGCAACCCAGGCGAGCGCGCAGGCGTTGCAACAACCAGCCATGGTGGTCACCGAACAGGCAGTGCAGCACATGGCGGCGTAATGCAGGGCCGTGGAGGGCGGGTGTCGAAGACATGGTTCAGAACCGTGGCGGGTTAATGCAAACCATTATCAATTGTTAATGAAAAGGTTACAACTGCAATGGATTCTCAGTGGCGGGATTTTCCAGAGCTGTCCTGCGCCGCACCGTTCAACCGTCGCCAGTCCCGCGTTCACTCATCGTCTGCGGTCGAGCCAGATAGTGCTGGCGCGTCAGGTGGCGCACCAACACCCTGCCCTCGGGCGCCAGCGTGGTACCAAATGCGACCTTGGCGCCGCACTTGAGTTGAATGTCCAAGCCATACTCCAGGTGCCCGGGTTGTCGTTGTGGTAGCAGTTCAATATGCAGACTCGCCAGGCGCGGCTCGTACCTGAGCAAGGTATCGGCCATGGTCCCCAACAAGCCATGGGCGGAAGCCGGCAAGCCCTGCAGTATCAGGCCCATGTCTGGCAACCCATAGCCTGGCAGGTGGGCGAGCGCGCCGGCGCGGCTATTGAGAATACGCTGCAGGTTGTCGAGTACCGACAGGGTAGCCTGGTCCTCCTCGTTGACGGCATGCACCGCCAGTTCGCCGGTGAAATTAAGCAAGAGGCGCTCATACAGTGATGGGCCTGACTCGTCCATGCGTCACTCCTTGGCCAATGGTTGTAACGTCAGGCGGTTGCCAACTAGCTCGAGCCGGCGTGCGTGGTCCGGGTCCAACTGGTCGCGGCGCAAGGTCAGGCGCCATGTGTTCAACTGCGTGTCGGGCTGGCGAAACAGCGCCACCAGCATGACAAACTTCGCCTCCTTGGCCAGTGGCACATTCAACACCGCGCCCTGGGCGGGCTTCACCACCACGGCATGTTCGTTCAACAGGTCCGGCCCCAGCAGTGATTCGCTATTGGCGACGATGCGGTCGTAACTGGCCTTCTCGAACGCCTTGGCATCACGCAACTGGTACACCCGCACCAGGGTCGTGACCGACAGCGCACTCATGTCCGGCCCAACCGTGTTCAACGCCTCCCGGCCGCTGAAGTCCAGGTGCAGGGTGTCCACCTGCTTGTGGAATATCGCCCGGGCCGTGGACGCAGTGCCGTCACTCACGGCCTGGGTCACGCCACAGCCGCTGAGCATGATGCTGAGAGCGGCGGTCATCATTGCCTTGAAAACGGTACGCGACATGTTCAGTTTTCCTCAGTTGCGGGTTTTCCTGCAGGCCTTGATAGCGGCCCAGATTGATCGTGATAGCGGTGTCGCCGGCGCTGCCCAGCACCCCGGTCATGCCCAGCAAGACCCCAGCCCGCCCCAGCAACGGCGTCGGCAGCAAGTGAGGCGCCAATGACAACCGCAGCCTGGCCGTGCAGCGCCAGCCCAGGTAGACACGCAACAGCACCAGGAGGTCGCTGTGCAACGGCCCACCCGGCAGCCACCCCACCGCTTCATCCGGGTGCTCGGTGAGCAGCGTCATCTGCAACTGGCTGTTGGCGTCCTGGCCGGTGCTCCCCAAAGGCGTACCCTGGGACAGGCTCACCGGATGTCGCTGGCACAGCCCGGCAGGCCGTGCCAGCGGAATGCGCAACGGCCAGTGAGGCGTCACTTGTACACGGGTACCCGGTGCAAGCAGCTTGACCAGCGCGGTGATGCCCTCGGCGTTGCGCGTGGGCAAGCGCATCACGCCCAGCAACGCCAGGAAGCGTGACAGCGGAGTGGCGATATGCCTGGCGGTGCCCGGAATCCCCAGGCCTACCAGGCCCAGCAAGCACTGCGAGGTGGCGTCGGTACCACCGGCGGCGAACGTGGCGGGGTAGCAATACTTGCGCCAGATACGGTAGAACTGGGTGAAAATGCGATGGTTGAAAATGTCCAGGAAGGCTTCCAGCGCTTCATGCCCTTCCCGGCACTGGGCGATGTCATCGAGGTAGGCAGTGGGCAACGGCGAGTCGACGCCGTAGAGGCCCAGCAGGCGCGTACGCACAGTGGTGGGCCGGTGGGGCTGTTCGACGCAGGTTTCGATGGCCTTGAGCTCGCTGGCGGGAAAGCCCATGCCGGGATCCGGGCGAAAGCGTACCGGATCGTCACCGGGATGCGAGGTGCTGCCCAATGGCGGGCGGTCAGGCGAGGCTTGCTCCAGCAATTGGCAAAAGCGCCACACCGAACTGTGTGATACCCGCGGCTGCAGCACCGCCAGCAGGCGTTGCACCTTCATCCTGGAATCCTCTGGCTGTGATTTTCGCTCCAGCGCAAGCACTTGCCGGTGGGTTGCAGGATGAGCGTGAGCTGGTTGAACAGGTGAATGTCGGCGTACAGGTTAAAGAAACGGTTGAGCATTTCGCCGAACAGGTGGATGTCACCCTCACCGCAAAAACCGTTGGCGTCGAGGGTGATTTCGATGTCCACACCGCGCAGCAGAAAACCCTTTTCAAAACGCTGGGTCAGCGTGTGGCTCACCTCGACGATCGCCTCCAGGCGCCGCCTGTTGAGCTCACTCGCAGTCCACTCATAGAGGGCTAGCGTGCCACGCAGCACCTCGGCGCTATCGAGCATTGGCAGGAAATTGGACCCCAGGTGGCTGAGCACGCGCCAGTGAAAACGATCACGGCTGGGCGGGTAACACGGTAGCGTCGGCGGGCAGAGGTTGCGCACCCTCAAGCCTGCCTTCCCGGCCGCCATGACAGTGTCGAGCAGGCTGCTTTGCAAGGCTTTGCGCGGTAATTGCCCGTGGGTGCCGGTCAGGGTCAACGAAAGGGATTCATTGCTCACCAGCCGGTCTTCGTCGAAGCCCTCCCCCCCCAGCACCAGCCAGGTGTCATGCAAGCCGTTCACGCCCTTTTTCAGCCGCGTATGGAAGTACCGCTCAGGCGCCTCGTCACGCAGCATGCCGCCTTTGTGACGGAAACTGGCAAAGGGTACGTAGTCGTAGCGTTTGCCATCTCGGGTGCCGGTCACGTGGTCCACTGAATAGATTTCGGTATGCCCGTCCTGAAGACGCATCGAGCGCAGCAGGTAGTCTGTCTGCAACGGGTCGAGCGCCAGCGGGTCTGCCTCCAGCACGAACAGGTTGATCACTGGCACGGCATGCAGACACAGGTGCTCGTGGCTCACCGTCAGGTCATGAGGCCAGGCCTGCTTGAGCTCCACTTCAAGCTCGAACCAGGGGGCCTCGGCAGGTAACTCCAGACACTCCAGCCCCCGCAGGGTCACGAACATGAACTTCTCCCGGAAGGTGAAGTACTCCAGCAGCAACTGGTAGCCGCTGAACGCGCTGTCGCCCTTGGGCCAGAGACGGTCTTCGTCGGCAAAGCCCTTGGGGGCGAAATACGCGTCCAGTACCTGGGGTGGCTCATCGTCGGGCAAGCGCAGGTACACACCTTGAGCGTTCAAGGTCAGGGCATGGTGCAGGGCAGTCGCCAGGGGCGCATCGCCATTGAGGTACATCACCAGGTTACCCAGGTCCATGTCGCGCCAGGTGGCCGTCGGGCCGCGGGAAAAGCGTATGCACAGCCGGGAGCGACCATCCGGCGCATGGGCCAGTTGAACACTGTCCAGCGTCAGCGGCCGCAGGGTCATGGCCTGGGTCGTGGTGTAGCGGCATCGGGTGCGCTGGGCACCGATGGGTTGCGACAGCACTTCGAAACCTTGCTCGATTCGTTCGCTGCGGCCGAGCTTCGCGATGTCTGGCGCCAGCTCTACCACCGACAACGACGGAATGGTGCGCAGGTAGTGGGGCCACAGCAAGCTGACCAGACCTTCGGTCAACTCCGGGAGGTCGTCGTCGAGTTTCTCCCGAAGGCGCCCCATCAAGAACGCAAAGCCCTCGAACAGGCGCTCCACGTAAGGGTCATTGGCGCCGGGCTTGTCCAGGTTCAGGTGGGCGGCGCGGTCGGGGTACGCCTGGGCGAATTCCTGGCCAGCCTCCCGCAGGTAGCGCATCTCCGCCTCGAAGTACTGCAGGGTCAAATTGTCCATGCTCAAGGTAAGCGTCCTTTTTTGAAGATCAGCCGCACAACACGGCGGCGCGCACTGGGTCGATGGCCACCAGCGCTGCCAGCAGCGACTCGGTGCGCCGCACCAGGGCAGGTTTGTCGGCGTCGTTGCGCTGGGCCTTGTGGCGCAGCAGCTTGAGCAATCGCGCCTTGACCTCGAAGTCGAGTTCCGGCTCCCAGTCATCCAGGCCATGGCGCTGCCCTGCGGCGTCCAGTTCGCCCAGCAGGTGCAGCGCCAGGTCAGCCTTGCCGAATTGCTCGGCCACACGAGCCATCAGCAGGCGCAGCTGCCAATGCTGATAGCCGCTGCGCACACCAGGACGCTCGTTCAGCCAGGCCAATGCGGCTTCCACCCCGTGGCTTTCAGCCTGGGCCAGGGCTTCGTTCTCCAGCTCGAAGACCCCATCCTCGCCCGGTGGCCCCGCAGGCCGAGCCGTGGGCAACCACTGTGCGGGGTGATTGCCGCTGACTTGCTGGGTAATCCAGTCACGCGTGGTTTCATCGGCAAAGGCACTGCCGTCATTCCAGTGCAGGCTTTCCAGCCCTGGCAGGCGCTCCAGCAACATCCCCAGGTCACGTTTGACAATGCCTGCCCAGCCGTCCTGAGGCGCTGGTTGCTGGCCGAGCGCCTGGCACAGGTACCACTGCAGGTCCAGCCAGAAATGGTTGACCCCCTCGGCAAAGACCCGCTCCACCTGGTCGAGCAATTCGCCCCAACGTTGTTGCAGGTACAGGCGTTTGAGCTGGGCCCGATATTCGCCGCGTGGTGCTGCCAGGCGGGTATTGCCGCTGGCGTCCTGAGGGGGTACCTGATGCACGGTGTCCCAACGCAGGCTTTTCATCAGCCGGTGGGCCGCCAGCCAGCCCTGCGGCTGGTCGCGCAGGTACGAGGCCAGCGCCTTGCCATTGTCGAGCAGGTCTCGCCCGGACGTGATGGTGGCCACGGGCGCCGCGACACCGCTTGGCTCAAAGCTGGCGCTGTGCTGCGGCACTACCGCATCGACACCGCCAGACTGCGCCAGCCGCGCCGACAGCGCCGCGTACAGGGTGCCCAGCTCAGGACGATGTTCCGGTGGCCATGCCTGCAGGCCGTGGTCCAACCAAGCCAGCGCGGCCACGGTACGTTCCGCCTCCGTGCGCACCACCTCGGGGTACAACGACAAGCTCCCCAACACCTTGTCACCTGCCAGCCACTCCAGTGCCATCCGCCGGCTATTGGCGCGCTCCGGTAGTACGTGGGCGCCGAAGCACTCCACCAAAGCCGCCAACAGGCTCAAACCATCGGCGAACCCGGCTTCGCCATCGTGCTGCAAGCGTGCCCACAGGTAATAGGTAGCGACGCGCAGGTCTTTGCAGCTATGTACCAGCAGTTTCTGCCCCACCCGCGCGACCAGCTCGGTATCGGCCCCCGAGAGCTTGTTCACTTCTTCGCGCAAGCGCTGGAAGTCGTCGTCATACCCCGGGTCTTTTCCTGCCGGGGCCTGCGCGCTGATGGGTAGCAACCAATCTGACCAGCGCGCCGCCTGCTCGCGCCCCAGCGCCACCGCGTCACGGTCGCCCAGGCAGGTTGTCAGCAACATATTCAGGCTCATTCGGTTACCTCATTCATCGCGTAGGCGTCGGCCCGTTCACCTTCGGCCAGAAATATCCGCGATGGCAGCTTGAAATCCCGCAGGCTCAACAGCGCCAGCGGCCCCTTGCCCAGTTCGGTGCGCAGGTGCCAGGTCAGCGGCAAGCTGTCCGGCGCCTTCAGCACGATGCGAAAGTGTGTGTCGCTGTCGTCCAGCGCCGTGACCTGCGCCTCTTCCAGCAGCCGGATCAACCCCCAGGTACCGGGGTAGTCGCCAAACAGCCGTTCACCGGTGTGCACGCTGGTCCAGCTCAGGCTAGCGCCCGGGTGGTCACTGCGCCCCGGCCAGTTGAAACGCTGCCAGTATTCTTTCTGGTTGAAGTAATGCTGACGCTCGCCATTGAGGATGAAGGTGGTCTGCACCACGTCGCGCACCGGCTTGGCCTGCAGCTCGAACCCCAGCCCCATGCCGCCGTCGGTGTACAGCACGTCGGCCAGGTGGCCGAGCTGGTTCACCGCCGCCAGGAACGCCGGGTTCACCCGCAGCCCCTGGGCGTGACGCGGGTCGGCGACCCAGCGCTGGCCTTCCTTGCGCAGCACGCCGCCCAGTTGCTGGTGCAGAAACTGCTCGATGCGCCCGGTGTCGGTGCGGATCATCTGCCCCAGCATCGGCAGGGAGATGTCGCTGCCAGTGGCGACGAAGGGGTAGCGGCCGGTGAAGACGCTGTTCCAGTGCTCGACGATGCCCCGCTGCCACTGGCGGTTGAGACCGGCGGCCGAGGGCTGCAGTACCTGTTCCCAGGCTTGCTGCACCGGTTGCACGAACAGGCTGCGGCCCAGGCCACCCCACTGGGCACCGAGGCCGGCGGCGATCAGGTTGCCGTAGTCGCGGGTGTCGGTGAGGTCGACGCGGTGGCCCTGGAACACCGATTGCGCCAGGGCCTGAGTCATGGCCTGGGGGTCGGGGGCGGTGAGCAGTTGTTGCAGCGTCAGGCGCACGCGGGTGATGCGCGTCAGGTAGGCGTGCAGGCCGGGTTGGCTGTCGCCCTGGATCAGCAGCTGTGCAAGCGGGCCGAAGGTGTCGTCCATTGGCGCGGGCTGATCGAGCGCCGGCAGCGGCGGCTTGCCGAGCATCTGCGGCGCCGACTTCATCAGCGAATCCGCCAGCGCCGGCCCCTGGGCCCCGGCCTGGCCCTGATAGGCCACGGTGTTGAGCAGCGCCACCAGCGGTGACTGGCGCACGTCGCTCATCAATGTCAGCTGGTCGATGACATCGGGCAGGCTGTCGGCCTGCCGCCAGCGCAGGCCATTGAGAAAGCCCAGCCAGGCGTTGCCGAAGTCACGAAAATAGCGCTCGCCGAGGCGGACCTTGAGGGCCTGCGGTGATAGCGCGCCGGCCACGCTGCCTGGCTGGTCGCTGAGCACCCAGTCGATCTGTCCGCGGCGCGCCTCGGCGATCTCGTCGATGGCAGCGCGCACCTGCCCTTCCCACGCCTGGCGAGTGAACACGCCGAGCACGGCATCGTGGCTGCTGAACAGAGCAGCGGCGTGGGTGTCACCGACCATTTGCGCCAGGTGCAGGGCCGGGTAGTGCTGGCCCACGCGTGCCAGCACCTGCTGGTACAGGTTGGCTTCGCCATTGCGCTGGCCGAGTTCGGCCAGCAGTACCTGGCGAGCCTGGGCGATCAGCGCCGGGTCAGCCTGGATGCGCCACTGCGGGTGCGCGGGCAACTGCTCGGCGTAGAAGCGCCACAGCACCGGCATCGCCGGTACCCGGGCTTCGAGTTCACGGGCCAGAAACGCAGGGTCGGTCTTTTCCGGGTTCGCGAGCATCAGGTAGGCCTTGAGCGGGGCGTAGGCTGCGCGTGCCAGGCGCGCGCGGTCTTGGCTGCCTGGAGGGGCCGCCATCAGGGCCTGCAGTGTCTGCTCCAGGCTGGCCGCCGCCACGTCGCGCATCAGCAAGGCGCTGGTCTGCTCGTAACGGGGCCACAGCCAATCGATCAACGCCTGGTTCTGGCTCAGGCCGAAGCGCAGGTACCAGGGTTCGCCGTGTTCGCGGCGGTATTCCAGGCGGTCCAGTTCATAGGTCAGGGTGGTGAGTGCCTTCACACTGGACAGCGGCTGCTGGGCCAGGTGCGCGACTTCGGCCACCAGCGCGCGGTTGCCGATGAAAGACAGCAGCAGGCCGACCGCCCATACCCCCAGCGTGGCCAGCAAGGCCACGGACAGCACTCGCGCCGGGTACCCACCCAGGCGCCGCCCGCGTGCATCCCGATCCCCCAGCACCGCGCCCCAGGCGCCGTCCAGTTGCAACAGGTGGTCGGCGCCCTGCACCGGGCCGTCCTGACGCGCCAGGCTGAACTGCACGCCGCGCAACGGCGTGCCCCGGGCGAACTCGGCCAGCAGCGGCGCCAGGGCCTGGGCCCAATGGGTGATGCCGGTGGCACCCAGGTCCCGGCTCAGGCGCAGAGGAAAAAACCGCGCGATGCCGCTGCCCTGCATCTGGGTAAAGCCGTGCACCCGAAGCGGCTCGACCAGGGACTGCAAGGCAGCGGTCAGGTCTGCGGTGGAGGCATTGGGTGGCAGCAGGCAACCGACCGGTTGCGCGGGGTCGTCCGGCGAGGGGAAACGGTAGTGGCACACCTGCCACAGGTACAACGGCGCCTCCCAGCCCAGGGCACGGGACAGGTCGCGCAGGTAGCGGGCGCCGGAGCTCATGGCTTTGACGTTGGCGCTTTGGGGTTCGGTGAGGGCCCAGATGATGGCGTCGATGGGGCGCCGGGCACGGACGTGCTTCAGCCATTTGGCTTGATCTCCGGGCGGGGTGTCGGCGAGGTTGCCACCCCAGAGCAGCAAGGTGGCATTGCCTTCCAGCCAGTGGTGCTCGGTGAGGCCGGGGGCGATGGCTTCGACTTGGGCGGGGTCGCCGATCAGGAGCAGGAAGCGGACTTTGCGGCGCCAGAACAGGCCGTAGTGCAGGCGCAGGTGGTGGCGCAAGTTCCCAACGCGTGTTGAATCAACTGTTTCAGATGGAGGCGGTAACGACGGTTGATGTGGGCGCCTCACCAGCGTGCCAATTCCCCGCTGCATGATGTGCCAGACGACCACTGCCATGCTGAACAACAGCGCCCAGCATGCCACCGCCTTGAGTACAAGATCCGTCAAAACGGCTTGGCTAAATATCTGGGCGGCCGCCCAAAACCACCAAGCCGCGGCACCAACGCTGACCAATATAGCGATCACCAGCGCCATCAACAGTAAAGTAGGCCAAACACCGATTTTCGGGGTTTCAAGTAGTTGAGTCATGAGCTTCCACAATTCCCAGGGCCAGAGTGTGATGAGGGTCATTGGCTAACCACGCGCATGGTTCGCCGTGCATCTCGGCGCGCCAGGCAGCGAGTGTTTGGACAACCATGCCTCCGAGCGCGGGCAATGCACCAAAACGCCGTTCTTGCGGATATCGCTCACTGCTCCAGCCCATATTCCCCATATCGAATATTGCCGACGCAGATGTGGCGAGGCATGCCGGTACCACGCCCTCTATTTCGGCCTGCTGCAATGCACGCCGGGCTGCTGCATCGAGAGCATCAGTGCCGGCGCGGGCCCACTCACCTCGAAAAAATCGAATGCGGCCTTCGGAGGCCAATACCCACAGTACTGCTGCTTCGCCAGCCGGAAGAGCCGCGCCTGGTACCGGCATGGCCGACTCACACCCAGCGCAGAGAATGCGAGTGTCAGCAGGCGCGTTTTGAATTTTGTCGATGACTGAATCAAGCGTGCCAATACCGTTCCAGACCACGGGTAAAGGGGGTAGCTTGACGTGCGGACAACTGGTCGACATCTGTTCGGAGAAGGCTTGCCAAGTCTCGGCGGACCCGTGCCAATAACAATCTTGAATGGTTAAGCTGGCAGAATCCGGCGTCTGCTTTTGCCACTGCACGGCAAGCAATCTAGCCAACTGCGATTCGCGGCCAGCGGCATCAGGACCAAACACTTGAGGTAGGCGCAGGACTTCGCCCCCACCGAGTTGCCCTGCCACCGGCATAGGGTGATGGGAACCGAAAAACCGACTTCGGTGCGCGGGCTCACTGCATTGCGGCCCGAGCAAAACGCTCTCCAGCAGCGCTACCTGTTGCCGATGTTGCGTCCACCAGGCCTGCTCAATGTGCTGGGCGGTTTGGGCGTAAACCGAGGCGTTATGGCGATTCAGCCGATAACGCAACACGCGCAGTAAAAAAGCCGATCCCCACACCCCTGCCACCATCAGCACTACAGGGCTCACCAAGTCCTGTTGTAGGAAGGAGCGCAGCACCCTGCTGCTAACACCGGCCAGGGCCAGCAGGGCAAATCCACTGGCCAACCATCTGGAGTAGGCAGGCGGCGGCGCTAGCGGGTAGGCGCCGAACTCCGGTGCCGATTTCATGAAGCCACCAAAGAGTCAGGCATCGAACTAACAAGCGTGCAACCGCACGCACACGCATGCCCCTCCAGCGCCACCGGCTTGCTATCGAACGTCATCAGGTCACTGCCTTCGGCGATATGGTTCAACCCATGCCGCGCGCATTGCACCGCATCGCCTTGACAGGCGATGGGCTTGTCCTCTGATACATAGCGCCCCCGCAGCACTTTGCCGCCGTACTCTCGCAATGCGTCGCCTTGGCGAATGAAAGGCCTCACGTGCGGCCCCCCTTCGAATGAACCTGATCGGGTGCCGGGCGTGACTGAGGTTCCCGCATTGAACCGAGGCTAAAGCAGAACCCTGATCTTGGATGCACTTGTGCGTCCCGCTTCGCGGTAGGCCGAATCGAGTCAAGCCAAGCCATCAGTCACCTCCTTGGCTGCTGCATGGTAAGCCTCCCAGCGATTTTTTATGGCCTGCTGCGCTTGAGCGATGTGCTCCGGCTCCATGCCCTTTTCCATGCCCGCCACGCACGTGGCATCACTCTCGGTATGCATTGCCACCTCCCGGCGGCTGGCTTCACCGAAGAAAACCATGCGTTCACGGAAATAGCTGCCCAGCGGCTCGCGCCCCAATGAGTAAAGAAACCACGCGCGGGAGTCGTGCACCTGATCATCGAACAGGGAACGCAGCAAACCCTCCGCCAGCGTTGCGTTGCGCAGCTCATCGACGAAGCCACGGGTATTTTCATCAAGATGGCTGCGATAACCGGACAGTGGCGGAAAAAGTCGGCGGACCTTGGCCTGGGCATCTGCCTTCATTTGTTGCCCTTCCAGGCGGGCATCAGCAGTAATGACACGCATGACGAACGCTGGGGCACTCTTGGCAGGAACCAGCGGGTGCAACGATGACACCAAACGTTTCGGATCGCGGTAGGCTACAGCGAACTCTTGAGCGGCTTCGCGTAGCTGAGTTTTTGCAATGTCAGGATCGAAGTCCGCGATACCGGGCTCAAGCGGAATTCTGGGCCAGTAGCTGTCGCGCTCCAATGCCAGTTGCTCTTTGCGCCTTTTCTCTATCCTTGATTGCTGGTCATTGCGGTTTTGCTCCGCCCGCTTCCGCTCCATAGGGTCGGTATGGGTATCGGTGGACTGTCTGTAGAAAGGGCTATCGTGCAGGCTGGCGAAAGCGTAGCGATCGATGCGCCAGGCGGTGAGCCACCCCATTTGGGAACGGAGGGCGTGTTCTAGGATTGTTTCTGCGGGTATTGGGTGGTACTGAGTAGATTGTTCACCGGTCGAGAGTTGCGGACCAGGCAAATTTAACGTCAATTTTCGCCAAGCATTTAAGCGCGTTATGAGTTCTGGCGAGATAGAGAATTGTCCGGCTATATCGGGATCCATTATTCTCCATCTATCAAAGTAAATTCCAACTGGCACTGCGTTTTCCGGCACTTTGAACGGTGCGCCAAACGTAAATGCGTCTGCGTATAGATCATGCAAAACGACCTGTGACAGTAGTGAGCGATCATCTCTACCTACCGCCTTTCCTTGATCTCCAGGCGGATATCCTCCGCCAATATCAGAATGCACTCCCGGATAGATCACCTCGTGGCAGTTGGCTGGATACAAGCCACCTTGGCGTCGGACTGACTCCAGCGGGAAACACAAGCGCTGTTCATGGCTAGCTACCACGTGCAGACAACGCTTGACCAGTCCACTGCTAGGCAGCTCTTGGTTACCATCAGCCCATCCCATATGACCGCTGGCACCTGGCAACAGATCAGCTATGCCTACAGATGCCACGGTATCCAGCACGCCCAAGTACTCGACACTGACAGGAAGTTCAAGGTCGCCCACCTTGAAAAGCGACCTACCTCGCAACAACTCATTCAGCCAGCTGACAAAGGCCCGTGCTGCGGCAGCCCCCCGGGAAAACCCATACACATACAACTTGATACCCAATAATTTCGACTGGCCAGGCTGTGGTTGTACCAGCGCACTGCGCAGTGGCTTTTCAAGAGCCCTGATTTGCCTGGCGAACTGGCTAGCACGGTTGGTACGTCCCGTAGCCGCGCCCATGCCGACCCAAGTCCCCATGGCCTTGACCGCGACTCGTAGCGCCTCGTTATCCAACCGTGGCTGGCCGAGGGTGCGTCGCAATGCATCGATGATCATCAGCAATGCCCAGTTGATCCGCTCTTCACCCAGCCTGCCACCCGCCAGGCCCAGTGTGGTGTAGTCAAGGTCACCTACTTCGACGAAGGGTGTGCCTACCCCCGGCATGTAGTACTTGAAATACTGTCCATACCCCGTGCCTTCTGCATCGGTCAAATCCTCGGCCCGCTGTCCAAGGTGGCCAGTACCGCCTGCAATACCCTCGCCGATGGTGGCACGGAATAGCCGCGCTATATTCGTGGGGTGCGGGGTAGTGGCTGTTATCAGGTCGTTATTGAGATTGTTGCCGGTACCGTCGAAGAAAAGGCTGATGTGCAGGGTTTTGCAGCAGGGAGGAGTCACGCGATAGCCTGCGGCTAGACACAGGGCGTCGTGATAGCCCTGCTCCAGTTCGCACTGGCGCAGGATATTCTCCTGCACCTGGTTGACGCTCTGCGGCAGACGCCCTTCAACTGGGAACGCTGGCGGATACCAGACAGGTGCATGTTTCATTTCGGGCATACCTCCGGCGCCTGCGGGAGCAATGGCGTCTTGATCGGATATTCGGGGCTGCGAAAGGCAAAACAGGAAGTGGTGACCTGTATTTCATCGCAAGGCAAAAAATGGACGGTGATGCCGCATACTTTTTGATCGGTGTAATCGGGAACCAACACCTGCCGGGAATGTTTGCGTCTCTGCGCCTCCAATTTATCAAGCCATTCGTCATATTTTGCTTCGTCTGCAAAACCTGGGAACTCCTTAGATAAACTGCTTCCCGCCCCCGCCCCCGTCTGCCAATCTACCTCCACTGTCATCCCCGGCTGCCAATGTTCTGGTACGACGTAGCAGCATCCACCTCCACCACCTTGGAAGGGTCCAATCACATCAATCCCCGAACGCCCATTGACGCTGAACTGGCTGATGGACAAATCAGTGTGGTTGATCCCATGGATGGCACTGGCTTCGGCATCCAGACTGACGACCACCGTTAGTAGTGCGAACCAACTGCCTCGCATTACGTTGCCTGCTTGTGCCGGACGGAACAGAGTCGGTACAACTGAAGATCGTCCGGACATGCCCAACCAATGCATCGAACGGTTGATGAGCAGCTTCCATGTTGGAACGGGAGAGCAGTTCAGAACGGGCATATCCGTTCCTCCGACAAGCATGTCGGACTGCGCTGTTTGGCAAAACCTGCTCGAGATCATGCGCTGCCCGCCCTGTCAAAGAGGTAGGCAGTCCGCTCAGTAGCAAGCAGCAAGCCTGCCTGACAAGCTTCCAGCAACACGCCGTAGCAAGCCTGAAAGCGCTGCTCAGGGCTGTTGCCACCAAACAACGCCTCCTCTGCAGTGGCGATTGCAAGAGTGGCTTCACTACAGCAACTCAACACCTGAATCTGGTCGTCGCTCAGCAATAACGGCAGCGACCGCACGCCATCTAGAGGTAAACCCCCAACACCCGGCAAGCACTGAGCCTTGCCATCGCGATCCTGCCAACTCCAGAACACGGCGGGCAGCAAGAGCGGCGCTTGTTGGTCCGCCGTGAGGACGTGACTGAACAACAACGGAAAAACCCTAGGATCATAAAATCTCAGCAATCCGGTGCGACGGCCATGGCGTGCCTCCAGGCACTGGCCAAGGTGTTCGGCCAAGGCGTGGAAAGGCCATAATGATGCCAGCACCAGTAACTGGTCCTGTCCCTGCAGCTCATGCATCAGCCCTACTAGCCACTGGCGTTGCAGCGGTTGAGAGAAGTCGACACGGACCATCAGCGGCGCTACCTCTACAGCGCCCTCTTCCGGTAAACCGTCGAACAGCGACTGCCAAGGCAGCGGAGGTTCCACGGTGAGCACACTGGGCAGCATGGGCTCGTCGTGGCCGGCTTGGTCGATGATGATGTCCAGGTACGTGGTGGAGACTTGTGTGCAGCCGTACTCCAACAGTTCCAGCCAGTCTTTCACTTGAGCGTGGGTCATGATTGCTCCCCCCTGAACGTCAAAGCCTGCGCGGCGGCGCGCGCCCGTTTGAGGCACTCCCTGCACACGGAACCTGGCAACTCTGGTAATGGAAATGCTTCGCTATCGGGGCCATTGAAGCGGTGCTGTCCCCTGATACTGATGAGGCCGGGGCCGTGAATCTGAATTTCGCCTTGCGGGGTAATCCGAATGAAGGCCCCGCCGCAGCCCAACGTGATTCCATTCTTGGCCGTCAGTTGCAAATGGCCCTGCACTGACTGAACGGTGATGTCCTGCTGGGCAATCAGGTTGAGCACATCATCATGGGACTCGATTTCCAGGGGCCCCTTGCCGGAAACCAGACGCACCCCTTCCTGCTGCGCCAGCAAGGAAATCCCTTGGTTAGCGTGCGCGGATAATCGTTGTGCCGCTGCCAAGTGGATATCGTCATCCGTTTGTACGTGCAGTGCATCGCCACTTTTGAGCAACAGACCTGCCGGGGTGACGGCAGCAATGCCCTTAGGCGCACTGAGCAGAATGGCCGGCTCCTGAAAATCCTTTATATCGCCTTGCAGCTTCTCCAGACCACGGCTGGCAGGCTCACGGCTGTTGTGGGTATCTGCGATCGCCTGCCACTGGTTCAACTGCGCCAATGCTCCATCGACCAAAGCGTTTGCCGGCTCCATGGCCAACACATCACCACTGGC
>NZ_JAPYKM010000043.1:0-52575 GCF_029623465.1 Pseudomonas sp. RIT-To-2 | reverse complement strand
TAGGGCCATCATTGAGAAATGCATGTGAATTACCGTTTATATAGCCGGTATCCGATACCTTATAGAGCGACGCCAGTGCCGTGGAGGGCATATAGGCATAACTACGTACCCCAGTGGTGGCATTGATGACATTGGTGAAACCGTCATTGGCGTTGACGACCAGGCTATTAGTCATACCCAGAGCCTTCGCCGCCAGATACGTGGTGTAGCTTGAGTCACCCACCAGGCTGGAGGCAGTCTGGTCTGTCTTCGCAGCCTGCACCAGCGGCGAGTTGATGATATCTCCCAGCAAAACGGCACGAGTACGCAACCCGCTTATATTCGTGCCCTTGCTCCAGTTCACCAGGTTTGTGCCCGTGATACCGGTCGGAAGATTGGCGCTGAGTATCGTCTGCTGCGCGGGCGCATAGTTGGCATAGTTCATCGTAATCGGCGCTGCCGATACGGTGTTCCAGGACTCAAACGTCGGTGCAGTCGTACCCACAGCCATGGTGGTGTTAGTGTTCCAGCTGGGCGTCGTACTGACGGTACCCGTGGTGCCGATAGGAAAAGCTTCGATCTGACCACGCCAGTCTGCCGGGTCGTATAACGTCTGGTAATAGAACGAGCTGGAGGTCAACGTGGTGGAACTGACAGTACCTGTACCGCCTGACCCGGCCTTCGAAGTGATATCGCTGAGCGCGGAGGACAACGCGCTGGTCAATGTCGCATTATCGCTAGCCAGATAGTATTTGCCGTGACCATAGCTGGCGGTATCGATCAACATCTGATTGTTGGCGGTAAAACCGATGGCATACGTAAACATGTTCTGTTTTGGAAAATCCACCGCGTCCCAGCTTTTTCCCGTTGCATCGGTGGTGGTCAGCGCATTGCGCATATCAATGTCGTAGGCAAATTTTGCGATGTCATCGAGATAGAGGGTGTCGCCCTCACTGTCGCCGTTCAGGTTGTTGCCATCGTTGTTGATCCCGTCCCAATTCGGCAGGTTCTTCCCACCGAGTGGGTCATCGGTGGGAAAAGTTCGGTCATAGGTTGGCAGCCCATCCGTGATCACTACGCCAAAATTCTTTTGGCAACGGTACTGGATAGGGCTGGTATAGATAGACGGCGAGGAATTGTAGTTCGGCTTCATCCCACGCATGTAGCGCGTGATCTCATAATAGGTTTCAGCCAGTGGCGTATTCGCACTGGCGGTCAACGCAGCAATGGAGTTCTTCAGGTTGGTAAAATTCTTGTCCGCTGTAGTCTGCGTAACCGCAGGTACCAGGCCAGTTGAGCCATATGCCGTGACGGGTGACAGGTCGCTGATCGCTTGAGTGATATTTCCCCCGGGGCCTCTATCGGCGTTCGTAGGGGCATTGAACGATGACAGCCCGATACGCAGGTTGCGGTTTGCTGTGACCAGCGAAGTTGCCACGCTGATAGCTGTCTGCATTCGCGTACTATTGGTGACGGTAATGGTTTTACCGGCATTGGCCTGACTGACCAGATACGAAATGTAGTCCACGGGGTAGCGTGTTTGACCACTTCCCCTCGGGTCAGGCAGCGTCAGGCAGACGACTGATGTGCTGTTCTTGTAAAACGAGTATTGCCCACTGCTGCAGTAGCTCTGACTGAGGTTGCCCACCAGCACATAGTCAGCTCCCCCCCCAATCTGGCTATCGGCACTGTAGCCGCCGCAGATGAACAGCAAGCAATTTCGCGTCACGGCATAGACCGCCGGCCAGTTCAGCGTTGAGTCAAACCCCGAGTCCATGATGATGCTGTCCATGCTGCCGGAGTTATCCACCAGCAACATGACGTTAGGTGTCACCGCGGCAGCGCTCAATAGCGGCGCGGTAATTGGCGTGAAACCGAACGCCGGGACACTGACATACAACCCCATCAACAACCCTATCAGGCCTTTAATCAACCTGGGCGTACGCCGCCACCTGTTACTTGACATACACGCTCTCCAGAACCGTGCGTGGGTTGGTCGACGGCGTCGCTGCGGTAAAGCCGATAGCGGTAATACGGTAGAATTTGGAGCCGCCCGCAACTGCACTGGAGTTAGCCAACAAGGCGCCTGGTGCAGGTATTCCAAGGAACTGCACCCCGTAGAATCCTGTGGTACCCACCGCTACCCAGGTAATGCCGGCTGAACCGTAGGTGCCCGCTGCCGTCACACCGTTGTAGTCCGCCGCCGGTGGCGGCGAGCAGGTCGCGGTGCTGGTGCATTGGGCAATCGTGTAGCTGGTGGCGGCCACGGCATTTTCGCCCACGCGCAACGCTGCTTCGGCAGCCTGGAAGGTGGTATTACGGGTCTGCACACTGCTGGCCATCTTTTCCTGCAATGTCGCGTTATGCATGGAAGACACCCCTATCATTGTGATGAGAAGCAGCATCACAAGGGCAACCAGCAGGACCATACCATCCTGCCGGGCGCTTCCCGGCGCCTGAGACAGGGAGCGCAATGCAGGCATCGATATATTCCTCATGGCAGGCGATTCCGGATCGCGGCTACGACGTTGAACGTCTGGGGCGCTACGCGTCCGTTGGGGTCTGACAATGTCAGCGTGATACGCACACTGCGAATCTTGGCCAGGTCAGTTATTGATGTACCTGGCGTCGTGGTGTACGAGGAAATCGAAGTAGTACCGGTTTCGCCTATACCGAACAAGACACCCATGGCCGTGACGTTGCTGACCAGCACCGACTGCGTACCGGCGACGGTAGTCAGCAGCCGCTGGTTGGTACTGTCATAGGTGTAGATCACTCGGCGGATCGGCATGGCAAACATCCCGGTAGCGGACTTTGCGCCAGCCGAAACCGTCGCGAGGTAATTCACCGGATCGGTAAGTATGGTCCATGTCGGTGTTCCGCCATTGGCGCCGACATCGGCAGTCAGCAGGGTCAATACCCCTGTCGTAACCGTACCCACGGTCGTGGTGACATAGGAGATCGGTGTCTGGGAAGCAAGCGTGAAATCTGTGGCCGTACTATCGGGCGAAGGCGTGACGTACCCGAACATCCCCACCATGCGGATTTCCTGCACCATCTTGCTCAACGCATACCGCGCATCTTCCTGCATGGCCGCCGAAGCATTTTGCGCCAGGTAGGTGTTCTTGGCGGAAATGAATATCTGCAAGACACCCAACAGGATGATCAGGCCTAGCAGAATCGCCACCATCAACTCGATAAGCCCGAAACCAGATGCGCGCTTTCTCATGGGCTTACCGCCCCGTCATTAATAGCCCTGGACACCAACGTGAACGTCTGGGTATTGGTGTTCTGATTGGCCGTCGTGGCGTTGATCGCGTTCACGCTGTTGCCCGCCCGCGCATCCCCCCATTTGATCGTGATGGTAATGACGTTGTTGGCGATGGCGATGGAGCCGTCAGCATTGCTACTGCCACCCAGCCCGGTATTGATGTTGGTCTTGAAGTCCGACCAGTCCAGCGCCCGCGGGTCGGAGGTGGCGGTGGTGGTGGTCGCGGCCTGCGCCGAGGCCAACGTGTAGTTGGCGCCGTTGTTGGCGCGGATGCGGTCGAGCATGTCATAGGCGATGAAACTGGCCTGGGTGCGCATGGCCGAGCTGTCGGTGTATTTCAAGGCGTTCACCTGGATGGCGGCCGCGCCCAGCAGGCCGATGGCCAGAATCAGCAAGGCCACCAGCACTTCGATCAACGAAAAGCCCCGCTGGGTGTTTTTCAGGCTCATGTGCAGGTTCCGCTCAAGACGATACGACCATTGAGGCACACACCCAGGCTGCGGCTGACGGTGCCCTGGGTGTAAGTCAGGTTGAGCGCGGACGTCGGGAAGGTCAGCCCGCCCAGGTTGTTGAATTCGATGTAGGCCGCCGTGGTGCTGAACCCCAGCGTCGCCTGGCTGGACATGCCGGGAATGATCCGCAACGGCGTGCCGCCCGAGCTCAGGGCGATATTGAGGACGCCGGTCCAGGCACCTGCCGTGGCGGGAGTGATACGCACGCTCAGGCCGCGGTTGATGGCTTCGATGCGGGTGTAATTGAGGGCTTGGTAAAGGTCATTGGTTTCCGAGTCCGCCCGGTTGTTGGCGATCAGCTTGGTGTACGACGGCAGCGCGATGGCAGCCATGATGGCCAGAATCGCCACCGTCACCACCATTTCCACCATGGTGAACCCATTACGTCTTGAATCCATTTACCCCACTCCCCCGAATGCGCTTGGACTATAAACCAGCAGTGCCCGCGCTAAAGCAGCGCACAGGATATACGGTTGTTCCAGAGGGATCAGCGTTCATCTGTACGAACTCGTCACCGCGTTGCCACGCAAGGAGCATCGGCATGCACCAACAAGGTTTCACACTGCTACAACTGCTGGTGGCCCTCGCCATCGCTGGGGTCTTGCTGCACATGGCTACGCCCGTGTATCAGCAGATGGTCGCCAGCCATCAACGCCAGGTCATCGCCCAGGAGTTGCTGGCCAGCCTGCGGGCGGCACGTACCGAGGCGGTGCTGGGGCACCGCGATGTGCTCATGCATGCCCTGGAAGGTGATTGGGCCAACGGCTGGCGGATCATCGCCGACCACAGCGGCAAGGGCGCCAATGACGCGGACAACCCGGTGTTGCGGGTGCATCAGGGTATGTCTCGGGTCGTGGTGAAGGGCAACACACCGGTACGCGAACAAGTGCGGTTCACGGGCCAGGGTTGGGCGTTGCAGGACAACGGTGCGTTTCAGGCCGGCACGGTGCATGTCTGTGATGGCCAAACGGGCGAGAGCCATTACCAGGTGGTGGTGGCCAAGAGCGGCCGCGTGCACCTGACAAACAAAAGGGCCCAGCAGGCCCTTTGTTCAGTGCAGCCTTCAGATGGCCTTGACGCGTAGTTCCTTGGGCATCGAGAACGTGATGTTCTCCGGCCGCCCGTCCAGCTCTTCGGCGCCGACCGCGCCCCAGGCGCGCAACTGCTCGATCACACCGCGCACCAGTACTTCCGGTGCCGAGGCACCGGCGGTGATACCGATGCGCTGCACGCCGTCGAACCAGCTTTGCTGCATGTCTTCGGCGCCGTCGATCAGGTAAGCCGGGGTGGCCATGCGCTCGGCCAGCTCACGCAAGCGGTTGGAGTTGGAGCTGTTGGGGCTGCCCACCACCAGGACTACGTCGCACTCGTCGGCCAGTTGCTTGACCGCGTCCTGGCGGTTTTGCGTGGCATAGCAGATGTCGTCCTTGCGCGGCCCGCCGATGTTGGGGAAACGCGAGCGCAGGGCGTCGATGACGCGGCTGGTGTCGTCCATCGACAAGGTGGTCTGCGTGACGAAGGCGACGTTGTCGGGGTTGCGCACCGCCAGGGTGGCCACGTCTTTCTCGTCTTCGACCAGGTAGATCGAGCCACCATTGCTCGAATCATACTGGCCCATGGTACCTTCCACTTCCGGGTGGCCGGCGTGGCCGATCAGGATGCACTCGCGGCCGTCGCGGCTGTAGCGCGCCACCTCGATGTGCACCTTGGTCACCAGCGGGCATGTGGCGTCGAACACCTTCAGGCCGCGGCCGGCCGCTTCCTTGCGCACAGCCTGGGAAACACCGTGGGCACTGAAGATGACAATGACGTCGTCCGGCACCTGGTCCAGTTCTTCGACGAAGATGGCGCCGCGGTTGCGCAAGTCTTCGACCACGAACTTGTTGTGCACCACTTCATGGCGCACGTAGATCGGCGGGCCGAAGACTTCCAGGGCGCGGTTGACGATTTCGATCGCGCGGTCCACGCCGGCGCAGAAGCCACGGGGGTTGGCGAGTTTGATTTGCATGCTGTGCCTCGTGCTTGCGCGCTGGGGCAAGGCTCAGAGAGCCTTGACCTCGATGATGTCCACTTCGAAGTTCAGGGTCTTGCCAGCCAGCGGGTGGTTGAAATCGACGGTCACTTGCGCGTCGTCGAACGCCTTCACCACGCCGGGCAGTTCAGTGTTGGCCGCGTCGTTGAAGATCACCAGCAGGCCTTCCGACAGCTCCATGTCCTGGAACTGCGAGCGTGGCATGATCTGCACGTTCTGCGGGTTGGGCTGACCAAAGGCGTTCTCCGGCGGGACCACCACGGTGCGCTTGTCACCGGCCTTGAAACCGAAGATCGCCGCCTCGAAACCGGGCAACAGGTTGCCGTCACCCACCTTGAACACGGCCGGGGCCTTGTCGAAGGTGCTGTCGACGGTGTCACCGTTTTCCAGGTGCAGGGCGAAGTGCAGGGTCACTTCGGTGTTTTGAGCGATACGCTGCTCAGTCATGGACCGCGTCTCCGGTTTTCTTGCTCTTGAACATGTCCAGGGCCAGCATCACCGCGCCAATGGTAATGGCGCTGTCGGCCAGGTTGAACGCCGGGAAGTACCAGCGGTTCTGCCAGTGCACCAGCACGAAGTCGATCACGTGGCCCAGCACGATGCGGTCGTACAGGTTGCCCAGTGCGCCGCCCAGTACCAGCACCAACGCCACGGCCAACCAGTTTTCATGGCGGCCCAGGCGCTTGAGCCACACCAGCAGCACCGCACTGACCACCACGGCGATCAGGGCGAACAGCCAGCGCTGCCAGCCCGAGCTGTCGGCCAGGAAGCTGAAGGCCGCGCCCGTGTTGTAGGCCAGGGTCCAGCTGAAGTAGTCGGGAATGACCACCATCTGCTGGTACAGGCTCAGGTTGCTCTGGAAGTAGAACTTGCTGGCCTGGTCAAGGACCACGACCAGCACGCTCAACCAGAGCCAGCCCAGGCGCCCGAAGCGCCCGGCGTCGGCCTTAGGCATAGTGACGCACCTCGCCCGCACCACTGATGTTGTCCACGCAACGGCCGCAGATTTCCGGATGCTCGGCGTTCACGCCGACGTCATCGCGGAAGTGCCAGCAACGGGCGCACTTGGTGTAGCCGGACTTGACCACTTTCAGCTTCAAGCCCGCTACTTCAGTGACCACGGCATCGGCCGGGGCATCGACGAACGGCGCGACGCTGGCCTTGGAGGTGATCAGCACGAAGCGCAGCTCGTTGCCCAGCTTGGCAAGGTCGGTGCTCACGGCTTCGTCGGCATACAGTGTCACTTCGGCCTGCAGGTTGCCACCGATGGCTTTCGCCGCGCGCTGGTTCTCCAGTTCCTTGTTGACCGCGGTCTTCACCGCCATCACGCCTTCCCAGTACTCGCGGCCCAGCTCGAAGCCTTCCGGCAGTTCGGTGAGGCCCTGGTACCAGGTGTTGAGCATCACCGACTCGTTGCGCTCGCCCGGCAGGTACTGCCACAGCTCGTCGGCGGTGAAGGCCAGGATTGGCGCGATCCAGCGCACCAGCGCTTCGGAGATGTGGAACAGCGCGGTCTGGCACGAACGGCGTGCGGTGCTGTTGGCGCCGGTGGTGTACTGGCGGTCCTTGATGATGTCCAGGTAGAAACCACCCAGCTCCTGCACGCAGAAGTTGTGGACCTTGGAGTACACGTTCCAGAAGCGGTATTCGCTGTAGTGCTCTTCCAGCTCACGTTGCAGCAGCAGCGCGCGGTCAACGGCCCAGCGGTCCAGGGCGATCATCTCGTCGGCCGGCAACAGGTCGGTGGCCGGGTTGAAGCCGCTCAGGTTCGAGAGCAGGAAGCGCGCGGTGTTACGGATACGGCGGTAGGCGTCGGCGCTGCGCTGCAGGATGGTGTCCGACACGGCCATTTCGCCCGAATAGTCGGTGGCCGAAACCCACAGGCGCATGATGTCGGCGCCCAGGGTGTCGTTGACCTTCTGCGGGGCGATGACGTTGCCCAGCGACTTGGACATCTTGCGGCCGTTCTCATCCACGGTGAAGCCGTGGGTCAGCAGTTCACGATACGGCGCGTGGTTGTCGATGGCGCAACCCGTCAGCAAGGAAGAGTGGAACCAGCCGCGGTGCTGGTCGGAGCCTTCCAGGTACAGGTCGGCGCGCGGGCCGGTCTCGTGGCCCATGGGGTGCGAACCGCGCAGCACGTGCCAGTGGGTGGTGCCGGAGTCGAACCACACGTCCAGGGTGTCGCTGATCTTGTCGTACTGGGCCGCTTCGGCGCCCAGCAGCTCGGTGGCGTCGAGCTTGAACCAGACTTCGATGCCTTCGACTTCAACGCGCTTGGCCACTTCTTCCATCAGTTCGACGGTGCGTGGGTGCAGCTCACCGCTTTCCTTGTGCAGGAAGAACGGGATCGGCACGCCCCAGTTGCGCTGACGCGAGATGCACCAGTCCGGACGGTTGGCGATCATCGAATGCAGGCGCGCCTGGCCCCAGGCCGGCACGAACCTGGTTTCTTCGATGGCTTTCACCGCACGGTTGCGCAGGGTGGCGCCTTCGGTCGGTTGCTTGTCCATGCCCACGAACCACTGCGCGGTGGCGCGGTAGATCAGCGGGGTCTTGTGGCGCCAGCAGTGCATGTAGCTGTGGCTGATGGTTTCGGTGTTCATCAGCGCGCCGACCTCGGCCAGCTTGGCGATGATGTTCGGGTTGGCCTTCCAGATGAACTGGCCACCGAAGAACTCCAGCGAATCCACGTACACGCCGTTGCTCTGCACCGGGTTGAGGATGTCGTCGTTGACCATGCCGTATTTCTTGCAGGTCACGAAGTCGTCTTCACCGTAGGCAGGTGCCGAGTGAACCACGCCGGTACCAGCGCCCAGCTCCACGTACTCGGCCAGGTAGACCGGCGAGGTACGGTGGTAGAACGGGTGCTGGAAGTGAATGTTTTCCAGGGCCGAGCCCTTGGCGGTGGCGATGGTGTTGCCCGTCAGGCCGTAACGGCTCAGGCAGGCTTCGACCAGCTCTTCGGCCAGGATCAGCAGGCGGTCACCGACGTCCACCAGGGCATAGGTGAAGTCCGGGTGCACGTTCAGCGCCTGGTTGGCCGGGATGGTCCACGCGGTGGTGGTCCAGATCACGATGGCCGCGGTCTTGTCCAGGCCCGGCAAGCCAAAGGCGTCGGCCAGGCTTTGCTGGTCGGCGACATTGAAGGCCACGTCGATGGTGTCGGATTTCTTGTCCTGGTATTCCACTTCCGCTTCGGCCAGGGCCGAACCGCAGTCAAAGCACCAGTTCACGGGCTTGAGGCCCTTGAACACGAAACCGTTCTTGACCATTTCCGCCAGGGCACGGATTTCGCCGGCCTCGTTGGTGAAGTTCATGGTCTTGTAGGGGTTGGCCCAGTCACCCAGCACGCCCAGGCGGATGAATTCGGCCTTCTGGCCCTCGATCTGCTCGCTGGCGTAGGCGCGGCACAGTTCGCGGGTCTTGTCGGCGCCCAGGTTCTTGCCGTGGGTGACTTCCACCTTGTGCTCGATCGGCAGGCCATGGCAGTCCCAGCCCGGCACATACGGCGCATCGAAGCCGGCCAGGGTCTTGGAACGGATGATCATGTCCTTGAGGATCTTGTTGACCGCATGACCGATGTGAATACTGCCGTTGGCGTACGGAGGGCCGTCGTGCAGCACGAACTTGGGACGGTCCTTGCCAATTTCACGCAGCTTCTGGTACAGGCCAATGCTGTCCCAGCGCTGCAGAGTTTGCGGCTCGCGCTGGGGCAGGCCGGCCTTCATTGGGAAGGCGGTGTCCGGAAGGTTTAGCGTGGCTTTGTAGTCGGTCATTTCAGGCTCTTGGGTTAGCAGTTGGCCGATGCTCAAGGGCATGGGCTCGGGCGGCGGCGACGTCCGCATCGATCGCCGACTTCAGCGCCTCAAGGGAGGCGAAACGCTGCTCATCACGCAGCTTGTGGTGGAACACCACCGTCAAACGCCGGCCATAGAGGTCACCGGCAAAGTCCAGCAAATGTACTTCCAGGTGGGCACTGCCATCACCCGCAACCGTTGGCCGCACGCCTATGTTGGCGACTCCCGGCCAGGTTGTGCCATCGATCTCGGCGCTCACCTGGTACACCCCGGTGAACGGCACGCGACGGCGCTTGAGCTGCACGTTGGCGGTCGGCCAACCCAGTTGACGGGCCAGCTTCTGGCCGTGCAGCACCCGCCCGGCAATGCGGTACGGGCGGCCGAGCAGCTGCTCGGCCAGGGAAAAATCGGCGGCAGCCAGGGCCTTGCGCACTTGCGTGCTGCTGACCCGCACGCCATTGAGCTCGACGGTTTGCGCCGCTTCCACGGTGAAGCCCTGGACCACGCCCGCCTGCAACAGGAAGTCGAAGTCGCCCAGGCGGTCGCAGCCAAAGCGGAAGTCATCGCCCACTTCCAGGTGCTGCACGCCCAGGCCGTCGACCAGGATGGTATCGACGAACTCGGCGGCGCTGAGCTTGCACAGGCGCTGGTTGAACGCCAGGCACAACACCCGGTCCACGCCCTCCTCGGCCAGCAGTGCGAGCTTGTCGCGCAGGCGCGCCAGGCGAGCCGGGGCGGTGTCGGGGGCGAAATACTCGCGCGGCTGCGGTTCGAATATCACCACGCAGCTGGGCACGCCCAACTCCCGTGCACGTTCGCGCAGCCGCGCCAGGATAGCCTGGTGGCCACGGTGAACACCGTCAAAGTTGCCAATAGTGGCGACACAGCCCCGATGTTGGGGCCGCAGGTTGTGGAGGCCTCGAACCAGCTGCATAACGCGCTTCTTGCTCATAAAGTGGCCGATTATAACCACACACGGGCGCTAGCGACAGGCGCCGCTGCCTCGTGCGGGTGACTAAACCGGAAAACCGACAACTGACGCTCAGGCCAGCCCGCGACGGGCGAAGTCCCGCAGCCGGAAGCCGAAAGCGAACAGCACACCGAAATACACTACCACGCCTGTCAATACCAAGGCGCCCAGGCGTACAAAGCGGGCCAGCATCTGGCCATCGGACCAGGCCGGCATGAACTGCATCATGCCCAGCAGCACGGCCGCCATGGCCACCACCGCCAGCAACAGCTTGGTGAAAAAAGCCAGCCAGCCGGGCTGCGGCTGGAACATGTCCTGCTTGCGCAGTTGCCAGTACAGCAGGCCGGCGTTCAGGCAGGCGCCACCGCTGATGGCCAGCGCCAGCCCGGCGTGGGCCAGGGAGCCGATGAAGGCCAGGTTCATCAGTTGCGTGGCGGCCAGGGTGAAAATGGCGATCTTCACCGGGGTGCGAATGTTCTGCTGGGCATAAAAGCCCGGGGCAAGCACCTTGATCAGAATGATGCCCAGCAGGCCCACCGCGTAGGCAATCAGGGCGCGCTGGGTCATTGAGGCGTCGAAGGCGTCGAACTTGCCGTACTGGAACAGCGCCACGGTCAATGGCTCGGACAGCAGGGCCAGGGCCACGGCACAGGGCAGCACCAGGATGAAACACAGGCGCAGGCCCCAGTCCAGGATGCGCGAATACTCGTGGCGGTCCTTGTTGGCATAGGTCTTGGCCAGGGTCGGCAGCAAAATGGTGCCCAGAGCCACGCCCAACACCCCGGAAGGCAGCTCCATCAGGCGGTCGGCGTAGTACATCCACGATACCGAGCCTGCGGCCAGGAACGACGCGAAGATGGTATTGATGATCAGCGAGATCTGGCTCACCGACACCCCGAGAATGGCCGGCCCCATCTGTTTCATCACGCGCAGGGCGCCGGTGTCGCGCCAGCTCAGGCGCGGCAGCACCAGCATGCCGATCTTTTTCAGGTGTGGCAGCTGGTACAGCAGTTGCGCCAGGCCGCCGGCCAGCACGCCCCAGGCCAGCACCATGATGGGCGGGTGGAAATAGGGGGTCAGGAACAGCGCGAAGAGAATCTGGGCGATGTTCAGCAGCGTCGGCGTGAAGGCCGGTACCGAAAAGCGGTTCCAGGTATTGAGGATGGCGCCGACGAAGGACGACAGCGAGATGAGCAATATATAGGGGAACGTGACCCGCAGCAGGTCAGCGGTGAGCTGAAATTTTTCCGGTGTGTCGGCGAAGCCCGGTGCCGTGACCCAGATGACGAAGGGCGCGGCGATCATCCCCGCTACCGTCACCAGCGCCAGCACCAGGGTCAGCATCCCGGCCACATAGGCGATGAAGGTGCGTGTTGCTTCCTCGCCCTGCTGGCTTTTGTATTCGGCCAGGATGGGCACGAATGCCTGGGAAAACGCGCCTTCGGCAAAAATGCGCCGCAGCAGGTTGGGCAGCTTGAAGGCAATGAAGAAGGCGTCGGTGGCCATGCCGGCACCGAAGATACGGGCGATCAGGGTGTCGCGCACGAAGCCCAGCACCCGCGAGATCATGGTGATGGAGCTGACCGCGAACAGTGACTTGAGAAGATTCATCGAAAGATTTTTCTGCCTTCTGGACAAAGAGCAGCGCGAGATTGCGCGCAACTGTGCGATACTCCGCGCCGCATCAGCAGGCAGAGCCAAAACTCGCGAGTTTACAGGTCAGGCGCCAGAAGGGAATCTCTCACTTCGGCAATGACCACTCAGCGGAACGTCTCAAGCACCCTTGACAACAGATCCAGTCATCGGCATGATTCGCGGCCTATTTTGTTTGCTATTTAAAAAAGTCTTTCGAGGAGCTCGACGGTGGCCAACTCACCTTCCGCCAAAAAACGTGCAAAACAGGCTGAGAAGCGTCGCAGCCACAACGCCAGCCTGCGTTCCATGGTCCGCACCTACATCAAGAATGTAGTCAAAGCCATTGACGCAAAAGACGCCGAAAAAGCACAAGCTGCTTACGTTCTGGCCGTGCCAGTTATCGACCGTATGGCCGATAAAGGCATCATCCACAAGAACAAGGCTGCTCGCCATAAAGGCCGTCTGAATGGCCACATCAAAGCACTGGTTCAGGCTGCCGCCTAAGCTGATTGCTTGATGTACCAAAAAACCGACCCCAGGGTCGGTTTTTTGTTGCCTGCGCTTTTTGAAAAGGCTGGTAGCGCCTAGAAAGAGATCAACCCCTGGGACACCGCTATACCAATGGCATGCCCCCGGTTCGTGGACCCCAGCTTGTGGCCCGCGTTGGCAATATGAAAATCCACCGTGCGCTCGGCACAGCCGATGATACGGCCGATTTCCCAACTGGTCTTGCCCACGCTCGCCCACCCAAGGCACTCAGCCTCCTTGTGGGTCAGGCATGACTCAGGCGAACGCTCGATCGCCACCCTGCGCTGCAAGCCCTCGATCAGATAGGGCACCAGCATGAACAACACCCCCAGGTCATCGTCAGCCCGCCCGAGCGGCAATTCGCCGTCCTCGACCGAATGCGCCACGCTCAACGACCCTACCCACGCCCTGTCACGCAGCGGAATGCTGACACCACCGCGCATGCCATGAACCCCGAACGCCTCCCAGAACTCTCGAGAGCGCCCACGCGCCCTTCGTTGCGCCCGCTCCCAGAACAATGGCTTCAAATGTTGCCGACAATGGCGAACAATAGGATCCACCTCTTGATAATGCTGCGCATCATAATATTCCTGCCAACTTCGCGGAAAGTTATTCACTGGCCGCGCAGGCGCACCGCCCTTGATCGGGCCAAAGGACAACGAATAATAACGGTAGCTCATGCGCTTCATAATAGCGCGCAAGCGCAACTCCCATCCGCGCTGGTGTGCACGCCCTGCCAATAACGCAAAATCGGCCAACAATGAACTTTCCAACAGACGGCCGCGAGCGACCGTCCGATTCAACATCCGGCTTTCCATAACATTCCTGCACTCGGTATATACAATCACGAGGAGGACAGCGCTATCCACCTCACTGGCAGCTCTGAAACCAGAGCCCCCGCCATCGCGCCGGCTAGCGACAGGGCGGGACAGTACGCATGGTCGCAAAACGTGTCAATCCACCGAAACACTTTCCAAAGCCAGGGAAAACCTCACCCGCGAAGGCTGGCGCGACCCAGCCGTTCAGACAACTAAATCCAGGCCCAGCCCGCATTTACAAAGGATCCAGGTACTTTTCCGAAAGTGCCAACTTAACTCGATGCAACTACCCACATATATAAATTGATTATCCGCCGCAACTGCACTTTCCCCAAGGAAGCGACTTCCAGGAAACGCAGAACCCCAACAAAAGTTTCAACAGGAAACACTGCCCTGCCTGCAGGAATGACGGGCAATAAAAAACGGCGAGCCAGGCTCGCCGTTTTTCATACAACCCTAGTTGCACTAGGTCATGGCTGCGCCCAGGGCAAAATCGGAATCGCCGTGACCGCGTTCTGCGGGCTACCCTCGATAACCCGGTCGCTATACACCAGGTACACCAGGGTATTGCGCTTCTTGTCGAAGAATCGCACCACCTGCATGGTCTTGAACACCAACGAGGTGCGCTCCTTGAACACCTCCTCGCCATCCTTCAAGTCATCAGGCAGGTGAATCGGCCCCACCTGACGACAGGCGATCGACGACTCGGCGCGGTCCTCGGCCAGACCCAGACCCCCCTTGATGCCACCCGTCTTGGCGCGGGACAGGTAGCAGGTCACACCCGGCACCTTCGGGTCGTCGAATGCCTCGACAACGATACGGTCGTTGGGGCCGACGAATTTGAACACCGTCGATACCTGGCCAATCTCTTCGGCCGAAGCCAGCAGCGGCAGGGCAAGCAGCAGGCCCAGCATTCCTTTGATCACACGCATGGTTAACCCTCAGACCAGAATCAGATTGTCGCGGTGCACCAGTTCCGGCTCGGCAATGTAGCCCAGCAGGTTCTCGATGGCCTCGGAAGATTGGCCGATGATTTTCTGTGCCTCGGCTGCACTGTAGTTGGCCAGGCCGCGGGCCACTTCCTTGCCGTCCGGCCCCACACACACCACCATTTCACCACGACGGAACGCGCCCAGCACGCCCTTCACACCCACCGGCAGCAGGCTCTTGTGCCCTTCCAGCAGCGCCTGGACGGCACCCGCATCAAGGGTCAGGGTGCCGCGGGTCTGCAGGTGGCCGGCCAGCCACTGCTTGCGCGCAGCCAGCATGCCGCGCTCGGGTGACAACAGGGTGCCCAGGCGCTCACCGGCCTTGAGGCGGTCCAGCACGCGCTCCAGGCGCCCGCCGACGATGATGGTATGGGCACCGGAGCGGGCCGCCAGGCGCGCGGCGCGCAGCTTGGTCTGCATGCCGCCGCGGCCCAGGGCGCCGCCGGTACCGCCAGCCACGGCATCCAGGGCCGGATCATCGGCACGGGCTTCGTAGATCAACTGCGCTTCCGGATTGTTACGCGGGTCGGCGTCGAACATGCCGTCACGGTCGGTGAGAATCACCAGCAGGTCGGCCTCCACCAGGTTGGCCACCAGGGCCGCCAGGGTGTCGTTATCGCCGAAACGAATCTCGTCGGTGACCACGGTGTCGTTTTCGTTGATGACCGGGATCACGCCCAACTGCACCAGGGTACGCAGGGTACTGCGTGCATTGAGGTAACGCTTGCGGTCGGACAGGTCGTCATGGGTCAGCAGGATCTGCGCCGTATGCCGGCCATGCTCGGCAAAACTCGACTCCCAGGCCTGCACCAGGCCCATCTGGCCAATGGCGGCAGCGGCCTGCAGTTCGTGCATGCCACTGGGGCGCTTGGCCCAGCCCAGGCGGCTCATACCGGCCGCCACGGCGCCCGAGGACACCAGCACCAGCTCAACGCCCGCCTCGTGCAGCGCCACCATCTGCTCGACCCACACGCCCATGGCGGCACGGTCCAGGCCCTTGCCGTCTGCTGTCAGCAACGCGCTGCCGATTTTCACGACCCAGCGCTGCGCACCTGTCACCTTGCTCCGCATGTTCTTCCAACCTATGCCCGGGAGAAATTATTCGTAGAAACCAAAACGCCGCTCCCTGGGGAGCGGCGCTGTAGTTTACTACGGGCAGATCGGCGGCGCCTGCTTCCCGAGCTTCGCCCGGCCCCGCAAGAGACCGCAGGGCGAAGCTTGGGAAAACGCCCCACCGGTCAATCGCGAACGTAGATGACCTCTGGGCCGTCTTCGGCGTCTTCTTCATCCCAGAAGCCGTCGTCTTCGCCGATGTCGTGCACGCTCTTGACGCCGGTGCGGCGCAGGGCGCGGGCATCGTCCAGGGCTTGCAACTGAGCACGCGCCTCGTCTTCGATGCGCTGGTCCAGGTCGGCCAGCTCGGCCGCGTAGGCCGGGTCGTTGGCCAGGCGGTCGGCGCGGTCTTCAAGGTAGCGCATCAGGTCACGAGTCAGGCGCTCGGTGCCGTCTTTGGCGATGGCCGAAATCACATAGACCGGGCCTTCCCACTCCAGGCGGTCGACGATTTCCTTGACCCGCTCTTCGTGCTCTTCTTCCAGGATCTGGTCGCACTTGTTCAGTACCAGCCAGCGCTCACGCTCCACCAGCGACGGGCTGAACTTGGTCAGCTCGTTGACGATGACTTCAGCCGCATCGGCCGGGCTGGTTTCGTCCAGCGGCGCCATGTCCACCAGGTGCAGCAGCACACGGGTACGGGCCAAGTGCTTGAGGAAGCGAATACCCAGGCCAGCGCCATCGGAGGCACCTTCGATCAGGCCGGGAATGTCGGCGATGACGAAGCTCTTCCAGCGGTCGACACTGACCACACCCAGGTTTGGCACCAGGGTGGTGAACGGGTAGTCGGCAACCTTCGGCTTGGCGGCCGATACCGAACGAATGAAAGTGCTCTTGCCGGCGTTCGGCAAGCCCAGCAGGCCAACGTCGGCCAGCACCTTCATTTCCAGCTTCAGGTCGCGCTGCTCGCCCGGCTTGCCCGGCGTGGTCTGGCGGGGCGCACGGTTGGTGCTGGATTTGAAACGGGTGTTGCCCAGGCCGTGCCAGCCGCCATGGGCAACCAGCAGGCGCTGGCCAGCCTTGACCAGGTCACCGATGACTTCCTGGGTAGCGGAGTCGATCACCGTGGTGCCGACCGGTACGCGCAGCTCCAGGTCTTCACCCTTCTTGCCGGTGCAGTCGGTGCTGCCGCCGTTCGAACCGCGCTCGGCGTCGAAGTGGCGGGTGTAACGGTAGTCCACCAGGGTGTTGAGGTTTTCGTCGGCGACCATGTAGATCGAACCGCCGTCACCACCATCACCGCCGTTGGGGCCACCGTTCTCGATGAACTTTTCGCGGCGGAAGCTCATGCAGCCATTGCCGCCGTCGCCCGCTTTCACACGGATGGATACTTCATCAACAAATTTCATGAAAAACGCCTCTCGCCTTACGGACGAGCCAAAAAAAGCAAAGACATAAGGCTCTTGCAAAAATGAGCATGGCGGACCCCATTAACGATACTCGCGCCAGCGGCCCAGGCAACAGCTTTGCAAGAGACTCACCCCACAAACGAAAAAGCCCCGTCGCAAGACAGGGCTTTCCCAGCGAACTCGCGATTAGGCCGCGACTACGCTCACGTAACGACGACCGAAGGCGCCTTTTACTTCAAACTTGATCACGCCTTCGACTTTAGCGAACAGAGTGTGATCCTTACCCATGCCAACGCCGTAGCCAGCGTGGAATTGGGTGCCGCGCTGACGCACGATGATGTTGCCTGCTTTGATAGCCTGGCCGCCATACATCTTCACGCCAAGGCGTTTGGCTTCTGAGTCGCGACCGTTACGGGTACTACCACCAGCTTTTTTGTGTGCCATGAGTCAATTCTCCTAGTGAGGAATTAGGCTGAAATTAAGCCTGAATACCGGTGATTTTGATCTCGGTGTACCACTGGCGGTGGCCCATGCGCTTCATGTGGTGCTTACGACGACGGAACTTGATGATACGAACCTTGTCGTGACGACCTTGGGAGATCACTTCAGCCACAACGGTAGCGCCAGCAACAACTGGTGCGCCGATGTTGACGTCGTCGCCATTGGCGACCAGCAGAACGCGATCAAAGGTAACGGATTCGCCAGTGGCGACTTCCAGTTTCTCGATCTTCAGGTACTCACCCGGGGCGACTTTGTACTGCTTGCCACCGGTAACAATTACTGCGTAAGACATGGTATTTCTCCGATAATCCTGCTCACCCAGCTCTTTATAAGTAGAGTGTCGGCTGGCATGGCTGCATGGGGTGGAACGACCCAAATGCAATTGCGTAAGGCAGGTGCTGCCCAGGAAGTTCAGGGTGCGCGATTGTACGCAAGGCCCGCCCCGCTTGCAAGTGGCCGTCCATCGTGCCTTGACAGCGCGGGACCCGCGACCTAGCATGCCGCGCATCCCTTCTGGAGCACCTGTCGCTGATGCAACCCCAAGCTTTCTACCGCGCGGTGGCGGACGATTTCAACGCCGTCGACGTCATCATCAAGAAGCAACTGACTTCGCGCGTACCGCTGGTGTCGAAAATCGGTGACTATATTACGTCAGCCGGGGGCAAGCGTCTGCGCCCGCTGCTGGTGCTGCTGTGCGGCAAGGCCCTGGGCCGTGAAGGCGACGAACTGCGCCTGCTGGCTGCCACCATCGAATTCCTGCACACCGCCACCCTGCTGCATGACGACGTGGTCGACATGTCGGGCATGCGCCGCGGCCGCTCCACCGCCAACGCCATGTGGGGCAACGCCCCCAGCGTTCTGGTAGGCGACTTCCTGTACTCGCGCTCCTTCGAGATGATGGTGGAACTGGGCTCCATGCCCGTGATGCGCATCCTCTCCGAGGCTACCCGCGTCATCGCAGAAGGCGAAGTGCTGCAACTGTCCAAGGTGCGCGACGCCAGCACTACCGAAGAAGTGTACATGGAAGTCATCCGGGGCAAGACCGCGATGCTCTTCGAAGCCTCCACCCACAGCGCCGCGGCCCTGGCCGAAGCGACGCCGGAACAGGCCGAGGCCCTGCGCACCTTCGGGGACCACCTGGGTGTGGCCTTCCAACTGGTCGACGACCTGCTGGACTACAAGGGCGACGCCGAGACCCTGGGCAAGAACGTCGGCGACGACCTCGCCGAAGGCAAGCCGACCCTGCCGCTGATCTACACCATGCGTGAAGGTACCGCCGAGCAGGCTGCCCTGGTACGCAAGGCAATCCAGAAAGGCGGCATCGAAGACCTGGAGAGCATCCGCATCGCCGTGGAAGCCTCCGGCGCCCTGGACTATACCGCCCAGCTGGCGCGCGACTACGTCAAGCGCGCCATCGCCTGCCTCGATGCCCTGCCGGCCAGCGAGTACCGCGACGCGCTGGTTGAGCTGAGCGAATTCGCCGTAGCGCGCACCCACTGATACCGAGTCGCCTGCTTCCCGAGCTTCGCCCGGCCCCACATTCCCGTGTGGGCCGGGCGAAGCTCGGGACAGCCTCCCCGCAATTCCCCGCCTGCCCTAAAAACCCTATATAATCTGCGCCTTTATTTTGCCCACCCGCCGAGGAACCCGCGTGAGCACTCTGCCTGCCTGCCCCAAATGCAATTCCGAATACACCTACGAAGACGGCACCCAGCTGGTCTGCCCTGAATGCGCCCACGAGTGGTCGGCCAGCGGCGAAGCCGAGACGGGCAGCGATGACGCGGTGAAAAAGGATGCGGTAGGCAATGTGCTGCAGGACGGCGACACCATCACCGTGATCAAGGACCTGAAGGTCAAGGGCACCTCCCTGGTGGTCAAGGTTGGTACGAAGGTCAAGAACATCCGCCTGTGCGACGGTGACCACGACATCGACTGCAAGATCGACGGCATCGGCCCGATGAAACTGAAGTCCGAATTCGTCCGCAAGGTCTGACCTGACGAATGGTCGCGAGGCTGGCTGACGCGGCCTCCGGCCCCTGATCTTTCCCCGAATGGAAAAAATCATCCAATAGAGCCTTGCTATTCCTTGAATAAGAATTATTCTCATTGAACGCTTTCAAGGAGAACTGACATGACTTATTTGATCGATGCCTGGCTGGACCGCCCTCAACCCTACCTGCGCATTCTGCACCGCGAAACCGGGGAAGTGTGTGCGGTGCTGGAGGAAGAGGCACTGGATGAACTGCGCGACCAAGGTGACCTGGACCTGTCCGGGTTGAGTTCAAGCGAGCCGATCGTGCTCAAGGAGCTGGTGCGAAACCTGTTTCTGTTCTGCTATGCCCGAGCCTTGCGCCCGGTAAGCAGCCTGCATTGAACCGTACTCCCGTAGCCGCTGCCGCCAGGCTGTGCCGGCCCTGCGCCTGGCTGGAAGTTTCCAGTGTACCCAGGGCCAGCGCGACGGCAGCGGCTACGGAATGATTACAGTACGTCCAGCAGCTCTACGTCGAACACCAGCACGCTGTGCGGCGGGATGCTGCCAACGCCCTGGGCACCGTAGGCCAGTTCGCTTGGCACGTACAGGCGCCATTTGCTGCCGGCGTTCATCAGTTGCAGCGCTTCGGTCCAGCCTGCGATCACGCCGCTGACCGGGAATTCGGCCGGCTGGCCACGCTCATAGGAGCTGTCGAACACGGTGCCGTCGATCAGGGTACCGTGGTAGTGAGTGCGCACGCTGTCGTCACGCGATGGCTTGGCACCTTCGCCGGCGGTCAGCACTTCGAACTGCAGGCCCGAGGCCAGGGTGGTGATACCGTCACGCTTGGCGTTTTCAGCCAGGAACGCCAGGCCAGCGCCAGCGGCCGCTTCGGCCTTGGCAGCCGCTTCGGCCTGCATGATGTCACGGATAACCTTGAAGCTGGCAGACAGGTCTTCCTGGCTGACGCGGCTAGGCAGGGCATTGAAGGCATCGGTCAGGCCGGCCAGGATGGCGTCCAGGCTGACACCCGGTGGCGGGTTGTCGCGCAGCTGGTCGCCCAGTTGGCGGCCAATGCCATAGCTGACGCGGGTTTCGTCGGTGGACAGGGTTACTTCGGACATCTCGGTGCTCCGCTGCAGGGCCCGTCAGCGGGCAGCCATGACGCCACCTGCCTTTCCAGGCCCAAACCAAAAGGGCAAGCAGACTAGCACACTGAGTACGGCAGTTCAGCTTATGGCGTCAGTGGCGCGAGCGGAACGAGATAGGCACGCGCAGATCTTCCTCGGCGCTGGCGCCCAGGCCGCACATCTCGTCATGCACCGAGCCGTGGATCAGGTGGAAGGGCATTTCCGGCAACAGATGCAGCAAGTCGCGGGCATGCTCTACCGAACGCAGGTGCATGGCGTGGCCAGTAGCGTCGTTGAGCGGGTGGGCTTTGCCATGCATGCGCGCTTCGAGCAGGTAGATACCGCCTTCCAGCGAAATCAGGTTCAGCTCGTCGATCAGGCCGGCGTTGGCGTGGGTGGTCAGTTCCTGAAAATTCATGACTGCACCTCGAATCGTTCAAATGAACTTCAACGCTTCATTCTTCATACAGCGGCAGGCAAAGCACAAGGCGGCGGGCGCGCCGCCTGTCCGATTGGTAGCCGTCAGTGCTTGGTCAGCCTGTCCAGGTAACCCATGGCGAAGGCCGACACCACGAAGGTCATGTGGATGATCACATACCACTTCAGGTATTCAGGCTCGATGTTGCGCGCGTCCATGAACATGCGCAGCAGGTGAATCGAAGAGATCGCGACAATGGAGGCCGCCACTTTCATTTTCAGCGAACTGGAGTCCATCTTGCCCAGCCAGCTGAGTTTTTCCTGGCCCTCGTCAACGTCCAGCTGGGACACGAAGTTCTCGTAGCCCGACAGCATCACCATGACCAGCAGGCCACCCACCAGGGCCATGTCGATCATCGACAGCAGCACCAGGATCAGATCGGCCTCGCCCAGGGAGAAAACGTTGGGAATGACGTGGAACACCTCCTGGAAGAACTTCAGCGCCAGGGCCAGCAGGCCCAGCGACAAGCCCACGTAAATGGGCGCCAGCAGCCAACGGGAGGCGTACATGGTTCTTTCGATAAAGCGTTCCATTGAAACAGCACCTGGCGGGTAGGAATCGGGGCGCCGATTATACCTGCCAGGTCGCGACGCCGCCTCCTGCGACACTGCGCCACATCCGCATCAGGAGGAACAGCGCTGACATCGCTCGCCATTGATCTTGCGCAACTGCGCCTGCAGGTGCAGCGACCAGATCTGCGGGTCACCCGCTACCTGGTAGCCGTGCAAGGTAAGGCTGTCGACAATGGCGTCCATCACCGATTCGGCGACGGTGGGGCCCGGAAACGGGCCCTGGGACTTGATGGCGGAAGGTTGTTCGCCTGCCATGCCAGCGGCGAAAAGCAGAGTCCACATGCCGGTATCACCGGCCAGTGGGCGTATGCTGCATTCGATTCGGGTCACCAGACCCAGGCATTGACGCGTAAGGCTGAGGTTGCGCGGCATGACGTCGCTCCTCAATAAAACACTGCTTCAGCCTTCGATGGAAGACTGTTTCAATCCTGCGACCCGTGGCTATCCATGCCCTGAGGATAGAAGAAAACCACCGCTGGCAATGTGCGACTGCCTGGTCAGGCGCCGAATGGTCATCCGGCGCCCTCCCCGTTTCAGGCTGGCTTGACCTGAGCCAGTTCCGCTTCGGCGTGTTCCTTCTCGGCTTCCTTGAGATCTTCCTCGCTGATCATCTCGGCGATTTCTCGCAAGCGCTCCACCACCCGGGCGTTGACGCTGCCTTCCGGGAACTGGCCGTCGGCGTCCGGCGCACCTGCGTCCTCGCCTACCAGCAAGCTCAGGGCCTCGTCGGCCTGGCGCACCGCGTACACGTGGAACTGGCCGGCACGGACGGCCTGCAGCACTTTCTCGTCCAGCATCAGGGTAGCGACGTTGGCCTGGGGAATGATCGCCCCCTGCTCACCGGTCAGGCCGCGCGCTTCGCACAGGCGGAAGAAGCCTTCAATTTTCTCGTTGACGCCGCCCACCGCCTGTACTTCACCAAACTGGTTGATGGAGCCAGTGATGGCGAAGCACTGCTTGAGCGGGGTGCGCGACAGGGCCGAGATCAGCGTGCAGGCCTCCCCCAGCGACGCACTGTCACCGTCCACATAGCCGTAGGACTGTTCCAGGGCGATGCTCGCCGAAATCGCCAGCGGAAACTCCTGGGCATAACGGCTACCCAGGTAGCCGGTGAGAATCATCACCCCCTTGGAGTGGATGGGCTGGCCCAGGTTGACCTCGCGCTCGATGTCGACGATGCCGCTGCCGCCCGGGTACACCGTGGCCGAAATGCGCGCTGGCACGCCGAAGGCCGAATCACCCACTTCCAGCACCGTCAGGCCGTTGCACTTGCCCACGGCGGCGCCATCGGTGTCGATCAGAATGATGCCGGCCAGCATGTCGTCCAGGATGCGCGCCGACACCCGGCCGGTGCGCGTGGCCTTGGCCTTCAGGGCTCGGTCGATGTGGCCGGCGTCAGTCATCTCGTCATTGGCCAGGTGGCGAATGAAATCCGCCTCGCTGACCAGCTGGAACAGGTCGCCGATGCGCGCCGACAAGCGCCCCTGGTGCTCGGCCAGGCGCGCGCTGTAGGTGGCCAGGCGCGCCACCGCATCAGCAGTCAGTGGTGCCATGCCCTCTTCCGAGGTGCGGGTCTTGAGCAACTGGGCGAACTGCTCCAGGCTCTCGTCCACCATGGGGATGTCTTCATCGAAGTCCACCAGCACCCGGAACATCTCCTGGAAGTCCGGGTCGGCGTCCTGCAGGGCGTAGTACAACTGGCGCGAACCGATGATGACGACCTTGACCTGCAGGGGAATCATCTGCGGCGTCAGGGTGACGGTGGCCAGGCGGCCGTACTCGCCCAATGGCGACTCCATCTTCAGCTTGCGCGATTGCAATGCGCGCTTCAGGGCGTCCCACACGAAAGGCTCACCGAGCATTTTCTCGGCTTCCAGAATCAGGAAACCGCCGTTGGCGCGGTGCAACGCCCCGGGGCGCAGTTGCCGGTAGGTGGTGTACAGCGCGCCCTGGTCGGTGCTGTATTCGATGCGCCCGAACAGGTTGTCATAGGTCGGGTGCGGCTCGAACACCACCGGCGCGCCACCGCTATTGGGGTGGCCCACTACCAGGCTGGGGGCGTATTGCTCTTCCAGCAGCTTGCGGGCCTGGGCGTCGGTCTTGCTGTCGTCCACCAGTTGCTCGACCACCGTCTTGAGCAGGTACACCTGCATGGCCTGCAGGTAAGCGCACACCGCGGCGTTCTCGGCGTATTTTTCCGACAGCGGCGCCAGCAGGGGTTGCAGGGCCAGGGTGATGGTTTCTTCGTTCAACTGGCGCAGTTGGTTGCCGGACTCGCGCTTCCATTGCGGCAGGCTGGCCAGCTCCTCGTTGAGGCGTTCTTCCAGGTCGGAAATATCCTGGTGAAAGCGATCACGGTCGGCTTCGGGCAGTTGCGCGAATTCGGCCTCGTCCAGGGCCTTCCCATCGAGCATGGGCGTGAAGGCAATGTTGCTGCTGTCACGGTACAGCGCCACGTCCTTTTCCAGGGACAGGCGTTCGATGACGTCCAGGGCGCGGTCGTAGCGCTGGTTGAAGGCGCGGTCGATGCCGCTCTTCTTCTGCTGGTAGGACGGGTGCTCGAACACCGCCGGGAAGGTCGAGAGCAGGTTGTCGATCAGCCCGCCGATATCAGCGATGAAGTGCCCGGCGGTGCCCGGTGGCAGCTCCAGCGCGCGCGGCTCGCGAGGCTCGTCGAAGTTGTTGACGTACACCCAGTCGGGCGGCGTCTGCAGGCGCTTGCCCTCGGCCTTGAGGTAACGTTTGACGAACGAGAAGCGGCCGGTGCCCGGCTCGCCCATGACGAATACGTTGTAGCCAGGGCGTGGCATGGCCACACCGAATTGCAGCGCCTCGACTGCGCGCTCCTGGCCAAGCACACCGCGAAAGGGCTCCAGATCATTGGTGGTGGAGAAGCTGAACTGTTCAGCGGAAAACGGACGGGTCAGCGCTTCTGGCGCAAGACGCAGGCTGGCAGCAACAGGATCAGGCATCGGGCATCCTTACTTCGGCGGGGCAGATGACGGCATTCTGGCGCTGAAAAGCTTCAAGCTGCAAGCGCTTGCGGAAGTTGATCGCTGCCGGTGGAGGGGCCCCACAGATAATCAGCGCATGCAAATAGCCAGTTTTTCAGTGGAACCAGTAAACCCCGCCTAAACTCCAAACTGCGTCCTGGAGCGAAGCAGTCCCAGGCAATCCTGAACCCTTGGTTTTGCACCTTACAAAGAGAACAAAGCTATGAAACGGATTCTTCTGGGTACGCTGTTCACCGTCGTCTCGCTCAACGCCATGGCCCAGGCCCCTGGCGGCCCGGACTGCGGTTGGGGGAACATGCTGTTCCAGGGCCAGCGCGGCACACCGGCTCACTTCCTTGCGTCCACCACCAACGGCACCTCGGGTAACGCCACCTTCGGCATGACCTCGGGCACCAACGGTTGCTCCACCAATGCGGCACTGACCTACGGCGGCAAGTCGTGGATCGCCATGAACGGCATGATGAACGAACTCTCCGAAGACATGGCCAAGGGCCAAGGCGAAGCGCTGACCACCTACGCGGTGGTGCTGGGCGTTGCGCCTCAGGACCGCGCCTACTTTGAATCCGTCACCCACCAGCACTTCCAGGACATCTTCAAGACCGCCAACGTGACGGCCGATGATGTTCACGCCAACACCATGAACGTGCTCAAGACCGACCCACGCCTGGCCAAGTACGCAGCAGAGGCCTAAGCTCGAACCGCCCGCCCCTCGGGGCGGGATTTTCCACGCCACCGCGGCACGCCTTTTCGTCCACCTGACCTAGTTGCCAACGATGCTCAAACGCCTTGCTTACCTGGCGCTCTGTGTGTGCGCCCCGTTGCATGCCGCACCTCACGTGGATCCATCCCGAATCGCTACCCTGGCAGCCGACCCGTATTGGCTTGCGCTGGGCCATTACACCCCGGCCAAGTTCGGCGGCTGGCGCAGCTATGTGGATGACCAGCGCTTCTTCCTGGCACCCGACGGCGCTCACCACCCCGACCGAGAACTGGCGGCCACCGTCGAGGCGCTGTACGCCCCCGCCAGCAGGGACGACCAGCAGGCCCAATGCGTGTTCCCCGCGCGCACGCGCTGGCTGCGCGCGCAACTGGGCTTGAACGACTTGCCTGCCGCCGAGTGCACAGACTTCCACAAGTGGTACAAGGAAATCTCGCCGCACCACACCGTGCTGGTGTTTCCGGCGGCCTACCTGAACAGCCCCTCTTCCATGTTCGGCCACACGCTGCTGCGCATCGACCAGGCTGAAGCCAGCCAGGACAAGACCTCGCTGCTGAGCTACGCGATCAACTTCGGGGCCTACATCGAAGGCAACGACAACAGCATCCTGTATGCCTGGAAAGGCCTTGCCGGCGGCTACCCGGGCATGTTCTCGCTGGTGCCCTACCAACAGAAACTGGCTGAATACCGCAGCCTGGAAAACCGCGACCTGTGGGAATACCACCTGAACCTGACACCCGAGGAAACCGGGCGCATGGTCGAGCATGTGTGGGAACTGCAGCAGGTGCGTTTCGACTATTTCTTCTTCGACGAAAACTGCTCGTACCGCTTGCTGGAGTTGCTGCAAGTGGCGCGCCCCAGCCTGCGCCTCACGCCACAGTTTCCCCTGACCGCGATCCCCACTGATACCGTGAAGGCGGTGAAGCAGGCCGGCATGGTGGGCGAGATCGACTACCGGCCTTCCCGCGAGCGGGAATTGCTCGACCGCGCCAAGCCATTGAGTGCTGACGAGCAACACTGGGTACTCAAGGTGGCCGAAGACACCGAGCAACTGCAAAGCCCCGGTTTCAAGGCGCTGGCCACTGACCGCCGGGCCCTGATCCTGGACGCTGCCTACCGCCTGGAGCGCTACCGCGCTACCGGCCAGGACCGCGAGGCGGGCCGCACCCAGCGCAGCTACCAACTGCTGCGGGCCATCAGCCAGAACCCGCCGCCGCCACTGAACGTGGAGCGCCCCGGCCTGCCGGAAGACGGCCACGACTCGCGCACTTGGCAGGTGGGCGTGGGCAGCCGTGATGGCAAGGCCTTCGGCGAGTATGGCCTGCGCATGGCTTACCATGACCTCAACGACAACGCCCAGGGCTTCCCTTTGGGCGCACAGATCGAAATCCTCGACATGAAGCTGCGCCAGTACGAGGGCAACCACTGGCAGGTACAGCGCCTGGACCTGGCCACCATCCGCTCCATGACCCCGCGCAACGCGTTGCTGCAACCCTGGTCATGGCAAGTCACCGGCGGCCTGGAACGCGTGCTGGGCAAGCACGGCGACGAAACCCTGGTCAGCCATGTCAACGGCGGTGGCGGTGGCACCTGGCAACTGGGCGACGATACCCTGGCATTCGCCCTGGCCACGGTGCGTGTGGAACACAACAACGACTTCTCGGCCATGCTCTCCCCCGCCGCCGGCTTCGACAGCGGACTGTTGTGGAAAAACCGCCTGGGCAACCTGCGCCTGGAAGCCCAGGGAGACTACTTCCTCAACGGCGAAGTACGCCGCACACTGAGCCTCAACCAGCAGTGGGAGCTATCACGCAACCTGGGCCTGCGCCTGAGCGCCCAGCGCGACTTCAGCGAGCTCACCGGGCCGCGTAACGAAGTGATGCTTGAGGTGAAGTGGTACCACTACTGACAAATCCATCACAACGGTTTGACAGGGCCGCGACTAAATCGAACCTAGACTTGACTCATGGGTCCACCCTTTAACCGTCGCTGTTTCCAGACGGGTGCGGTGGGCATGGATCGGGAGTCGAATCATGTGGCGCTGGGCGTTGGTGAGTGTGATGGTGGTGTTGGTGGGTTGCCAGTCGACCCATGAACAGATGATCAGCCAGGGCTACCCGCCCGCGTACGCCGACGGGTTCAAGGATGGCTGCGGCAGTGGGCGCGAGGCGGCGGGGGTGAACGGCCAGTTCGAGAAGAACGTGCCCCGCTATCTGCATGAGAAGCTGTATTCCACGGGCTGGGATGACGGCTTCCGCCAGTGCCAGACCAGCGCGGCAGCGCAGCCGAACCAGAGCGACTGGAGCGTGCAGCACGGTGATGACCGAGAGCGCGCCTGGCAGCAGCAGAAAACCCAGGGTGAAGGTCGCGCGTATCACCCTTGAACCGCGTCGTTCTTTTCCCGAGCTTCGCCCGGTCCCACAGTGTTCCCCTGCGGGGCCGGGCAAGGTTCGGGAAAGGGCAACGCTGAACCAAAAGGAGTACCCCTTGAGCCGAGCCTTCGTCAACGAGGACCACGCCCAGCCCACCCAGGCTGCCGAGCGCCGAGTCAGCGACCAGCCCAACTACGTCACCCCCCAGGGCCTGGCATTGCTGAAGGCCCGTCTGCGCGACCTGCAAGTCCCCGGCGATGACCCCCAGCACCTGGCCGACCTGCACTATTTCACCCTGCGCGTGCAGAGCGCCCAGGTGGTCAACGCCACGGATAACGGCAAAGTGCAGATTGGCAGTTGGGTGACCTTTGCCGATACCCAGGGTGATGAACAGCGGGTGTGCCTGGTGGGCGAGGATGAAGCAGATGCGGCCCAGGGGCTGATCAACTGGGGCTCGCCATTGGGAAGCGCATTGCTTGGAGCGCGCGTGGGGGATGGGGTGGTGTGGCGCAGGCCCGTGGGTGACCTGACCATCGAGATCGTCGAAATCGACATGGGTTGAGCGCACGTTGCCACGAACCGCACGCAAAAAAACGGGGCCCGAAGGCCCCATCCCTGTTACGCCAGTTTCTTGTGGCGTACCCGGTGCGGCTGGGCCGCAGCTTCGCCGAGGCGCTTTTTGCGGTCGGCTTCATACTCGGTGTAGTTGCCTTCGAAGAACACCGCCTGCGAGTCATCCTCGTACGCCAGGATGTGGGTCGCCACACGGTCCAGGAACCACCGATCGTGAGAAATCACAATGGCGGCGCCCGGGAAGTCCAGCAGGGCTTCTTCCAGGGAACGCAAGGTTTCAACGTCAAGGTCGTTGGACGGTTCGTCGAGCAGCAGGACGTTGCCACCCTCCTTCAGGGTCAGGGCCAGGTGCAAGCGGCCACGCTCACCACCGGACAGGTCCTTGACGAACTTCTGCTGGTCGCCGCCCTTGAAGTTGAAACGGCCAACGTAGGTGCGCGACGGGATCTCGTAGTTGCCGATGCGGATGTTGTCCGAACCGTCGGAGATCTGCTGGAACACAGTCTTGCTGCCGTCCAGGTCATCACGGCTCTGGTCCACACAGGCCAGTTGCACGGTTTCACCGACCTCGATGGTACCCGAGTCCGGTTGTTCCTTGCCCATCAGCATGCGGAACAGGGTCGACTTACCGGCACCGTTACCACCGATGACGCCGACGATGGCGCCTTTGGGCATGGCGAACGACAGGTTGTCGATCAGTACACGGTCGCCGTAGCCCTTGGTGACGTTCTTGAACTCGATGACCTTGTCACCCAGGCGCGGACCGGCCGGGATGTAGATTTCGTTGGTTTCCGAACGCTTCTGGAATTCCTGCGACTGCATTTCCTCGAAGCGCTGCAGACGAGCCTTGGATTTGGACTGGCGGGCCTTGGCGCCTTTGCGCACCCACTCCAGTTCTTCCTTCATGGCCTTTTCATGGGCCGACTGCTGCTTGGACTCCTGGGCCAGACGGTCGGACTTGGCTTCCAGCCAACCCGAGTAGTTGCCCTCGTAAGGAATACCAGCGCCGCGGTCCAGTTCCAGGATCCAGCCGGCGACGTTGTCCAGGAAGTACCGGTCGTGCGTGATCGCGACCACGGTGCCCGGGAAGTCGTGCAGGAAGTGCTCCAGCCAGGCGACCGAATCGGCGTCCAGGTGGTTGGTGGGTTCGTCGAGCAACAGCATGTCAGGAGCCGACAGCAGCAGGCGGCACAGGGCCACGCGGCGCTTTTCACCACCGGACAGGTGTTCCACCTTGGCGTCCCAGGCCGGCAGGCGCAGGGCATCGGCCGCCACTTCCAGCTGGCGCTCCAGGTTGTGGCCGTCGCTGGCCTGCAGGATGGCCTCGAGCTTGGCCTGCTCGGCGGCCAGCTTGTCGAAATCGGCGTCCGGGTCGGCGTAGGCGGCATACACTTCATCAAGGCGCGCCTGGGCGTCCTTGATCACGCTGACCGCCTCTTCCACCACTTCACGCACGGTCTTGGCCGGGTCAAGTTGTGGTTCTTGCGGCAGATAACCCACGTTGAGTTCGGGCATCGGACGCGCTTCGCCGTCGAATTCCTTGTCGACGCCGGCCATGATTTTCAGCAGGGTGGATTTACCCGAGCCGTTGAGGCCCAGCACGCCGATCTTGGCGCCGGGGAAGAACGACAAGGAAATGTTTTTGAGAATTTCCCGCTTCGGCGGAACAACTTTGCTCAGCCGATGCATGGTGTAGACGTATTGGGCCATGAGAAACCTGGTAACAGTAGACAGATGAAGAATCCGCGAGAAGGCCAAAGCTACCGGAATGCGCGAAGCAGGGCAAACAACCGACAAGCAGTGCTGGCACATAGCCATAAAACAAGGCATGCTAGCCGCCCTTCGGGCGTCCGGCTTATAGTGCGCGCTGTTAACGGCCCGGGCACCGTTTGCACCCCACTGCAACGGCCCCTGCCGGCCACATGCCACAGCCAGCCAGACCGCAGGATCACAGCTTGACCAACCTCACTCAACCGTCATCCCTGCGCTCCCCGGTCAACTCGGCTGGCGAGCCGACGCGCGGTACGCTGAAGAGCGCCCTGGCCTTGCTTGCCCTGCTTTTGCTGACGCTGTTGGTGTGGCAGTTGCTGGACCAGTTCAAACACAACGTAGCCGACCAAAGGCAGCGCACCGTGGAGTACACCAGCGTGCTGGGCGAGCACCTGGGGCTGAACATGGCCCTGGTCGGCCAGCAGGCCCTGTACCGCGCCACCCGTGGCGATGCCCAGACACCCCAGGCCATGGTGGCACTGATGCAGCCCCACCTGCCGGCGCTGCGAAGCGTGGCGCGGCTGGACAGGCAGGGCAACCTGCTGGCCGACACCCAGCCCCAGCTAACCGCTTTCGATTTTCCGGCCCTGGTCAAGCGCAGCCAGGGTGAAGTCTTTCATTTCAGCCAGAGTGACGACGGTCAGCAGGTGTACCTGTTGTTGTCCGCCAGCGAACGGTCCAGCGATGGGTATTGGTTGTTGCGCCTGGACACCTCGGTCTACGCCAGCCTGACCCACCGGGTCGACCCCAGCGCCCCACCCCGCTGGTTGCTGGAAAGCCGTGACCAGGGCCAGGTGCTGCGCCGCGACCCACGCTGCGCGGCCACGGGCCCGGCGCTGACCAGCCAGGAACAACAACAGAGCGTGGCCACCGTGCCACTGCCCAATACCGACTGGCAGTTGCGTACCCTGTTCGACCAGCACGACGCCCAGTTGCAATTGTTGCCGGCGCTGATCGGCAAATTCCTGCTGCTGGCCACCTGCTCGTTGCTACCGATGCTGGCGCTGTTCAACCTGCGCCGTCGCCAGCGCCAACTGCACGAGGGGCGCCGGCGCTACCATGATATTTTCGAAGGCACTGGCGTGGCCCTCTGCGTGCTCGACCTGCGCGGCCTGCAGGACCTGCTGGGCGAAAATGCCATCGGCAACCGCGAAGCACTCGACGCCTGGCTGGCGAACTACCCCGGCGAGCATACGCGCTTGCTGCAACAACTGCGCATCACCGAAGTGAACCAGATGGCCCTGGGCCTGCTCAATGTCGCCGACAGCCAGGGCGCCTGGCAGCGCCTGTTCGGCAGCGACCACCTGGCTGGCAACAGTGTGGGCCGGCAGTTGCTGGACACCTTGCTCGACGACCAGCAAGAGCTGGAAACCGAGATGCGCATCAGCGACCGCCTGGGCCAAGACCAATACCTGTGGCTGACCCTGCGCCTGCCCCAGGCCACCGGCGACCATGGCTCGGTGATCCTGAGCATCAACGACATCACCAGTCGCAAAAGCGTGGAGCTGTCGCTGGTGGAGCGCGAAGGCTTCTGGTCGGACGTGGTACGCACCGTCCCCGACCACCTGTACGTGCAGGACGTGCTCAGCCAGCGCATGATCTACAGCAACCACCACCTGGGCCAGACCCTGGGCTTCAGCAAGGCCGAGCTGGCGCAGATGGGCGAGTACTTCTGGGAGATCCTGCTGCACCCCGAAGACGCCGGCGACTACCAGCGCATGCGCCTGGCCCGGCGCCAGGACACCGAACTTGAAATGCAGCAATGCCAGTTACGCTTCAAGCACAAGGAAGGCCACTGGCTGCGCTTCGACATTCGCGAGCAGGCCCTGGCCCGCGACAGCGAAGGCCGGGTGACGCGCATCATCGGTGTGGCCAAGGACATCACCGACCAGATCGAGGCCAGCGAATCACTGCGCGACAGTGAGCAGCGCTACCGCATGCTGGCCGAAAGCATCAGCGACGTGATCTTCTCCACCGACAGCCAACTGGCGCTCAACTACGTCAGCCCATCGGTGCAGGCCGTGCTGGGCTACGATGTGAAGTGGATCTTCGACAATGGCTGGCAGTCCACCATCGCCAACCCCCAGCAACTGAGCGGTATCTACCAGTTGATCGAACAGGTCAGCCAGGTGCTGGACAAGCCCGAGGCGCTGGCCGAACTGCGTAACGAATTGCCCACCCAACTCTACGTATTCGATTGCCTGCGCGGTGACGGCCGCAAGGTGCCCATCGAGATGCGCCTGGTGCTGGTGTGGGACGACAACAACACCTTCGAAGGCATTCTGGGCGTGGCCCGCGACATCAGCCAGCAGCGCCGCGCCGAAAAAGACCTGCGCATGGCCGCCACGGTATTCGAGCACTCCACGTCGGCGATCCTGATCACCGACCCGGCCGGCTATATCGTGCAGGCCAACGAGGCTTTCAGCCGCGTCAGTGGCTACGCGGTGGCCGAGGTGCTTGACCAGTTGCCCACCATGCTCACCGTGGACACTGAACAGCAGGCGCACCTGAGCTACGTGCTCAAGCAGTTGCACAGCCGCGGCACCTGGGAAGGTGAAGTGTGGCTCAAGCGCCGCAACGGTGAACATTACCCGGCGTGGGTGGGCATTACCGCCGTGTTCGACGATGAAGGCGACTTGGCCAGCTATGTGTGCTTCTTCAGCGACATCAGCGAGCGCAAGGCCAGCGAACAACGCATTCACCGCCTGGCCTATTACGATGCCCTGACCCACCTGCCCAACCGCACGCTGTTCCAGGACCGCCTGTTCAACGCGCTGCAGACCGCCGAGCGGCAAAAGTCGTGGGTGGTGCTGATGTTCCTGGACCTGGACCGTTTCAAGCCCATCAACGACTCCCTCGGCCATGCCGCCGGCGACCGCATGCTCAAGGACATGGCCACGCGCCTGCTGGCCTGCGTCGACGACGAAGACACCGTGGCGCGCATGGGCGGCGACGAATTCACGTTGCTGCTGCAACCGCGCAACACCCGCGAGGCGGCCCTTAACCGTGCCATCCATGTGGCCGAGCAGATCCTGGGTAGCCTGGTGCGGCCGTTCGTCCTGGAAAACCGTGAGTTCTTCGTCACCGCCAGTATTGGTATCGCCCTCAGCCCCCAGGATGGCAACGAACTGAGCCAGTTGATGAAGAACGCCGACACGGCCATGTACCACGCCAAGGAACGCGGCAAGAACAACTTCCAGTTCTACCAGGCCGACATGAACGCCAGCGCCCTGGAGCGCCTGGAACTGGAAAGCGACCTGCGCCACGCCCTGGAGCAGAAAGAGTTCATCCTTTACTACCAGCCGCAGTTCAGCGGCGACGGCAAGCGCCTGACCGGGGCCGAAGCATTATTGCGCTGGCGCCACCCGCGCCGTGGCCTGGTGCCGCCGGGCGACTTCATCCCGGTGCTCGAAGAACTGGGCCTGGTGGTGGACGTCGGCGACTGGGTGCTGACCGAGGCGTGCCGCCAACTGCGCGCCTGGCACCAGGCCAAGGTGCGGGTGCCCAAGGTGTCGGTGAACATCTCGGCACGGCAATTCTCCGACGGCCAGTTGGGCACGCGCATCGCCAATATCCTCAAGGAAACCGGGCTACCGCCGGCATGCCTGGAGCTCGAGCTGACCGAAAGTATCCTGATGCGCGAAGTGAACGAAGCCATGCAGATCCTCGACAGCCTGAAATTCCTGGGGCTGAGCATCGCCGTGGATGACTTCGGCACCGGCTATTCGTCGCTCAACTACCTCAAGCAGTTCCCCATCGACGTGCTGAAGATCGACCGCACCTTCGTCGACGGCCTGCCCGAGGGCGAGCAGGACGCCCAGATCGCCCGTGCCATCATCGCCATGGCCCACAGCCTGAACCTGGCGGTGATCGCCGAGGGCGTGGAAACCCATGAGCAGCTGGACTTCCTGCGCGAGCACGGGTGCGACGAAGTGCAGGGCTACCTGTTCGGCCGACCCATGCAGGCCAGCCGCTTCGAAGCGCAGTTCAGCAACGACGCCTTGTTCATGTTCGATTGAGCGCGGGCCCTTCTGCACACGCAGCATGAGGCCCGCTCGTCAACGCAATGACTGCCTTTCATATGCCAGATAAAACCCGATGGGGTAGAATGCGCGCCTGATCACCTTTTTCCCTGCCCGATCCTTGAGGACCGCCATGTTCAGCCGTGATTTGACCCTTGCCAAGTACGACGCCGATCTCTTTGCCGCCATGGAGCAAGAAGCTCAGCGCCAGGAAGAGCACATCGAGCTGATCGCCTCGGAGAACTACACCAGCCCAGCCGTCATGGAAGCCCAGGGCTCGGTGCTGACCAACAAGTACGCCGAAGGCTACCCGGGCAAGCGCTACTATGGCGGCTGCGAGTACGTCGACGTGGTCGAGCAACTGGCCATCGACCGTGCCAAGGAACTGTTCGGTGCCGACTACGCCAACGTCCAGCCACATGCCGGTTCCCAGGCCAACGCCGCGGTCTACCTGGCCCTGCTGCAAGCCGGTGACACCATCCTGGGCATGAGCCTGGCCCACGGCGGCCACCTGACCCACGGCGCCAGCGTTTCCTCGTCGGGCAAGCTGTACAACGCCGTTCAATACGGCATCGACGCCAACGGCCTGATCGACTACGACGAAGTCGAGCGCCTGGCGGTCGAGCACAAACCGAAAATGGTCGTGGCCGGTTTCTCTGCCTACTCGCAAGTCCTGGACTTCGCCCGCTTCCGCGAAATCGCCGACAAGGTCGGTGCCTACCTGTTCGTCGACATGGCCCACGTGGCCGGTCTGGTCGCCGCTGGCGTCTACCCGAACCCGGTGCCATTCGCCGACGTGGTCACCACCACTACCCACAAGACCCTGCGCGGCCCACGTGGCGGCCTGATCCTGGCGCGCGCCAACGCCGACATCGAGAAGAAGCTGAACTCGGCCGTGTTCCCGGGCGCCCAGGGCGGCCCGCTGGAGCACGTCATCGCCGCCAAGGCCGTGTGCTTCAAGGAAGCGCTGCAGCCTGAGTTCAAGGCCTACCAGCAACAAGTGGTGAAAAACGCCCAGGCCATGGCCAGCGTGTTCATCGAGCGCGGCTTCGACGTTGTGTCGGGCGGTACTCAGAACCACCTGTTCCTGCTGTCGCTGATCAAGCAGGAAATCTCCGGTAAAGACGCCGATGCCGCCCTGGGCAAAGCGTTCATCACCGTGAACAAGAACTCGGTGCCTAACGACCCACGTTCGCCGTTCGTGACCTCGGGCCTGCGCTTCGGCACCCCGGCCGTCACCACTCGTGGCTTCAAGGAAGCAGAGTGCAAGGAACTGGCTGGCTGGATCTGCGACATCCTGGCCGACCTGAACAACGAAGCGGTGATCGACGCCGTTCGCGAGAAGGTCAAGGCCGTGTGCGCCAAGCTGCCGGTATACGGCAACTGATCGCAAAGCCTTGATGTGAGAAGCCCGGCTCTGTGAGCCGGGTTTTTTTATGCCTGGGGACAGGCAGTGCCTGCTTCCCGAGCTTCGCCCGGTCCCTCAGGTGATCGCGCCGCACTGCCCTGTGGGACCGGGCGAAGCTCGGGAAGCAAGCGATGCGGTAATCAGCGAACGCGGATGATGCGCCCCGCCGGCGAACCAGCCCCCGCGTTCGGCTGCTGCGCCAGGTACCCCAGCAGCGCATCAAGGTCGACCATGCGGCTATCCTCGCGCTGCGCACCTTGCTGGAACACCGAAAACCGGTCGCCGCCGCCCGACAGAAAGCTGTTCATCACCACCCGGTAGGTTTGCTCCAGCCGCACCGGCTTGCCATCCAGCATCAGGCTGCCCGGCACCACCCTGTTATCCGCCCAGCGATAACTGAACCCCCTGGACACCTGCAACGGGTTGAAGTCGTTGCCCTGCCACTGCTGGTTCAGCACCTGCTGCAACTGCGCGCCCGTCAGGTTCATCAACACCAGGGTGTTGTTGAACGGCTGCACGCTGGCGACCTGGGCATACGTGAGCTGGGTCTGCCCCGGTACCAGGATCAGGTGGTTGCGGATGCCGCCCTGGTTGGTGAAGGCGATCTGTGCGCCAAACGTGCGGGTCATGGCCAACTGGGCATCGGTGATCAGGTCACCCAGGGGTGACTCGCCGTTGGCATCGGCCGCGGCACTGATGGCAGGGGCACCTGGCGTGCCGACAGGGCGCAGCAGCACCGTATTGCTGCGCGCCTCCACTTCTTGCTGCAAGGCAGCCATCTTGGCGTCCGGGTAATACTTGCGCGGGTCGGCCAGCAGATTCTGTGCCTCGATGGCGGTGACCTGGTGGGTACCCGGGGTCACTTCAAGGGTCAGATGGGTCAGCAGGTGGCCGTAGGAACTGCCCTGGGTTACCAGCAGGTTGCCCACCTTGCACAGGTAACCCTGGTGCGAGTGCGCCGAGATCAACACATCCACTGCCGGATCCAGGCGCTGGGCCACGTCGACGATATCGCCTTGCAAGTGGCTGCAGTTCGGCTTGTCGTAGGGCTCCGGCGTATCGCCGCCCTGGTGCACCACGGCGACGATGGCGTTGACGCCCTGGGCCTTGAGCTGGGGAACCACGGCATTGATGGCGTCCGCTTCGTCGGTAGCCTTCAGGCCCTGCATGCCCTTGACGCTGACCACCTTGGCCACGTCATGCAGCACTGCCCCGACGAAGGCTACCTTCACCCCGTGCACGGTCTCTATGTGGTAAGCCGGCAGCAACGGCTTGCCGGTGTCGGTATCGATCAGATTGGCCGCCAGGTAGGGGAAGCCGCCACCGGGAAAATCGGCCTGGAACCGACAGGCCTTGTCAGGCCGCGAAGACTGGCAGCCACCGTTGGCCTGGCGCAGGAACTCGGCCTTGCCGTTGTCCAGTTCGTGGTTGCCGATGGTGCTGAACTTCAGGCCCATGCCGCGCAGGGCCAGCAAGGTCGGCTCATCGGCCCACATGGCCGACAGCGGCGGGCTGGCGCCTACCAGGTCGCCGGCGCCGATGAACAGCAGTTGCGGGTCTTGCTTGCGCAATTGGTCCAGCATGCCCCCCAGGGTGGCGATACCGCCCGCCTCTACCCGTTGAACGCTGCCGCTGGCGTCCTTGTAGGCATAGCCGTTGGCCTGCAGGTACCCGTGCAGGTCATTGATGGCAACGATGTTCACCGCCACCGGTTTGGGCGGGGCCGATGCACAGCCAGCGATGGCCAGCGCCAGTGTCAGGGCCGCGGTTTTAAACACTCGGTACATCGCACTCTCCTTGAGTTCTCCAGCTGTTCGGTACCAATAGCTCGCTGGCAAGCCAGCACCTGCACCGATAGCGGTGCCCTTTATTGTGTGCCCGGGTGGGGCTTGGGGTAATCGCGGTTGATGTCCAGTGGCCGGGCATAGGGACCATCCCACAGTTGCGCATGCAACTGCTCGATCCGCGCCGCCATGGCCGGGTTGCGCATCACCACTTCCAGGTTGCGCGACTTGTCCAGGTAGCCGCCCAGCCAGTTGCTGGTGCCCACCCAGGCTACCTGCCTGTCCACTTCCAGGGTTTTGGTATGAATCACCCGAGCATAAGGGATAAAACCTTCCGAGGCTTCGGGCAGGGTCACGATACGCACCTGCACATTAGGCAACACCGCCAGGCTCTTGAGGTACACCAGCTCCGGTGGCGCGGTGTTCCAGTCCGAGACCATCAGTTTCACCAGCACACCGCGTGCCGCAGCGGCGCGCAGGGCATTATCGATGACCGGGTAATACGGCCGGGTGTTGTCGGGCCCGTAGGCCAGCGGCGCATAGTCGAGCAGTTGCACGCGGATCTCTTTCTTCGCTTCGGCCAACAGGCGCGGCAGCTCCTGTTCGGAATCCCCCACGCCGGGCGGGTTGTAACGGGCGGGGCTGGCCACCAGGTAATTGCCGGTACGCGGTGTCGGCTGGGCGGGTGCGGGCAGTGGCGCCGGCTGGTTCTGGCTCAAGGCCTGCTCGGCGCGCCAGTCCTGGTCGAAGATGGCCTGCACCTGCGCAGCCATCTGCGGTTCGCTGATCAGCAGGCCGGTTTCGTGGATATGCTCCAGCGAACGCCAGTCGAAGTTCTGGCTGCCGACAAACGCCCGCGCACCGTCCACCACCATGAACTTGGCGTGGATGATGCCGTTGCCGGTCAGCTTGGCATACGGCAGTACGGCGAACGTCAGGTTGGGAATGGCGCGCAGCCGTGTGAGGGTGCCGGGGTCGGAGAGTTTCTGGCCCTTGTCTTCCAGCAGGAAACGGATTTTCACCCCGCGTCTGCCGGCAGCTTCCAGGCGCTGGAGCACTTGCGCCATGACGGAGCCGGGGTGGTCAACGGCATAGAACTGTTCGATGTCGATGCTGTGGCGGGCGTTGTCGAACAGCTGCATCCACACCGGCCCGGGGCTGCGCAGGTCTGGAGTGGCCAGGGCAGTGCCGGTGGGCACGGTGTGCACCAGTTCGAAGCCGGGGATGCTGAAATCGGCGTGGGCCTGAGGGACCGAAAGCAGGAGCGCCAGGGCGCCCAGATAGTAGTTGAACATGGTGACTCCAGGCTGATGCGGCCCACGTGCCCCCTGTGGGACACACGTGGGCCTGCGGCGTTTTAACTCAAGCAGTACGGTAGCGGGGGGCGTCGGCTTCCAGCAGGTCGGTTTCGGCGACGGTGCGAGCCCCCATGGCCGCGCGGATCAGCAGCATCTTCAGCTGTTCGTTGATGCGCTCAAGGCGGTCCTGGAACAGGTTGTGAAAGATAATGCAGAACAACGCGATGGCGATGCCCAGGCCCGTGGCATACAGCGCCGTGCCGATACCGGCCGAGATTTGCCCCGGGTCGGACACGCCAGCGCTGGCCAGCGCCTTGAAGGTGTCGATGATGCCCAGGATGGTCCCCAGCAGGCCCAGCAGCGGTGCCGCCGTGGTGATGGTTTCGATGATCCACAGGCTGCGCGCCAGCGGTGCACGGGTGTGCAGGTACTGGCCGTCGATCACGTCATCCAGGTCCTTGCGGGTGCCGATGGCCGCCTTTTGCTTGAGCACGGCGTTGACCATCACCAGGGGCAGGCTGTTGCGCGCCGTCAGCTCGGGGGGTAGCTCGCGCACTCCGTGGCTGTCGGCCAAAGCACCGAGCAGGCGCGAGGCCTGGCGGCGTACGTAGGCGAAGTACAGTGAACGCTCGATGATGATGAACACGGCAATGGCCAGGGCGCCGTACATCACATAGAACGTGACGTCGTGCATCAGGTTGGTATTCATGGGTTCAGCTCCAGTGGTTTGCCATCAGAAATTGGCTTCGAGGGCCACAGTCACGGTGCGCTCGACACCGACGATGTAGGCAGGGTCGCCGTCGCGGTAACCGCCGTAGGTGGCCGAGTTGGTTTTCACCGTGTACACGCCGTCCAGGTACTTCTTGTCGAACAGGTTGTCGACGTTCAGGCGCAGGGTGGCGTCCTTGAAGAAGCGGTGGTCCACAGGCAGGTAGATACCGGCACCGAGGTTGAACACGGTACGGCCGGGAATGCTTTCGTCGTTGGTCAGGTCACCGTAGATCTTGCTGGTGTACTTGCCGCCGAAGGTGCCGTAGTAGTGGCCGTCGTCATAGCCGATGTTGGCCGCCAGCATGTTGCGCGGCACGTTGGCGAACTGCTTGCCCGAGGTGGGCAGGGTCACCGCCACGCCGTTGTTGTAGGCCACCATGTCATCTTTCTGCTCGGCCTTGGTGTAGGTATACGAGGTGTAGTAATTGAAGTTGTGCGGCAGCAGGCCGCTCCACGCCAGTTCCAGTCCGGAGTTGTCCACTTCACCCACGTTGATGTCCGCGTAGTCGCCGTTCTCATCCTTGGACGACACCTGGCGGTTCTGGAACTTCATGTAGAACAGGCTCGCCGACAGGCTCATGTTCGGCTGCTGGTAGCGCCAGCCCAGCTCGTGGTTCCAGCTGGTCTCGGGCTTGAGGTCGATGGAGGTCTCGTTGGCGTCGTACAGCACGTAGTTCTGCGGAATGCGCATATTGCGCGACAGGCTGTAGAACAGCTGGTTGTTCTCGTCCAACTGGTACTTGATGCCCACGTTGGGCAGGAACTTGTTGTAGCTCTGGTCGCGCTTTTCCTCGGCCTCGGTAATGCTGCCCAGGTTGTGGCCCTTGCGTTCCACGTTCATGAACGACAGGCCGCCGATCAGCGTCCAGTCCGGGGTCAGGTACCAGGTATCCTGCGCCCAGACCTTCTGCGCCGGGGTTTCGGTGAAGCGGTTGCGGCCCTGCACCTTGTTGCCATTGGCATCCACCACGTAGTCGCTGTCGGCCCAGATGTCGTCGGGCTTGCCGGCGGAGTTGATGCTCACGAACGGCTGGGTCTGGCGCTGGCGGGCGTCTTCGAACCAGTAGCCAAACTGCAGGCTGTGGTCGCCCAGGTCCCAGTTCAGCTTGGTGGTGATACCCGGGCGCCAGGTCTGCGTCAGGGAAGAACGGTAGTACACGCCGCTGTTGGAGGTACCGTCAGCGTTGTACTGGGCTGCCGTGGACAGGTTGCTCAGGTCGTATACGCCACTGGTGCTGGAACTGCTGTTGAGCGCATAGCTGGAACTGCCCACACCCCCACCGTTGCCGTAGTAGTAATACGGGATCACGGACAGCGACAGGTTGTCGGCCAGTTTGAAGTTGGTGTTCAGCACCGCCGTGAAGGTTTCGAAAGGGTTCAGCGCCAGCCCGTAGTAGCTGGTGATCTTGCCGCTGCTGTTTTTGGTGGCCACCGAGGGGTACGGGTCGTAGTCGCGGCCGTACTGGGTGAACTGCGACTTGGTCAACTGGCTGTAGCTGTTGTTTTCCTGCTTGTGGTACTTGAGGATCAGGTTGGCGGTGTTGCCGTCACCGGCGTCGAAGAAGCTGTTCCACTCCACCTTGTCGGCCCGCACGGCGCCGTCGCCGCGCCATTTCTGGCCTTCCTCGTGGGACATCGACAACCAGTTGCTCAGGCCGTTGACCTCACCGGTGTTGACCCGGGCGAAGGTCTTGTAGGTGCTGTTGCTGCCCACGGTCTGCTTGACGAACACCCCGGTTTCCTTGGTGGGGCGAATGGTCACGATACCGATGTTGCCACCGCTGGAGCCGATGTGCGGGCCGTCTGCTTCCGAAGCGCCCTGGGTGACGAATATCTGGTCGATGTTTTCCGGGTCGCCCAGCAGGTTGGAGTACAACGCGTAGTTGCCCGAGTCGTTGATGGGCATGCCGTCCACCGACATGCCCACCTGGTCGGAGTTCATGCCCCGCATGGTGAACTTGAAGCCGGACAGGCCGGTGCTGTCTTCGCTGGAAATGTTCAGGCCAGGCACATACTTGAGCTTGTCGATGGCATTGCCGGTGGCGGTCTGCTTGTCCAGTGCCTCCTTGGTGACCGTGGACCGCGACTTGGCCGCCTCTTCGGGCACCATGTAGCCGGAGCCAACCGTGGCCTTTCCTTCGACGCCAATGGTGCCGACGTCCGACTCGTTGGTGTCGGCCATGGCGACCCCGTGGGCCATGCCGGCAGCGATCAAGGCCAGGCGTAACTTGCTATACCTCATTGCTTGCTTCCTGTGCGGTCGGTGCTTATTGCACGCTGTAGTTGAAAGTGGCGGTAAAGCGCTGTTGGCTGCGCCCGCCGAAGGCTTGCTCTGGGAACGGCTTGACTTGCTTGATACGCCGCAGGCTGGTGCTGGCCGCGCGGTTGAGCAGCATGCTGGAGGCCTGCGTCTGGATGCCGGAGTCCAGGACGTTGCCGGCACGGTCTACCAACAGCCACACCACCACCTCTCCCGTGGGGCGTTCCAGGGCGGCCTGGCGGCTGGTGGGGTACTGCTTGAAGCGGTCGATCTCACCGCGCAAACCTTGCAGGTAACCGCCTTCCAGGGCCTGGCTGTCGACCTTGGGTGGCACGGGCGCCGGTGCCGGTTTTGCCTGGGCTACCACCGGCGCTGGCGCGTTGGTGGCGGCCGGGGCCGGTTGCGGCTTGGCCACCGGGGTGGCCTTCACCACCGGTTTGGGCGTTGGTTTGGGTGGCACAGGCTTGGGCGGTACCGGTTTGGGCACGGGTTTGGGCGGCGGTGGCAGGGCCGCTTCCTCTTCCTCGACCACCGGCGGTGGCGGCGGTGTTTCCACCACCGGCTCCACGGGCTTCTCGGGCTCAGGCTCGACCAGCGCCAGCTCCACGGCCGACTCGTCGTAGGTGGGCTCGATCTTCAACGGCTCGGTACGCACGCCAATCACAATGATGACCAGCGCCGCCAGTGCGGGCAGCCCGCCCAGCCACTGGCGCGCACGGTAAAAAGCGTACAGGCTCATGATTTGCGGGTAGCGATCGACACGGAGGTGAAACCACCGCCGCGCAGGGTGTCCATCACTTCCACCAGGCGTGCCACTTCCACGCCCTTGTCGCTGTTGACGATGATGGTGGTCTTGGTGTCCGGCTTCTCCAGCGCCTTGAGCGCCGGCACCAGGGCGTCGATCGTGGTGGCCTGGCCGTCGAGCTGCAATTGGCCGTCGATGCCCAGGGTCAGGATCGACTTGTTCTGTGGCTTGAGCGGTTGCGCGTGGGCCGCGCTGGGTAGCTGGGTCTTCATGCCCAGGGCCGGGATCACGTTCAGGCTGACCAGCACGAAAAACACCAGCAGGAACATCATCACATCGATCATGGGTATGAGTTCGATGTGCGCCTTGCGCTTTTTTGGCTCGTCCCAGGTTCTCATGGTGCCCCCTCCTTTTAAGTTAGGGGCGCCAAGCTAGCAGCCGAAAATGACTGATCGGTTACCCGTATTTGAAGGGTTCGCGGCGGACAGAGTGCATTTTCATGACCATTCAACTGTTCATTTTCTGTTCACTGAACCGCAATGCGCAGGCGTCAGGATCCATGTTTTTTTGACCGAGGAGACAGAATCTCCCATGACAGACCCAAGCGTTATCGACCTGCCCCGGCGCCGTGTGGTAGCCGCTATCGGCGCCGGCATGGCACTGTCTATCCTGAGCCCCTTCGCCCGCAGCACGGGGGTGGAATACCCCTTCACGCTGGGCGTGGCATCGGGTGACCCACTGCCTGACGGTTTCGTGATATGGACCCGCCTGGCACCTTTGGCCGGCCAGTTGAAGGCCACGGTTCCCGTGCGCTGGAGCGTGGCCAGCGACCCAGCCATGACCCGCGTGGTGCGTCGCGGGCAGAAACTTGCTGACACAAACTTCGCCCATTCCGTGCATGTAGAAGTGACAGGCCTGGAACCGGGCCGGCCCTACTGGTACCGCTTCGAAGCCCTGGGCGAGCAAAGCCCGCTGGGCGAATCCCGCACGGCCCCTGCCAGGGACCAGGCCACCAACCGGGCCCTCACGCTGGGCTTTGTTTCCTGCTCCCACTGGGAGCGCGGGTACTTCAGCGCTTACCGCCACCTGGCCGACGAACGCCCCGACCTGGTGTTCTTCCTGGGTGACTACATCTACGACAGCTCCTACCCGGCAGGCTCGAACAAGATCATCCGCGCCCACGCCCTCACCGACATCAGCGACCTGGCCGGCTACCGCAACCGCTACACCCAGTACAAACGCGACCCCGACCTGCAGGCCTTGCACGCCGCGGCCCCCAGCGTGGCCACCTGGGACGACCATGAGGTGCAGAATGACTATGCCAACCGCTGGTCCCAGGACCCTGGTGTCGACCCGGCGCTGTTCCTCAAGCGCCGCGCCGCGGCCTACCAGGCCTTCTACGAACACATGCCACTGCGCCGCGCCAGCCAGCCCCGCGGTCCTGATATGCGCGTATACCGCCGCCTGGACTACGGCCAGCTGGCGCGTTTCCATGTCCTGGATGGCCGCCAGTACCGCACGGAGCAACCGTGCATACAGCCCGACGGCCGCCATGGCGGGCATGTAGCGACGTGCGCGGACCTGGATGATCCCACGCGCACCTTGCTGGGCTGGGAACAGGAAGCCTGGCTGCGCGACGGCTTGCGCCAGTCACCGGCGCGCTGGAACGTCATTGCCCAGGACTTGCTGGTGGCGCCGCTGGTCCAGAAAGACCTGCAGACCGGCGCCCAGGGCCACTGGACCGATGGCTGGGACGGCTACAGCGCCACGCGCACGCGGTTGCTCAACCATATCGATGCAAGCCGGGTACGCAACCCCGTGTTTTTTGGCGGGGATATTCATTCGTTCTGGACCACCGACCTGCAGGTGGCGAACAAGACCGTGGCCACGGAGTTCGTGGGCACCTCGGTGACGTCGGATGGGCCGCCGTACGAGGCGTTCAAAGCGATCCTGCCGTTGAACCCACATGTGCGGTTCTTCGACAGTCGGCAACGGGGTTATGTGTCGGTGACCTTGGGCCAACGGCAGATGGAGACGCGCTTTCAGGTAGTGTCGGATTGTCGGGATCCGGCGGCGACGGTGTCGACGCTCAAGCGCTTCGTCGTCGAAGATGGGCGCACTGGCGCGCAGGACGCCTGACGTGGCAATACCTGCGGAAGCTGGCTCACTGGCAAGCCAGCTCCCACACGCCAACGGTGTCAGGTCAGGGCTTCGAAGCCTTCCCGAATCCTGGCCTCAGGCAGGTCATCGGCGATGAACACCATCACGCTCTCACGCGCCTCGCCCTCGGCCCATTCGGTATCCCAGTCAAAGCCATACAGCTTCAACACGCCCTGGAACACCAGGCGCCGATCTTCCCCGGCGATGCTCAGCACGCCCTTGTAGCGCAGCAACTGCCGCCCGTGGTCCTCCAGCAACTGGTTCATGAAGTCGCTGAGGCGGTCGATATCCAGCGGCTTGTCGGTGCGCAACACCATGCTGGATATGCGGTCGACGCTGGCTGCAGCTACCACCGGCCGCACGCTCAGGCTGCCATTGAGGTTGAAACCGCGCACATCCAGCAGCTCGGCCAGGTCGATACGGCCGTGTTCCACCACGCGTACCGGTGCGCGGCGGTTGATGCGGGTCAGGCGCTGGCTCAGGGCTTCGAAGGCTTGGGGCGTGACCAGGTCTGTCTTGCTCACCAGCAGCCGGTCGGCAAAGCCTACCTGGGCCTGGGCGATGGTCTCGGCCAGGTGCACGTCGGCGTTGGCGGCGTCCACCAGGGTGATGATGCCGTCCAGGATATAGCGCTCGCGCAGTTCTTCATCGATGAAAAAGGTCTGCGCCACCGGGGCCGGGTCCGCCAGGCCGGTGCATTCGATCACCAGGCGGTCGAACGCGATCTCGCCACTGTCCACGCGCTCCAGCAATAGGTACAGCGCCTTGGTCAGGTCGGTGTGGATAGTGCAGCACACACAACCGTTGGCCAGGGTCATGACCTGCACCGGCGCATCGCCCAGCAGCTGGGTATCGATGCCGGCGTCACTGAATTCGTTCTCGATGACTGCGATTTTCAAGCCATGTTCGGCCTTGAGCAGGTGGCGCAGCAAGGTGGTCTTGCCAGCGCCCAGGAAGCCGCTGAGGATGGTGACGGGGATGGGGGAAGACAACATCGATTCTCCAGGTTTCAGCCTACACATGCAGGACCGGGCGAAGCTCGGGAAACAGGCGACGCGGTGTACCAGAGGGTATCGCAGCGTCTGTTTCCCGAGCTTCGCCCGGTTCCAGAAGGGTCAGCAGGTAAAGTCCTTAACTCAACAACACTTCGGCCCGCCCTTGCCGCCGTAGCGGGCCTCCTGGCGTTCGCGGAAGAACGCCTCGTAGTCCATCACCGGCTTGTCCGGGTGCTTGGTCTGCATGTGCTCTACGTAGTTGTCGTAGTCGGGCATGCCTACCATCAGGCGGGCGGCCTGCCCCAGGTATTTGCCAAGCCGGCTCAGGTCATTGAACATGTCTGCCTACCTCGTTGGTCATGCACCAGGCACCGCCTGGAAAGGTGCTTCCTTGTCGGTACGCTCCTTCTTGCCCCACGCGGCGATGCTGACCTTGATGGCGTACACCAGGATCGCGAACACCACGAACAGGAACAGCCCGGTCAGTGTCGCGTTGGTGTAGGCATTGAAGATCACGTGTTGCATCTGGTCGATGTCCTTGGCCGGGGCAATCACTTGCCCGGCGTCCAGCGCGGTACTGTATTTCTTGGCCAGGGCCAGGAAGCCCACCGCCGGGTTGGCGTCGAACAGCTTGATGAAGCCTGCCGTCGTGGTGCACACCAGCAACCACACTGCTGGAATCAACGGCACCCAGATGTAGCGCTGGCGCTTCATCTTGATCAGTACCACCACGCCCAGCATCAGCGCGATGCCGGCCAGCATCTGGTTGGAAATACCGAACAGCGGCCACAGGGTATTGATGCCGCCCAGCGGGTCGACCACGCCCTGATACAGCAGGTAGCCCCACAGCGCCACGCAACCCGCCGTGCCGATGATGTTGGCCGTCCACGATTCAGTGCGCTTGAGCGCTGGCACGAACGAGCCCAGCAAGTCCTGCAGCATGAAACGCCCGGCACGGGTACCGGCGTCTACCGCGGTAAGGATGAACAGCGCCTCGAACAGGATCGCGAAGTGGTACCAGAACGCCATGGTGTTCTCGCCCGGCAGCACATGGTGCAGGATCTGCGCGATACCTACCGCCAGGGTCGGCGCGCCACCGGCGCGGGCCAGAATGGTGTTTTCACCAATGTCATGGGCCACGGCCTGCAGGGCATCCGGGGTAATGGCAAAGCCCCAGTTGCTGACCGCGGTCGCTACCGCCACCACATCAGTCCCTACCACGGCGGGCGGGCTGTTCATGGCGAAGTACACACCTGGCTCGATCACCGACGCGGCAACCATGGCCATGATGGCCACGAACGACTCCATCAGCATGCCGCCGTAACCGATGTAGCGGGCGTTGACTTCGTTATCCAGCAGCTTGGGCGTGGTGCCCGAGGAGATCAGCGCGTGGAAACCCGACACCGCGCCACAGGCGATGGTGATGAACAGGAACGGGAACAGGCCGCCCTTCCACACCGGGCCGGTGCCGTCGATGAACTGGGTCAGTGCCGGCATTTTCAGCAGCGGCGTGGTGATCAGAATGCCGATCGCCAGGGCGATGATGGTACCGATCTTCAGGAAGGTCGACAGGTAGTCACGCGGCGCCAGCACCAGCCATACCGGCAGTACCGCCGAGACCGCGCCATAACCGATCAGCATCCAGGTAATCTGGATACCGGTGAAGCTGAATGCTTTGTTCCACTGCGGGTCTGCGGCGATCTGGCCCCCCAGCCAGATGGAGCCCAGCAGCAACAGCACGCCGATGATCGAGATCTCACCAATGCGGCCCGGGCGGATATAGCGCATGTACACGCCCATGAACATCGCGATGGGGATGGTCGCCATTACCGTGAACATACCCCATGGGCTGTCGGCCAGGGCCTTGACCACGATCAGCGCCAGCACGGCAAGGATGATGATCATGATCAGGAAGCAGCCGAACAGGGCGATGGTGCCCGGAATGCGGCCCATCTCCTCGCGCACCATGTCGCCCAGCGAACGACCGTTGCGGCGGGTGGACATGAACAGCACCAGGAAGTCCTGCACGGCGCCGGCCAGCACCACGCCGGCGATCAGCCACAGGGTACCCGGCAGGTAACCCATCTGCGCGGCCAGTACCGGGCCCACCAAGGGGCCGGCGCCAGCGATGGCGGCAAAGTGGTGACCGAAAAGAATATGTTTGTTGGTCGGCACATAGTCCAGACCGTCGTTGTTGACCACGGCCGGCGTGGCACGGCGCGGGTCCAGCTGCATCACGGTATTGGCGATGAAGAGGCTGTAATAACGATAAGCGACGAGGTAAATCGCCACTGCAGCCACCACAATCCACAGTGCGTTGACCGCTTCGCCACGGCGCAATGCCACGACGCCGAGGGCGCACGCTCCTAATGCTGCCACCACGAGCCATGGCAGATGGCGCAGCAGACTATTGTTGTTGTTCATTTTTTTTATTCCAACCAAGTGGATACGAAAGTCAGCCCTGCGAGTCTAGCGGCACTCGTGGGAAAGACCACCCCCCACGTTGGTCTAGAGCCTTCTTTTACAGGATGACTGTCATTTTTATCCGCCCTTGCCTGGCACTTGGCAAGTACCAGCAGACCAGTGAACACCGCGGCCAAAAGCCGGTCGCAATAAGTAAGCCCACCGCACAGGTAACGCCCCATGCCCAAGGCTCCGTTTCCACCGCCGCTGCTGTACCTGACCTTCATCGCCGTGGCCATCGCCATGAGCTACGCCCTGCCCTTGCCCATCCCGGACACCAGCTGGACCCGAGCCACGGGCGCGGCCCTGATCATTCTCGGCCAGGGCCTGTCGTTCTGGGCCATGCTGCGCTTTCGCCGCCAGCACACCACCGCCAGCAACTTCGACACGCCTGACCAGTTGCTGCAAAGCGGCCCCTTCGCGGTGTCCCGCAACCCGGTGAACCTCGGCGATACCCTGAGCTATTGCGGCATCGGCGTGTTGCTCAGCAGCATCTGGCCCTGGTTGTTACTGCCCGCCCTGATCGCCATCATGAACCGCGCGGTCATCCGCCCTGACGAGGCACAACTGGAGCGCACCTTTGGCGACGCCTATCGTCAGTATTGTCGACGGGTTCGAAGATGGCTTTGAGACACTAGGCTATAGTCAGTGGAATCGCAGAGGGCCGCACCCATGACCGATAGCCACGACGACCGCCGCCGTTTCAAGCGCGTCGCCTTCGACGCCAAAACCGAAATCAGCCAGGGCGACCGTACCTGGCCGGCGAAACTGATCGACCTGTCCCTGCGCGGCGCCCTGATCGACCGCCCTGCGGATTGGGAAGCCGCCGACCTCGAGAAGCATTTCCTGATCAAGATTCACCTCACCGACCTGATCGAAGTGCGCATGGATGCGGAGCTGCGTCATGAAGAGCATGGGCATCTGGGGTTTGCGTGCCTGCACATTGGGCTGGAGGATATTGGCCATTTGCGGCGGATCATTGAGTTGAATCTGGGGGATATGGAGGAGTTGGAGCGGGAGTTGGGGGCGCTGGTGGAGGTTTGAGCCGGCGCGCCAATGCCTTGATCATCCCCGCGACCCCGTAGCCGCGGCAGCCAGGCTGCGGCTAGTCGACAGGGTTGTCGCATTGGCTCAATAATGCGCGAGCGCAGCGGCTAAGGGTTTTACTGGCGTCGCGCAACCTAGGCCACCAACAACGACCGTGAACGAAGCAAACACAGATTTATTATCCGCGAACTTTATTTTTCAGCGTCAGATTGGTAGGTGACCCACCAATACGAGCAGCGATTTCAAGGCAGGAAACCAACCCGTGACCAGCAAGCCCCTCAACGACCTCAGCAAATTCCTCAGTTACGTACTGCGCCACGAACCCCACACCATCGGCTTGACCCTGGACAGCGAAGGCTGGGCCGACCTCGATCAACTGATCACCGGCGCTGCCAGCCAAGGCCGCACTCTGGACCGAGACCTGATTCGTACAGTCGTCGACAGCAGCGACAAAAAACGCTTCGCCCTTTCCAGCAACGGCCAGCGCATCCGCGCCGTGCAAGGCCACTCCACCACGAGCGTCAATCTGCAACACCAGGAACAAGAGCCACCGGCCCTGCTTTACCACGGCACCGCCACCCGCTTTCTGGACTCGATCCGCGAACAAGGCCTGATCGCGGGCGCGCGTCACCATGTGCATTTGGCGGAAGACACCGCCACGGCGACGGCAGTGGGGCAGCGATATGGCAAACCCGTGGTGCTGCGTATCGAGACACAGGCGATGCGGCAGCAGGGCTTCAAGTTTTTCCGAGCAGAGAATGGGGTGTGGTTGGTGGATAGCGTTCCTGCTCGGTTCTTGGGGCTGGACAACCCTCTGTAGCCGCTGCCAAAGGCTGCGCTGGCCGGCGCTACCAACAAATTTCGCAGTCCGTATCTAGATCACTTCTCTAACGCAGAGCTTGAGGAGCGGGCCAACTACGTTAAGCCTCATCTCCGCTATAGATCAGAGTGGCCGTCTGAGTATGCATGCGGACAATAATATGGATGTTGAGATGTCGCGCTGCTTGGCCTTGGCTGGAATACATTTTGTACAACTCAGCGTTACCCGCAAAAATTCTGGGGTTTAAGGGCAGAATACAACCGTGAAAACACCGCAAATTTAAGGACAGGCACCGGCCAGAGGGTCAAAACCTTTTCCAGCGGCCTGACCGCTGGCAGCGGTAGCCGGGAAATAGCAGAAAGAAATCAGCTCGATAGCAGAGAGATAGCAACAGATAGCAGCAAGATAGCTAGAAAATTAGCAGTTCAGACGGCGTGACATACATTCACCATCAAGCAACTCGAAAGAAACACATAAGCAACTGAGAAAGAACAGAAAAACAACACGAGACAACAGAAAGAGAACACCTGACAATCGTAAAGCAACAGGCATTTACGCCTGGTGCTGACCGCAGGTAAAACAACACCGGCGCGAGATCGGTGCCAGGTGAATATTGTCTTTGTACTCTTGATTCAACTTTTCCCGCTGAGATTTTCTCTCCATGGCGCAAGTAAGCCTTCCTGAAGAACCCGATCAACGACGCCATCATCAATACTACCAACATAGGTAGTATCCAATTGAAACTGGAAGGAAAGGCTGGCTTTTTCAGATAAGTACCTAACAGCACCAATCAGCTCTTCTACTTCCTCTAGATGCTTCGAGTCCACATCAAGAGGGAGTATGCTCGGCGGTAAAGCCGAATAAATTTCCAGCATCCCACCTACGACCTCCAAGCCATTCTCGTCTATCTCATCAATCAAGCTTGGTGGCGCAATGCTCCATACCCTTGACGCAGCAAGATCTTTCACAAGCTGCTGCACATCAGACTTAGTTGATTGATCCAAATCCTGAGCCACATAGAAGATTAACTTCTGCTTCGCGTGATCTAGCGGCGTGACATGCATTACTCAGTTCCTTTCTTCGGCGGGTATGCTAGAAGTGCTGACCCAGGACCGCCAGGATTATATCTAAAGCCTCCCGGCATATGCGCGTCTAAATGACGTGTATCAGGCAGCGGCACGGTACATCCCACTCACACCACCTTCGTAACTCTGTGCCTTATCGATTGCCCGACTACCATTTACAGCAATGGGATTGGTTGTTTCCAGCGCAGTGCTTGCGCCTTTCGCACCACTTAATTAGACAGAAGCGTTATTCTCCAATGCTTGCGGCAAAAAAATGCCCGCCCTATTTAATATTTCGGTTAAGTCTTGAACACCTAAAACCACATTGGACTCTCTAGGGTAGACGGTGAAACCAAGGTCTCGTTCATCAGTCACTGCAATCTCCAAAAACGGTTCAACTTCACCTTGCAGGCATACACAAAGATATGGATAGGTGCTATGAACATCGCCAACTTTTTCAAAGATTAACTCACGCATCATTTTTGCACTCCTCTAAAGCCGATAAAATCACCAGAAGCGCTCCAGCTAGCAGCCCTCCCGTCTGGTAAAGAGTAGGTTACCCACCTATTAGGGTATCTACCACCAGCGCTAGTCGTTTTTACTCCATTTTCCAAAATATCTTGAACAGATTTTTCTGCCAAATCATTTAGCTGAGTATCTGAGCGATAGACTTGGCGTAACTCTTGCCTGGAATCAAATCCAAAATATTCCGGGTGCTTAGTAACTGCTCTACCTGCACTGGCAATAGCCTGCCCGTCTTTGAGCGGCGATAAAGCGGATACTAAAAGGCTATCTGTCGCCTCTTTTGCACCATCAACTTACCCAGGAAATGTGATCCTCATCTAAATAATATAGTCCCTCAAGCCTCCCTGAAATTTCAGGCAGCTCGAGAAGACATTCTGAAACATATGAAAAAGGAAGTCCATTCCTTAGCTGTTGAGCTCTTGCAGAGTAGTCTGCCCAAGACGGCTCAACCATCCCATTCCAGAATGTAACAAAGGAGCCATCTTCAAGAAGAATGACAGGCTTTAAATACTCAACTTCCCCACCACCATCCCAGTACAGATAGCCTAAGTAACTAGAACCATCCCCCCCAACAAAACTAGCGCGAACGATTACTTGAGCGTCAGTACAAGTTTCCTTATCAAGGAGAGGGCGGACTGTTAGCTCATCTTCCGCAGACTCATCCATAGGAAAGTACCAAACGCCATAACAAACAAGATCATTAACATCCAAATCATATATCTGCTTATCATTCATGCTTGCATACCTATTTAATCAAGTGCTTGATTGAGTCAAACAATTCGGGCCGCCCTATATCGTCATAGGCTTTCTGCAACCCCGAGCTTATTTGCCCAGAAGTATACGTAGCCGGCTTACCACCTACCATGGGAGGCAAATACTTACTTATCGCTTTATGCATAGCATCAGGATTCACCTTTCCCGTATGAGAGTACTGGGTAATTAGAGTCGCTGGGTGATCCAGCATGTCATTTTTCGTATACCCCAGCATCTTCCCCAAATATTGAGGCAAAGTGTGATGCGCTTGGAATCCTTTGTTTAATCCCTGAAGTTCTCGATAAGTAGGACTAATTACGTCAGGTACAATCTGGCCTGTCGCTTTTGCACTAGCAATCCTTTT
>NZ_JAPYKM010000042.1:0-57474 GCF_029623465.1 Pseudomonas sp. RIT-To-2 | reverse complement strand
CTTCTGTGGGACCGGGCGAAGCTCGGGAAGCAGACGGCACCGGCCTTTCAGCGCCCGGCCACTCGGGGCTACGGCATCAGTTCTGCCCGCCGCTCTTGGCCAATATCGCCCGCAGCAATACCTCTGCCCCCGCGGTTGCCCAGTGGGGATGGATGTGCTCGGCTTCGTTATGGCTGAGGCCATCCACGCAGGGTACGAAGATCATCGCGGTAGGCGCCACGCGGTTGAGGTAGCAGGCATCGTGCCCCGCCCCCGAGATCATCGACCGGTGGCTGAGGCCCAGTTCCTCGCAGGCCGCGCGCACGGTGGCCACGCAGTCGGCATCGAACGCAATCGGCGCATACTGGAAAATCTGCTCTACCTGCCAGCGCAAGCCGATACCTTCGGCAATGCCTTGCACGGCCTCGCGCAACTGTCCATCCAGGACGGCCAGTACCGCTTCGTCCGGATGACGGAACTCAACGCTGAAGAACACCCTGCCCGGCACCACGTTGCGCGAATTGGGGTAGACGTTGGCCATGCCCACCGTGGCCCGCCCTTCCGCACCCTGGGCCAGGCCCAGGCCGTTGACCGCCTCCACCACGCGAGCAAAGCCCAGCAAGGCGTCCAGCCGATGGTCCATCGGCGTGGTGCCGGCATGGGCGCTGCGGCCAGTGAGTTCCACTTCATACCAGCGCTGGCCCTGGGCACCGGTGACCACGCCGATGGTGATGCCTTGAGCCTCCAGGATCGGACCCTGTTCGATGTGCAACTCAAACGCGGCATGAATGGGCGTCACCTGGCACGGGTGCTCGCCAGCGTAACCGATCTGCGCCAGTGCCTGGCCCAGCGTGACGCCATTGGCATCGACCCGCGACAAACCGTATTCCAGGTCGAATACCCCGGCATAGACACCTGAGGCGATCATGGCAGGGGCGAAGCGCGAACCTTCTTCGTTGGTCCAGTTGACCACCTCGATAGACCGATCAGTCTGAATACCATGGTCATTCAGGCTGCGCACCACCTCAAGGCCGGCCAGCACGCCGTAGATACCGTCGAACTTGCCCCCCGCCGGTTGCGAGTCACCGTGGGAACCAGTGACCACCGGCGCCAATTGCGGGTGGCGGCCTTCGCGGCGCGCGAAAATGTTGCCCATGGCATCGACACGGACCTGGCACCCCGCCTCCTCCGCCCAGCGTACAAACAGCTCACGGCCCAGGCGGTCTTCTTCACTCAGGGCCAGGCGAGACACGCCGCCGTTGGCCGTGGCGCCATGCTGGGCCATGTCCATCAGCGTCTGCCACAGGCGCTCGCCGTTCACCCGCGGTGCCTGGCTCATGGCTGGCCGCCCTCGGGCTTGGCGCGGTAGCGGAAATCACACCGTGGCGCCCCACCCATGATGGTCTGGGTACGGGTCAGTTCAATATCGGGGTTATAGCCGACGATGAACAATTCATCACGGTTGCACGACAACAGGTGGCCGATCTCGCCCAGGCCCATCTCGTGGTACATCTCGGCGTAACGGCAGCGTTTGACGTCGTAGTCATAGTGCTGGGCGTCACTGGCGATCACCTCGACCTTGAGGGCGTCATCCTTCTCCCACAGCACCTGCAGCTCGACAAAGCTCTGCAAGTCGGCGCCCTTGGCTTCCTTGGCGGCAAAGCTGCGCCCGGCCTCGATAGCGGCGTTGCCCACCGCCTCGCCAATCACGGCCGCGGCGTGGGCCTTGCCATGCTCCCGGACGAGAATCTCGTAGATGGGCTTGATGATTTCGGCTTCAATGCGCCGACGGGCCAGAATGCCCAGTTCACCGTCATGACTGCTCATGCGCGTGTCTCCTGCGAAGGCGCGGGGGCTGCCCGCGCCGTGATGAAATGATTACTGCCCGCCGTGTGCCACGCTGACCGGCTGCCATTGGTTGGCCTTGACCTGGTACACGGTGAACGACGGGTTTTTCAGGTTGCCCTGGGCGTCGAAGGCTATGGTGCCGGTCACACCCGCGTAGTTGCTGGCACGCAGCACCGGCAGGTACTGCTGCGGGTCGGTGGAACCCGCCTTCTCGATGGCGGCGATCAGCACGCCCACGCCGTCGTAGGCAAATGGCGCGTGCAGCTCGATGGGGGCCTTGAAGCGCGCGCGGTAGGCGGCTTCGAACGCCTTGCCGCCGGGCATCTGCGCCACGGCCAGGCCTGGCTCCAGGGCAGTCACGCCCTCGCCATCGTTCTGCGCCAGTTGCAGGAAGGTCTGGCTGACGAAACCACCCGCCCCCATCAGGGTAGCCTTGATGCCCAACTGCTTGATGCGCCGTGCCAAGGGCGCGGCCTGGGAGTCGACGCCGCCAAAGAAGATCAGGTCCGGGTTCTGCGCGCGAATCGTGGTAAGCACGGCGCTGAAGTCGATGGTCTTGTCGTCCACGTACTCACGGGCCACCACCTTGCCGCCGTGGGCGTCCACGGCCTTGATGAACTGGTCGGCCAGGCCCTGGCCGAATGCCGTGCGGTCGTCGATGACAGCGATGCGCTGGGCCTTGAGGGTTTGCAGGGCGTATTGCCCCGCGACCTGGCCGCCGTCATCGTCGTGGCCCATGATGCGGAAGCTGGTGTCGAAGCCCTGCTGGGTGTAGGCATGGCCGGTGGCGACCGGTGCTACCTGGGCGATACCGGCGTCATGGTACACCCGCGCCGCCGGAATGCTGGTGCCGGTATTCCAGTGCCCCACCACCCCGACTACCCCTGCGTCCACCAGGCGCTGGGCGACAGTCACCGCGGTGCGCGGGTCGGACTGGTCGTCTTCGCTGACCAGCTTGAAGGTCACCGGTTTGCCACCCAGGGTGGGGTGTTTGGCGTTGGCGTCGCTGATGGCCAGTTGAGCGCCGTTTTCCAGGTCCTTGCCGATCCGGGCCGACGGGCCGGTCAAGGGGCCCGCCAGGCCGATCAGGACTTCCTGGTCGGCCTGGGCCACGGCACTGGCCACGCTGCTGAGGGCCAAACCCACGAGGGCCGCACGTTTGAAAAAGTTGTTCATGGTCATTTCCTGTAAAAAATCGCGGCTGCTGCCAGCCACACTGCAAGGAGGGAACACGCCGGCGGTCCGGTGGCGTCGGGGTTCAAATCAATTCATTCACCCAGGTACGCCGCGCGAATCTGCGCATCGTCCAGCAACTGCGCAGACGGCCCGCCGAGGGTGATACGGCCACTGTCCATCACGTACGCGCGGTCGGTGACCTGCAAGGCCAGGCGGGCGTTCTGCTCCACCAGCAACAGGGTCATGCCGGCCTGGCAGACGCTATCGATCACCTCGAAAATTTTCTCCACCATCAACGGTGCCAGGCCCATGGACGGTTCATCGAGAATCAGCAGGCGCGGTCTGGACAGCAGCGCGCGGGCCAGCGCCAGCATCTGCTGCTCGCCCCCGGACAACAGGCCCGCCGGCTGCGCCAGGCGCTCGCGCAGGCGCGGAAAGTGGACGAACAAGCCGTCCATTTCACTGGCCACCTGCTCGCGGTCGCGGCGCAGGTAGGCACCGGCCTGCAGGTTTTCCAGCACGCTCATGCGGGTGAAGATGCCCCGCCCCTCCGGCACCAGGGCCATGCCCTGGCCAGGCAACCGGTGGGCCGCCGTGCCGGCGATCGAGCGCCCGCCGAAGCGGATCTCCCCCGCTGCCGCCGGCAGCAAGCCTGCCAGGGCCTTGAGGGTGGACGTCTTGCCAGCGCCATTGGCGCCGATCAGGGTCACGCGCTCCCCGGCCTGCACCTGCAGGTCGATGCCCTTCACCGCTTCGATGGCGCCGTAGCGCACCTTCAGCCCCTTGATGTGCAACAACGCTTCAGACATGGGCAGCGCCCCCCAGGTAAGCCTTGATCACGGCGGGATGGCGGCGCACGTCCTGCGGCGAGCCTTCGGCGATCAGGGTGCCGTAGTCGAGCACACTGATACGGTCGCACACGCCCATCACCAACTTCACGTCATGCTCGATCAACAGCACCGTGCGGCCATCGTCACGAATCTTCTCCAATAGCCCGCGCAGCTGCTGTTTCTCGGTGGCATTCATGCCGGCAGCCGGTTCATCCAGGGCCAGCAAGCGTGGCTCGGTGGCCAGTGCCCGGGCAATTTCCAGGCGCCGCTGGTGGCCGTAGGACAAAGCATCGGCGCGGCTGTCAGCCCACTGGCCAATACCGACATAGTCCAGCAGGTGCCGGGCCACGGCTTCGGTCTCGCGTTCCTCTTCCCGGGCCCGGCGGTGGCGGCTCAGTGCCGCCCACACGCCGTTGCGGGTGCGCACATGGCGGCCAACCATGACGTTCTCCAGCACTGTCATCGAATTGAACAGGCGGATGTTCTGGAACGTACGGGCAATGCCGGCCTGGGCCACTTTGTGCACCGCTGTCGGTGCATAGGCCTGGCCATCGAGCATGAAGCGGCCGCTGTCAGCGGTGTACAGCCCGGTCATCACGTTGAAGAAGGTAGTCTTGCCAGCGCCGTTGGGGCCAATCAGGCCGTGGACATGCCCGGGGGCAATGGTCAGGCTCACGCCATTGAGCGCGGCGACTCCGCCGAACTGCTTGCGCACCTGGTCAATCTGCAACAAGGGAGTGCTCATTGGCCACCTCGGGAAGCCGGCCACAGGCCCGCCGGGCGATACAGCATCGCCAGGATCAGCGCCAGGCCGTAGATCAATTGCCGGATGATTTCCGGGTCCACCAGCACCTGGCCAAACAGGCTTTGCTGCAACGGGCCAAGGCTGGCGCGCAGCAGTTCCGGCAAGGCGGCCAGCAACAGGCAGCCGAGGATGACACCGGGAATGTGCCCCATGCCGCCGAGCACCACCATGGCCAGTACTACGATGGACTCATTGAGGCTGAATGATTCCGGCGAGACAAAGCCCTGAAACGAGGCGAACATCGCCCCGCTGACACCCCCGAAGGCCGCGCCCATGGCGAAGGCCAGCAGCTTCAGCCGCTTGGTATCCAGGCCCATGGCGCTGGCGGCCTGTTCGTCCTCGCGCACCGCCACCCAGGCGCGGCCGATGCGCGAGTGTTCCAGGCGCACGCAGACGAACACGATCACCAGGGCCAATGCCGCGAACAGGTAGTAATAGAGATACACCGAGGGCACGCGCAGGCCGAACAGGTCCTGGGTGCGTGCCAGGTTGACGCCGAACAGGCTGACCGGGTCCACCGAGGCAATGCCTTTGGGGCCATTGGTGATGTTCAGCGGCCGGTCCAGGTTGCGCATGAAGATGCGGATGATTTCACCGAAGCCCAGGGTGACGATGGCCAGGTAGTCACCCCGCAGGCGCAAGGTCGGCGCCCCCAGCAACAGCCCGAACCCGGCGGCCAGCAGTGCCGCCAGGGGTACGATCAGCCACACGCTGACATGCAGCCCCTGGGGGAACCACGCCGCCAGCACGGCGAACTGACTGGTCAGGTGCGGCGAGGCCAGCAACGCGGTGAGGTAAGCGCCCACCGCGTAAAACGCGATGAAGCCCATGTCCAGTAGCCCCGCGTAACCCACCACGATGTTCAGGCCCAGCGCCAGCATCAGGTACAGCAAGGCAAAATCCAGGGTCCGTACCCAGGCGTTGCCGCCCGCCTGGCCCAACAGCCAGGGCGCCAGCACAATCGCCAGGGCGAACAGCAGCGCCCCCAGGCGGGCCTTGGCGCGTGGCAGGGTCAATGTCGTTGAAAGATTCATGCGCGACTCGCCAGGCGTTCACCGAGAAGGCCCGAAGGCCGAAGCACCAGCACCGCGATCAACACCACGAAGGCGAACACGTCCTGGTAGTTGCTGCCGAACACGCCGCCGGTGGCCTGGCCCAGGTAACCGGTGCCCAAGGCTTCGATCAGCCCCAGCAGAATGCCGCCCAGCATCGCGCCACGCAGGTTGCCAATGCCGCCCAGCACGGCGGCGGTGAAGGCCTTGATGCCCGGCAGGAAACCCATGTAGAAATTGGCGCTGCCGTAGTTGCTGGCCATCATGATGCCGGCCAACGCCGCCAGCGCACCGCCGATGGCGAACGTCAGCACGATGACCCGGTTGGGGTTGATGCCCATCAGGCTGGCGACCTGGGGGTTCTCGGCCACGGCGCGCATGGCACGGCCCAACCGGGTGTGCTCCACCAGCAACCACAGGCCGGCCATCACCAGCAACGCCACGGCGATGGTGGTCAGGGCTGTGGCATTGGTGATGGCGCCCGTGGGCCCCGGCGTGACCTGGATCGGGTCCAGGGGCAACAGCTGTGCAAACATCAGCGGGTTGCGCGACCACACCAGCATGGCCACGGTCTGCAACAGCAGGGACACGCCGATGCCACTGATCAGCGGCGCCAGGCGCGGCGCGTTGCGCAGCCGACGGTAAGCCACCCGCTCGATCAGCATGGCCAACAAGGCGCAGGCAGCCATGGCCACCAGGGTCGCCACCAACAGCATCAATACCCCTGGGCAGTGCGGGAACGCGGCCTGTACCCCATGCAGCACCGACAGGCCCACGAGCGCGCCGACCATCAGCAGGTCGCCGTGGGCGAAGTTGATGATGCGCAAGATGCCGTAGACCATGGTGTAGCCCAGGGCGATCAGCGCGTAAAGACTGCCGAGCAGGAGCCCATTGAGCACTTGCTGGATGAAAGTATCCATGTGAATCGATCAATTCCGAGAAGCGAGAAGGCGGCACGGTAATTATCTATTCTGTTTTTATCAACTATCAGAAGTTTATATGCTTATTCCAATCGAAAATGGTCTACTTTAACTTCAACAATTGAATAAAAACGGGGGTTTCAGTCGCTACAACACCCATGCTAAATTCAATACATGAATAATTTAGAACAGTTACCCAACGATCCTCCCTTGCGTGCCGTGCGCACCTTCGAAGCCTTTGCCCGGCATGGCGGCGTCAACGCCGCTGCCAGGGAACTGGGGATCTCCGCTTCGGCGGTGAGCCACCAGTTGCGCCTGCTGGAAACGTTCCTGCAGCAGCCACTGACCTTGCGCCAGGGCCGCAACCTGGTGCTCACCGAAGAAGGCCGCGAGTATTACCGCGCCATTCGCTCCGCGTTCGCGGTGCTGCGCAGTGCCACCGAGCACGTGCTGGAGAAATCCGCCACGCGCCAGGTCACCATCAGCCTGATCCCCATGTTCGGCTTCAACCTGTTCATTCCCCGGCTGGGCAGCTTCCTGCAGGAAAACCCCGGGCTGGACATCAACGTCACCTACGCCAACCACCGCAGTTATCCCAGCGACGCGGCAGACCTCTCGATTCGCTTCGGTACCGGGCACTGGCCGGGCTACCACAGTGAACTGCTGCTCAGCGGTGCGGTGAGCCCCTACTGCAGCCGAGCCTTCGGCGCCGAGCACGGGCCGTTCGAGGACGAGCAGGCGCTGGCCGACTTGCCACTGCTGCATGATGAAGAGCGCGGCACCTGGGCCCAGTGGTTCCAGGCCGCCGAGGTCAAGCACGCGGCGGCCCTCAACGGGCTGCTGTTCGAGGATGGCCAACTGGCACTGACCGCCACCCTGACCGGGCTGGGGTGCGCGCTGCTGCGCCCGCCCCTGGTGGCGCCCCTGGTGGCCAGCGGCGACCTGGTACGGCTGTCGCCGCTGCAGATCGATGATGGGCGAGCGTATTTCCTGTGCCGGCGTTCAGCCACCGAGCTGTCCGCCGATGGGCTGAACCTGTACAACTGGATCAAGCGCAGCCTCGCGGCCCCTTGATGTCTCCATGACACCTGCTGCGGCCCCTCCAGGGCCAGTCAGTACTCTTCGTAGTGCGCCGGGTCCTGGTCGAACGTACGCCCGTCGGGCGTCGCCAAGGTGGCGATGAGCGCCATGTCCTCGGCACTGAGCTCGAAATCGAAGATGGCCAGGTTCTCCCGCTGACGCTGCACCGACGCCGCCTTGGGCAAAGCGATGGTGCCCAGTTGATGGTGCCAGCGCAGGATCACTTGCACCAGGGTTTTGCCCAACCGCTGGGCGATACCCTGCAGCGCCGGGTCCTTGAGCAAATGGTTGGCGCGCCCCAGCGGGCTCCAGGATTGAGTGGCGATGCCGTGCTCACGGTGCCAGGCCAACTGCTCATGCTGAGGAAAGTAGGGGTGCAATTCGATCTGGTTGACGGCAGGCGTGACGCCCGTGGCGTCGATGATGTGCTGCAGATGGTCCGGCAGGAAGTTGCACACCCCGATGGACTTCACCTGGCCACGCCGCTGGGCCTCGATCAGCGCCCGCCAGGCTTCCACGTAAAGGCCTTTGCTGGGGTTGGGCCAGTGGATCAGGTACAGGTCGAAGTAGTCCAGCCGGGTGCGAAACAGTGACTCCTCGATACTCACCAGCGCGTCATCGTACGCCTGGTGGCGGCCGGGCAGCTTGGAGGCGATGCGCAGGTCCTGGCGGGCCACCCCGCTGCGGCGCACGGCTTCACCCACGGCGCCTTCGTTCTCGTAATTCACCGCGCCGTCGAGCAGGCGGTACCCGCTGGCGGTGGCGTTGACGATGGCTTCGACACCCTCCCGGCCATTGAGCCGGTAGGTGCCGAAACCCACGGCTGGCAGTGTATGGCCATCGTTGAGGGTAATGGAGGGAACAGTGGCAGGCATTGCAAGTCTCCTTGACGGGCGAGTAAAGCTACATTGAAACCGGTTTCAGGTCGGTATGAAAAGACTGACCCGCGCAGGCCGACGGAGTTTCATGCAAAGCCGGACCCGTCCAACGCGCCGCACAGCGCGAAGGATCGATGCGCGGCGAAAATAGAATAACCACAAGCATTATAAAATACTTTTTATATGCAATATATTCATATAACTAACCGACATTTCCCTTCCTGTCCCTGAACGCTATAGCGTGCGCCCACCCCTACGGGAAACAAGGAAACCCGCCGTGAGAAAAAACACCCCAACGCTGACGCTGACCGCCGATGTGCTGATCATCGGCGGCGGCCTGGCCGGTACCTGGTCGGCCATCGGCGCCGCCCGCGAAGGTGCACGGGTGGTGCTGGTGGACAAGGGTTACTGCGGCACCAGTGGTGTCACCGCCACGGCCGGGCCCGGCCATTGGTGGGTGCCCCCTGTGCCAGGTGCTCGCGAAGCAGCCATCGACAAGCGCCTGGGCACAGCCTTCGGCCTGGCTGACCGGCACTGGATGGCACGTATCATCGATACCACCTGGACGAGCCTGCCGGGCTTGGCCGGCTATTATGATTTCCCCCGCGACGAGAAAGGTGTGACCCAGTACCGAGGCCTGCGTGGCCCTGAATACATGCGCGCACTGCGTAGCCGGGTGCTGGACAGCGGGGTGACGATTCTGGACCACTGCCCGGCCCTGGAGCTGTTGCGCGACGACCACGGGGGGCTGGCAGGGGCCCGTGGCTGGCGGCGCCAGGCTGGCGGCCAGTGGCAGGTACGGGCCGGCGCCGTGGTGCTGGCCACCGGCGGCTGCGCCTTTCTGTCACGGTTGCTGGGCTGCCACACCAACACCGGTGACGGCTACCTGATGGCGGCCGAAGCGGGCGCCGAACTGTCGGGCATGGAGTTCTCCAACTACTACTGCATCGCTGCGGCCCATAGCACCATGACTCGTTCCATGGTTTATGGCTTCGGCGAATACACCGACAGTGCCGGCCGGCCCGTGGACCTGCCGCAAGGCCCTGGCTTCACCGATGCGCTGGGCCGCGCATTGCTGCGTGGGCCGGTTTTCTGTCAATTGGGCGCCGTGCCCACGGATTTGCGTGAGCGCCTGCCCAGTATCCAGCCCAACCTGATGCTGCCGTTCGACCGCCGGGGGATCGACCCCTATCGCCAGCGGTTCGAGGTGACCCTGCATCCGGAAGGCACCATTCGCGGTGTCGGTGGCCTGCGGGTAGTGGACTCGGACTGCCAGACAGGCCTGTCCGGCCTGTTCGCCGCGGGCGATGCCGCCAGCCGAGAACTCATCGCCGGGGCCACTTCGGGTGGCGGCGCGCAGAACTCGGCGTGGGCGTTGTCCTCAGGGCAATGGGCGGGGCGCGGTGCCGCACGCCAGGCCCTGGCCACCGGCACGCCACAAGGCCCCCTGCAGGGCTTCAACGGCCTTGGGCTGGGCCAGGGCCGCGGCCAGGACAGCAGCGCCCTGCTCGCCCGTATCCAGGCCGAGGTTCACCCGCTTGACCGCAACCTGTTTCGTCGTGGCAGCCAACTGGAGCGCTCATTGCGTGCACTGGACAACGTATGGGACCAGGTGCAGCAAGGCCCCGGCGCCGACGACAACCCCCTGCGCGCGCGGGAGATCGTCGCCATGGCCGCCACGGCGCGCTGGTGCTACGGCGCGGCGGCGGCACGGCGGGAAAGCCGTGGCATGCACCAACGCAGCGACACCCCTGCGCAATCCCCGGCCTTCGATGGCCACCTGCGAACCGGCGGCCTCGACCAACCCTGGACACGCCTGGACGCCTTTGCCCCGCTGGAGGCACACGCCTGATGCTTGAACTGATCTTCAACGACCGCTGCAGCGGCTGCGGCCAATGCGCCAGCGTCTGCCCCACCAACGTGCTGACCTTCACCGGCAACGCGCCGCAGATCAGCGCCCCCCAGGCTTGCCAGACGTGCTTCATGTGCGAGCTGTATTGCCCCGAGGACGCCTTGTACGTTGATCCCGACCCCGAACGCCTGCACCACCCGGACCCCGCGCAGATCGCTGCCAGCGGGTTGCTGGGCCAATACCGGCGAGATTCGGGCTGGGGTGAATGGGCAGGCAATCCCGCGCACCAGAATGAACACTGGCGCATGGATGGGGTGTTTGCCCTGGCGCGCACGCGGGCCGGGGGCTGACCGCCCCGACGGGGCCACCGCAACCCTGTGGGACCAGGCGAAGCTCGGGAAGGGACCCGCCAGATCGATCGCGTTGTCTGCTTCCCGAGCTTGCGCCCGGTCCCACAGGGTTGCCACCAGGCTGCGTCACGAACGGCGCGCAGTTAAAGGCATGCCGCAGGTCCGCTGCTACCCGGTAACGTTGCAGGACCGGGATCGCATCAGGCGTCGGCCAGGCCCAACGAGGCCAGGATGCGGGTGCGCAGCTCTACCAGATAAGGGTCATCCCGACGCCGTGGATACGGGCGCTCCACCTGGATCTCGGATTTGACCCGCGCCGGCCGTTCGCTGAACACGATGATACGGTTGGCCAACAACAACGCCTCCTCCACGTCGTGGGTGACCAGCAGCGCGGTGTAGGCCTGGCGCTGCCATAGTTCGATCAACTCTTTCTGCATGGCGATGCGGGTCAGCGAATCGAGCTTGCCCAGCGGCTCGTCGAGAATCAGCAAACGGGGTTCGTTGACCAGCGCCCGGGCCAGGGCGACCCGTTGCGCCATGCCGCCGGACAACTGGCGCGGCCAGGCCCGGGCAAATTCGCTCAGGTGCACCTTCGCCAAGGCCGCATCCACACGCCCCCGTTGGGTCTTGAGCAGCCCCTGGGCCTGCAGGCCCACGGCGACGTTGTCCCACACCCGCCGCCAGGGGTAGAGCGTGGGGTCCTGGAACACCACTACACGGCTCGGGTCCGGGCCGGTGATGGCGTCACCGTCTCCCTCCAGCGTTCCCCGGTCAGCCGGCTCCAGCCCGGCCACCAGGCGCAGCAGGGTCGACTTGCCGCAGCCAGAAGGCCCCAGCAACGCGACGAATTCGCCGGGGGCCACGTCCAGGCTGACATTGTCGAGCACCGGCAGCGGTTCGCCGTCAAGGTGAAACGCATGGCTGAGCCCTTCGATATGCACGGCCAGCCCCGGGTTTGCGGGTTTCTGCAGCGCTACCATTTCACCGCTCCTTTCTGCCAGGCCAACAGCCGGTCACGTACCAGGAAAAGGGCCGAGATCAGCCCCGAACAGGCCAGCGCCATCACCAGCAGCGCGGCATACATGTTGGCGTAGGCCGCCCACCCCTGGGCCCATTGCAGGTACCAGCCGATGCCCGACTTGACGCCCATCATCTCGGCCACCACCAGGGTCGAGAACGAGGCGCCCAGGCCCATGAACAAGCCGACGAACACATGGGGCAAGGCCGCCGGAATCGCCACGCGAAAAATCAGGAACGAAGGTTTCGCCCCCAGGGTGCGCGCCACGTCGTAGTAAGCCTTGTCGACGCTGGCCACCCCCGACCACGTCAACACGGTGACCGGGAACCAGGTGGCCAGGGCAATCAGAAAGACGCTGGCACTCCAACTGCTCGGAAACAGGAAAAAACACAGCGGCAACAGGGCCGTGGACGGTACCGGGCCGAGGATGCGCAACACCGGGTGCAACCAGTAACCGATACTCGCGGACCAGCCGATAGACACCCCGGCGATGAAGCCGAACAACGCCCCTAGGCCAACTCCAAAGCCCAACAGCACCGCCGAGTGCCAGAGGCTGTCGAGCAGGCGTGGCCAGTCGCTGAGGTAGACATTGAGCAAGGCCTGGGGCGGCGCGAAAAACGGCACCGGCAACACGCCCAGCTTGGCGGTCAGCAGTTCCCAGGCGCCCAGCAGCAACGCCAGCGCCACCAGCCACGGCGCCAGGTGGCGCAACCGACGGGCCAGCCTGGGCGCGCGTGGTGCTACTAGCGCCAACGCGCCAATCACCACAGCCAGCGCCAGTTCGAGGTTGGCCAGCCCCTCGGTCAACGGCCAATGACGGGTAGCGTCCGGGTACAGTCGGGTCACCAGCGCCGCGGCCAGCCACGCCAGTACTGCCGCGGCCGATCGCCAGCCGATCCGTGGCCGCTCAAGGGCTACCGGGGGGCCCGCACGGGTCAACTCAACTGAAGACATCGGCGGTGATCTCCTTGGCGAACTCGCCGGCGTTGGTGCTGGCATCGAACACCTCCACCGTCTTCAGGTCGTCCACGTAGGTGACGATCTCCGTGGCCAGCGCCGCGCCTACGGCATGGTGGCCGTGGGTATGGTCGTGGAGAATGGCCTGCACTTCGGCCTCGCTGGTGTTGATGGCGAACTTCTGGAAACCCTTGGCCACCGCTTCCGGGTGCTGCACGGCATAGTCGTGAGCTTCCAGAATGGCTTGGGTCAGGGCCGCGGCGACACGCCGATCATCGCGCACCAGCTTGCCGGTCACGCCGACCACACAGCACGACAGGTTGGCGTATTCGTCCACCAGGTTGGTGGACAGTTCGCGCGCCTGCCCCCCCTTGATCAGGCGGTACATGAACGGGTCGCTGCCACTGATGGCCTGCACTTCGCCCTTGTCCAGGGCCGTGCCCAGCAGGTCGGCGGGAAACAGCTTCCATTCCACGTCGCGCACCGGGTCGACCCCGTGCTTCTTGAGCAGGATGGAGAAAAAGTTGCGGTCGGGCGCCGCCATGTCGGTCACGCCAATGGCTTTGCCCTTGAGGTCTTCCAGGCGGGTGATGGGGCCGTTGGTAGCGCTGAGCAGGCGCAGGCAGCCGCCATGGGTACCGGCGGTAAGCTTGACGTCGAAGCCCTGCTCCAGCGCCTTGAGCCAGCGCAATGCCATGCCGATACCCGCGTCGGCCTTGCCGGTTGCGATGGCTTCGAGCAGCACCTCGGTGGAGTTGCCGAAATTGACGAACTCCACGTCCAGGTTGTGTTGGGTGAAGAACCCTTCGCCATGGGCAATAACCACCGGGGCCAGGCAGACGGCATTGAGGTTGATGGCCAATTTGAGCTTGCGCGGCGCGTCAAGCTTGATGAAATCGCCGGTACCCTGGGGTTCCGTGCCCATTTGCATGTGGTCATGTTCATCTGCCCAGACGCGGCCGGGCCACGACAGCAACAGCGGACTGGCGAGCGCGACGGCGCCCAGGCCGAGCAGACGGCGGCGAGACAGGGTATTGAACGGGGGTTGAGGGCGCATCGTCGAACCTCTCCTGAGCGAGGGTGGGTTCGGGTCCGCGCGTACGGTCGCCGAGGGTGGCTAATAAGGTTTTGATCGGTCTGGCGACCTTCTTAGAACCTTACCACCTGGCGGGTTATAGGCTAAATTCATTTAATGCATAAGGTAATATGCGTAAAGGTGGGTGGAACCGGGGCGCATGGCGTGTGCTTTCCGGGGGGCTCGAAATCGAGCGCCGCGCAAGCGGCGCTCGACCTCAGGAACAATGAAAGCGGCACGCCATATAACCGGAAGCCCAGCAGCCTCACCCCAAATGCGTTACCAGCTTGGTCACCAGGTACGCCTGGATGGCCTCAGTCCCGCCTTCCGACCCATGGCCGGAATCCTTGATCCCGCCAAACGGCGTTTCCGGCAGGCCAATGCCCATGTGATTGATCGACAACATTCCGGCCTCGACCCGATCGCTCAACGCCTGCGCGGTCTTCGACGAGGCCGTGAACGCATAGGACGCCAGCCCGAACGGCAAGCGGTTGGCTTCGGCGATCACCTCGTCCAGGGTATCGAACGGCACGACCAGCGCCACCGGACCGAACGGCTCTTCGTTCATCAACCGCATGCCGGTGTTCAGGCCGCTGATCACGGTCGGCGCGAAGAAGTACCCCGGCCCGTCAATGGCCGCGCCGCCCAGGTGCACGGTGGCGCCCTTGGCCCGGGCGTCATCCACCAGCGCCTGCAGGGCCGGGGCGCGGCGGTCGTTGGCCAGTGGGCCCATGGTCACGCCCTCCTCCAGGCCGTTGCCAACCTTGACCTTGCCCGCCAGCTCGACGAAGCGCGTGAGGAACGTCTCGAACACTTCACGCTGCACCAGAAACCGCGTGGGCGACACGCACACTTGCCCGGCATTGCGGAACTTGGAGGCCGCCAGCAACTGCACGGCCTTTTCGACGTCGGCGTCAGCAAACACGATCGCCGGGGCGTGGCCACCCAGCTCCATGGTCGCCGGCTTCATGTGCTGGCCGGCCATAGCCGCCAGTTGCTTGCCCACCGGGGTGGAGCCGGTGAACGTGACCTTGCGGATCACCGGGTGCGGGATCAGGTAATTGGAGATATCCGCGGGCACACCATATACCAGGCCGATGACCCCGGCCGGCACGCCGGCGTCGGCGAAGGCGCGGATCAGTTCTGCAGGCGACGCCGGGGTTTCTTCCGGGGCCTTGACGATGATCGAGCAACCGGCGGCCAGGGCCGAGCTGAGTTTGCGCACCACCTGGTTGATAGGGAAGTTCCACGGCGTGAACGCCGCCACCGGCCCGACCGGCTCACTGATGACCCGTTGTTCGATGCCCTGGGCACGGGACGGGACGATGCGGCCATAGCTGCGACGGCCTTCTTCGGCCAGCCAGTCGATGATGTCGGCGGCGGCCAGGGTTTCGGCACGCGCCTCGGCCAGAGGCTTGCCCTGCTCCAGGGTCATCAGCCGGGCGATGTGGTCGGCGCGCTCGCGCATCAGCTCGCCGGCCTTGCGCATGATCTTGTAGCGGTCGAAGGCGCTCACCTTGCGCCAGGTCTCGAAGCCCTGCTGCGCGGCCGCCAGGGCCTGGTCCAGGTCGGCGATGTCGGCGTGGGCCACGCTGCCCAGGGTTTCACCGTTGGCGGGGTTGACCACCGCGATGCTGCGCCCGTCGGCGGCATCGCGCCATTGGCCATTGATATAGAGCTGCACGTTAGGGTACATGGGAATCCCTCGGTCGATGAGAGTGGTAGGTGTCAATCCACGAAGACGGGCGCCTGAGTACGGCTGCCCGCCATGAAAGCGTCTGCCACCAGCCGAAGTGGTTGCAGGTCGGCATCGCTGGCCCCGGTGGCGATCAAATGCCGGAAATGCCGGTACAGCGACGGATACTCTGCCTCGGCAGGCAGTGGCTGTGCAATGTCGTCGATGAACAGCGCAGCGCCGCCTTTCTCCAGGCGCAGCTCGCCGTCCTCGGTAACAATGACCACGCGCCAGATGTCGGGTTCAGAATGATCCCAGTCGAATTCCGCACTCACCGCCAAGCCATGGGCGTCGGCCATTTCCAGGCGCGCCGCGATCGGGGCCTGGTGGTTGGCCGGTACCGCCAGCTCGGCGGCGGTGATGAACAGGGGCTCGGGGAGCAAGGCGGTGACGATCGACAAGGCATTGATACCCGGGTCGAATACCCCTTGCCCGCCCGCCTGCCAGATCCAGGCCTGGCCGGGGTGCCATTTGCGCACATCCTCCTTCCAGGTAATGGACACGCTGCGCAGGGTTCGCCCGCGCAGCCATTGGCGCGCCGGCTCAACGGCGGGCGCAAAGCGTGAGTGCCAGGCGAACAGGCAAGTCACCCCTTGCACACGGGCCAGCTCCACCAGGTCCATGGCCTCGCCAAGGCTGGCACAGGGCGGCTTCTCCACCAGCACATGCTTGCCGGCCAGCAGGGCCTGGCGCACCTGCGCGTGACGGCCCTGGGGCGGCGTGCAGAAGGCCACGGCGTCCACCGCCGGACCTTCGGCGAGCAACGCCTGCAGGCTGGAATGATTGGCCACGCCCGCGCAAGGCTGGCCCAGGGTGGCCACCGCGCGCAACTGGTACGCGGGGTTGCCGAGGATGGCCGGCACGTGCTGGTCCTGGGCGATCTTGCCGTAGCCGACGAGGCCCAGCGAAAGGTGCTCCATGGTGCGACTCCTGTTGCAGAGGATTGTTCTTATGGGGCAGGAAGGCAGCAGTTGCCGAGTCTATACGATTGCCGGGGTGGTACGACAACTGCCGATGGTCAAAACGAGTGGTCGAAACGGTCCATATTTCTTAAACTGTGCGCCTCTCCTATTCAAACAACCCGAATGGCCCGGCCGCACGCGCCCCGCAAGGGCCAAGGCGCACCGGCGTGCTGTGCGGGGTGGCTGTTTACGCAAGGAACCCCATGTCGCTGTCTTCGATCCGCAACAATGTCCTGGCCGGCCTGACGTCGTCCTTCGCCCTGGTACCGGAGTGCATTGCCTTTGCCCTGGTGGCCCAGGTCAACCCGCTGATGGGGCTGTACGGCGCCTTCATCATCTGTACCTTGACCGCCCTGTTTGGCGGCCGCCCAGCGATGATTTCCGGCGCGGCCGGGTCCATGGCGGTGGTGATCGTCGCGCTGGTGGTGCAGCACGGTGCGCAGTACCTGCTGGCGACCGTGGTGCTGGGCGGGCTGATCATGGTGCTGTTCGGCCTGTTGCGCCTGGGCAAGCTGGTGCGCATGGTGCCCCACCCGGTGATGCTGGGTTTCGTCAACGGCCTGGCGATCATCATCGCCTTGTCGCAACTGGAGCATTTCAAGGTGGGCGACGCATGGCTCGGTGGTACGCCACTGGCGGTGATGCTGGGCCTGGTGGCATTGACCATGGGGGTGGTGTACCTGCTGCCGCGCCTGACCCGCGCCGTGCCACCGGCCCTGGTCGCCATCGTCGGCGTCAGCCTGCTGGTGTACGCACTGGGCCTGCCCACGCGCACCCTCAGTGACATGGCGCACATCGCCGGCGGCCTGCCCAGCCTGCACTGGCCCAGCGTGCCGATGACCCTGGAGACGCTGAAGATCATCGCCCCGTACGCCGTACTGATGGCCATGGTCGGGCTGCTGGAAACCCTGCTGACGTTCAACCTCACCGATGAACTGACCGAAACCCGTGGCCAACCCAACCGCGAGTGCGTGGCCCTGGGCGTGGCCAACGTGGCGTCGGGGCTGTTCGGCGGCATGGGCGGCTGTGCCATGATCGGCCAGACCGTGATCAACCTCAGTTCCGGGGGCCGCGGGCGCCTGTCCGGGGTGGTCAGCGGCATCATGGTGCTGCTGTTCATTCTGTTCCTGTCGCCGCTGATCGAGCGCATCCCCTTGGCCGCCCTGGCCGGGGTGATGTTCGTGGTCGCCCAGCAGACCTTCGCCTGGGGTTCGTTGCGGGTGCTGGGCAAGGTGCCGCGCCAGGATGCCGTGGTGATCGTCGCGGTCACGGTCATCACCGTGTTCACTGACCTTGCCACCGCTGTGCTGTGCGGCATTCTCATTGCCGCGCTGGCGTTCGCCTGGCAGCACGCCCGGGAAATCCGCGCCGACGCCGATGACAGCCAGCCTGGGCGCAAGCGTTACACACCGCACGGCACGCTGTTCTTTGCCTCGACCACGCACTTTCAAGCGCTGTTCGACCCGCGCAACGACCCGCACGAGGTCATCGTCGACTGCCGGCACCTGCATTTGGCCGATCATTCGGCCATTGCCGCGCTGGAGGCGTTGGCGTCGCGTTATGAGAAGGCCGGCAAGGGTTTTGCCCTGGAACAGCTGTCCGAGCGCAATCAGCGCCTGCTGCAGCGCGCCGGTGCCGCGGTGGTCATGAACTGAGCGCAGACCCCCTGGCGTGAAGCCGCTGCTTGTCCTGCAGCGGCAATCGGTCGCCCCTTGCGGCTTGGTTCAACGGCCATCTGCCGTTAAGGTGTGACAACATTTGTTGCACAGAGGCAGACATGACTGAAATTGCATTGGTAGTGGGCGCCAGTGGCATCGTCGGCAGCGCGGTCACCCGTGTACTGGCCGAGAACACCAACTGGAAAGTCGCGGGCCTGTCCCGCGCGCCCAAACTGGCCCCTGGTATCATCCCGGTAGCCGCCGACCTGCAAGACCCAGCCGCCGTGGCCGGCGCCCTCGCCGGCCTCAACCCTACCCACCTGTTCATCACCACCTGGTCGCGCCAGGCCACCGAAGCCGAGAACATTCGGGTGAACGCTGCCATGGTGCGCAACGTGCTCGATGCCCTGCGCGGTTCGCGCAGCCTGCGCCATGTGGCGCTGGTGACCGGCTTGAAGCACTACCTGGGGCCGTTCGAGGCCTACGGCCAAGGCACGCTGCCGCAGACGCCATTCCGCGAAACCCAGCCCCGCCTCGACGTGGAGAATTTCTATTACGCCCAGGAAGATGAAGTATTCGCCGCCGCCAAGCGCGACCATTTCACCTGGAGCGTGCACCGCCCCCACACCATCACGGGCGTGGCGGTCGGCAATGCCATGAACATGGCTACCACCCTGGCGGTGTACGCCAGTGTCTGCAAGGCCACCGGCCGGCCGTTCGTGTTCCCGGGCTCGCGGGTACAGTGGGACAGCCTCACCGACATGACCGACGCGCGCATTCTGGCGCGGCAACTGCTGTGGGCCTCGACCACGCCAGCGGCCGCCAACGAAGCGTTCAACGTGACCAACGGCGACGTGTTCCGCTGGAGCTGGATGTGGTCACGCATCGCTGAATGGTTTGGCCTGGAGGCGGCGCCTTTCCCGGAGCAACCGCAACCGCTGGCCACGCAGATGGCCGACGACCAGGCCGTGTGGAGCCAGTTGGCCGCCGACCATGGGCTGGTGGAAAAGGATATTCAACGGTTGGTTTCGCCGTGGCACACGGACGCCGACCTGGGGCGGCCGGTGGAGGTAGTGACCGACATGTCCAAGAGCCGCCGGCTGGGCTTCACTGACTTCCAGGCCAGTGACCAGGCCTTCTTCGACGTGTTCGCGCAGCTACGTGTGGAGCGCCTGATCCCCTGAGGCCGGACGAAGCTCGGGAAGAAGCCCGCCAGGCCAGCGGCGCGGTCCCCTTCCCGAGTTGGCGCTGCTGTTCTTCAGCCAGAGCCGCTGGCTCAGTCGTCCAGGGACTGCGGCGCGGCCTTGCTGGCCTTGGCGCCCTTGGCAGGCTTGCCGCTGGCAGGCTCCGCGGCCGGCGCCGCCTGCGCGGGCGCTGCAGCTTCCTTCTCCGCCATCGGCATGGCGTCTACGGCGTCAAAGATTTCCTTGAGCTCGACGCGCCCGCTCTTCTCCAGCTTCTTGCCACCGTCCTTGCCTACCAGAATGGTTTTCGGCAATTCGCCGGCCCCCAGGCTCAGGCTGCGGATCAATGCCATGGTGGCCTGCGGGTCGAGGTTCTTGCCGTCACGCTGGCCGATGGTATTGACCACGGTGTACAGCACCATGTTGCGCTGTGTGAAGCCTTGCTGATTGGCCGGTTCCTTGAGCGCGTCCTTCAAATGCACCAGGTCCGGGTCCACGGAACTGCGCGCAATGATGATCAAGGGCCGGGTCTTGCCCTGCTCCTGGGCCAGCGGCGAGTCGCTATCGACTGCCAGCACGGGACCGGCGACAGCAACGAGGGCAGCGAAGGCCAGAGACCGAATGAGCATGTATACCTCCATTTCCAATTGACGCCCTAGAGACTACAGGGCTGGGCGAAAGGTCCGGCTTAGTGCGTTGAATTTGTAAGTTTTTTGGTCTTGCTGCGGTGAAGCTTAGGCGACCTTGCCTGACACGCAAGGGGCCGGACCGCCGATGACCTGCCTGAAGCCGCGCCGCCTGTATCGACTCCCAAATATTTGTGTACCAAAAATTTACCCAGGTTTTACCCCTCGGGCGCCCCGCGTGCGGCGCAGGTTCTGCATAATCGGGCCTTTCATCCTGTCAAAGCCGAATAGTCATGTCATTACTGCCGTTTTCCTTTGCCCGTCTTGCCCGCCCTCTCGCCCTGAGCGTAGCCCTGGCCGCCCTGGCCGCTTGCAGCAGCCCGCCACCTGCCGACGATGACGGCATGGTCTCGCTGCAGGAATACCTCAAGACCGCCTATAACCCCGGCGTGGCCAACAAACTGGACGGCTGGGCCACCCGTTGGGCCTGGGGCAACCACCAGATCGACTTGTCGTTGCTGGTGCCAGCAGGCCAGAAAAACGTGCCGCTGGTGGTCTACTTGCCCGGCCTGGGTGAAGACGACAGCGCCGGCCAGTTGTGGCGTCAGAGCTGGGGCAACGCCGGCTACGCCGTGCTGACTGTGCAACCGACCCGTTACGACTCTTCGGTCTATAAAACCCCTGATGCCCAGGCCGGCGCCTTTCGCGGCATTGCCGCCAACAGTTACGCCGATGCGGCGCTGCAAGCGCGGGTCGCTGAAGTCGTCACGGTGCTGGCCGAGGTACGCCGCCGCGGCCTGGCCGGTGAAGCCGGCTTCAACGCCGTGGACGTGCAACGCACCGTGGTCGCCGGTTATGACCTGGGCGCGCAGACCGCCGCCGCCCTGGCAGGCGAGCACGACGATGGCCAGGCGCGCCTGAGCCAATGGCGCCCGCTGGGGGCCATTGTGCTGAGCCCGTATGTGGCGGCCGGTGCGGACCCCGCCCGTTTCGCCCATATCGACACCCCGCTGCTGTCGGTCACCGGGCCGCTGGACGAAGACCCGTTCAGCTGGGTCGCCAGTGCCCAGCAGCGCTTCGCCCTGTTTGACGGCCTGGGCGCCAGCGGTGGCTACCAGCTACGGCTGCAGGACGCCAGCCACAAGGACCTGTCGGGTACCTTGGTGCATGCCGGCAAGCCCGCTGGCCGCGCCCATGACGAAGGTGGCGAGGGCGGCGGCCCTGGCGGCCCCGGCGGCGGTGGCGGTGGCGGTGACCGCCATGGCGCAGGCAAACCTGCCGACCCAGGCGTCGACCGCCGCCAGGCCGCCAGCGTCGCGGCCATTACCACCGCCTGGCTGGACGCCACGGTCAAACAGACCCCCGCGGCCCAGCAGTGGCTCGACCAGCAGGCCGGGCAATGGTTGGGGCCAGTGGGCCGGCTGGAACACAAGGCGGCCGCCATTCGTTGAGCCACACGGCTTGACAGCCTGATCCCGTGGCACTGAAGATCGAAGATAGGAAGCTAACGGTTTCGTTGGCTTCCCGTCCTCAGCTCTGCATTCGGGAACCGGTCAGTGAAAGGCACCTTCCGCTCGCTGCATAATTACAACTACCGCGTCTGGGCCGGCGGCGCGCTGATTTCCAACATTGGCACCTGGATGCAACGCACCGCACAGGATTGGCTGGTGCTGGTGCAGTTGACCCATGAAAGCGCCACCGCCGTGGGTATCGTCATGGCGCTGCAGTTCGGCCCTTACCTGCTGCTGATGCCCTTCACGGGCCTGGCCGCCGACCACTTCGACCGGCGCAGGCTGGTGATGACCACCCAGGCATTGTCCGGCGTCCTGGCGCTGGCGTTGGGGGTACTGACCCTGACCGGCATGGTGCAGCTATGGCATGTCTACGTCTTCGCTTTCCTGTTCGGGTGCGTCAGCGCATTCGATTCCACGGCGCGCCAGACCTTCGTCGCTGAGCTGGTGGGCGACAAGCACCTGTCCAATGCCGTGGCCCTCAATTCCACGTCCTTCAACGCCGCGCGCATGATCGGCCCGGCAGTGGCCGGCGTGCTGATCGCCGCCATTGGCAGCGGTTGGGTGTTCCTGCTCAATGCGGCGTCGTTCGGTGCCGTGCTGCTGTCCTTGCGCTGGCTGCGCCTGGATGAACTGCGCACCCTCAAGCGCAGCAAGGGCACCCGTGCCAGCCTGAGTGAAGGGTTCAGCTACGTGCGCAGCCGCCCGGACCTGCTGGCGATTTTATGGATGTACTTCCTGATCGGCACCTTCGGGCTGAACTTTCCCATCTTCATTTCCACCATGTCGGTCAGCGTGTTTCACCAGGGCCCCAGTCAGTACGGGGTGCTGTCTTCGTGCCTGGCGGTAGGTTCGGTGCTGGGCGCCCTGCTCTCGGCCAGCCGCACCAACCCGCGCCTGGGGATGTTGCTGGTGGGTGCGCTCTTGTTCGGCGTGGGCACCGGGTTGGCGGCGCTGATGCCGGGCTACTGGTGGTTTGGCCTGACGCTGACGGCGGTGGGCGTGTCGGCACAGACCTTCACCACCACGGCGAACAGCACCGTGCAATTGTCCACAGACCCGCTGATGCGAGGCCGGGTCATGGCCATTCTGCTGGCGATTTCGGTGGGTGGCACCCCGCTGGGCGCGCCTATCGTCGGCTGGGTCGCGGATGTCTGCGGGCCACGCTGGGCCTTGGGCATTGGCGCGGCTTCGGGGCTGCTGGCAGCGGCCGTGGCGGTGCGCTACATGGTCAAGTACCGCGGGTTGCGGGTGTGGATCGAGGGGCGCCGGCTGCGCCATAGCATGGACGCGCTGTCGTGATGGCCTGCAGCGGACCCGGCCGCGTCACAGGCACCCCCCATCAGGCACACCGCATTCACGGCTGGCGCGGTGTGCCTGTGACTGCGCGGCGGTCGTGACGCGGCCGGGTCCGCTGCTACCGGGTGGCGTTACTTGTACGTAACACCGAGCGAGGCCAGCGCGTCCCAGTACCGCGGGTAGGTCTTGCCTACGCACAGCGGGTCCTGGATACGGATACCCGCCACCTTCAAGCCGGCCAGGGCAAAGCACATGGCGATGCGATGGTCGGAATGGGTGTCGATCAGCGCGTCCACCGTGGTGCCGGCCAGGGCTGGGTCGGCGTGGACCAGCAGGTCATCGCCTTCCACCGTCGACAGGCCCGGGCGAATGGCATTCAGGCCATCGTCCAGGGCGGCCACGCGGTCGCATTCCTTGACGCGCAGGTTGGCCAGTTCGACGAAACGCACCGGCGTGCGGTTGAACGCGGCCAGCACCGCCAGGGTGGGAATGGCGTCTTGCATCTGTGAACCGTTGATCACCGCCGGCATGTTCGGGAACTGCGCGATGCAGGCCTGCGCCGCCGCATCCGGCTGGGTGAAGGCGTCGTCGGCGACGCCCAGGTCGATGCGCCCACCGGTCAGCGCCTGGGCGGCCCACAAGTAGGTGGCGGCCGAGGCATCCGGTTCGATGAAGTAGTCACCGGCCACATAGCCGGTGGGCTGCACGCGCCAGGTAACGTCGTCCACTTGCGCCACCTGGGCGCCGAAGGCACGCATGCAGGCCAGGGTCAGGTCCACGTAGCCACGCGCGCCGATGTCCTTGCCGGTCAGGGCCACGTCGATGGGCGCGGTGCCGCAGGCAGCCACCATCAACAGCGCCGACACGTACTGGCTGGACAGGCCACCGTCGATTTCGAAACGCTGGGCCTGCAGGCGGCCCGTGCCCTTGACCTGCACCGGTGGGCAGCCCGTGGCGCTGTGCACGTCCACGCCACCGGCGCGCAGCGATGCCAGCAACGGCCCGATGGGGCGCTTCTGCATGTAGTGGTCGCCGTCCAGGGTAACGTCGCCTTCGACAGTGGCCACGGCCGCGGTCAGGAAGCGCACGGCAGTACCGGCATTGCCCAGGAACAGCGGCGCGTCGGGCACCTGCAGTTGCCCGGTGCTGGTGACCACGAAAGTGGTGTCGTCCGGCTCCTCGATAACCACGCCCATCTGCCGCAGCGCGTTGGACATGTGACGGGTGTCGTCGCTCTTCAGCGCGCCATCCAGGCGGCTGGTGCCCTTGGCCAGGGCCGCCAGCAACAGGGCGCGGTTGGTGATCGATTTCGAGCCGGGTGGCGAAACCTGCCCATTCAATGCGACGCCTGGCGGGATCACCGTGATTGTTTGTTGCGCAGTCATTTGTTCAACACTCCCCAGTTCAATACCTTGCCAGCGGATACACCACCGCAATAAAGATTCCCATCATGCCATTTCTGCGCGGGCAGATCAGCCCTTTGCTTGCACCCTGTCGCACGCTGGGTCTAGGCTGGAACGCTTTCATGGACATTTCGGTACATTTTCCGTCGACAGGAGCGCTGCATGAACACCGTCAACCTGGGCAATACCGGCCTCAAGGTCTCGCCGCTGGCGCTGGGCTGCATGACCTATGGCGTGCCCAACCGTGGCAAACACCCCTGGACCCTGGACGAAGACACCAGCCGGCCGCTGATCAAGACCGCGGTGGAACTGGGCATCAATTTCTTCGACACGGCCAATAGCTATTCCGACGGCACCAGCGAGGAAATCGTCGGCCGCGCGCTGCGTGACTACGCCCGGCGGGACGAGATCGTGATCGCCACCAAGGTGTATTTCCCTCTGCGCGCGGCACCCAACGTGGGCGGCCTGTCGCGCAAGGCAATCTTCGCCGAGATCGACAACAGCCTGCGGCGCCTGGGCACCGACTACGTCGACCTGTACCAGATTCACCGCTGGGACTACGCCACGCCCATCGAGGAAACCCTGGAAGCCCTGCACGATGTGGTCAAGGCCGGCAAAGCCCTGCACATTGGTGCATCGTCCATGCACGCCTGGCAGTTCGCCAAGGCCCTGGCGACGTCCGAGCGCCATGGCTGGACGAAATTCGTCTCCATGCAGAACCACCTGAATCTGATCAACCGTGAAGAAGAACGCGAAATGCTGCCGCTGTGCCGTGACGCGGGCATCGCCGTGCTGCCCTGGAGCCCCCTGGCCCGTGGCCGTCTGACCCGCGATTGGGATCAGAGCACCGTACGCACCGAAACCGACGACTACGGCAAAAGCCTGTACCAGCCGCACACCGAGGCGTGTGACCGGCAGATCGTCGAAGCCGTGGCCAGGGTCGCCGCCGCCCGTGGCGTACCCCGTGCGCAGGTCGCATTGGCATGGGTGATGCAAAGCCCAGGCGTGACCGCACCACTGGTGGGCGCCTCCCGGGCGGAGCACCTGACCGATGCGGTGGCGGCGTTGTCGTTGAAGCTCACGGACGAGGAAATCGAGAAGTTGCAGGCGCCCTATATCCCCCACGCGGTGGTGGGCTTTACCTGAGTCATTGGCTTGCCGGCCATTCCCTGTGGGGCCTGGCGAAGCGCCGGGAACGGGCGACGCGAAATGCCTGAAGCACCGCGCCGCGTTTTTCCCGAGCGTCGCCCGGCCCTGCAGCGGGGCGTCGTGGCGGCGTTGCAACGCTGGTCATTGTCATACGACGTCTGATAACCTCGGAGGAACAATAACAAGGAGTTCGCCCATGCCCTCCCCCCTCGCACGCCTGGCCCGTCGGACCCTTCCCTTCCTCTTCGTCCTGTCGAGTCAGCTCACCATGGCCTCTACCTTCGTCTACGTCTCCAACGCCACCGATGGCACCCTCTCTGCTTTCCGCCTGGACGCCAGCAGCGGCACGCTCACCCCAGGCGCCGTCACCCAGGCAGGCCCCACCGTGATGCCGCTGGCTGTCCACGGTAACTACTTGTTCGCCGCCGTGCGCTCAAAACCCTACAAGGTCCAGACCTTCAGCATCGCCCCCGGCGACGGCCACCTGACCAAAATCAGTGAAAGCCCGACGCCCGACAGCTATGCCTATATTTCCCTGGACCAGACCGGGCGGTACCTGTTCGGTGTGTCCTACGACAATGACATCGTCACCGTCACCGCTGTCGATGACGGCAAGGTTGCCCCCGAGCCCCTGCAGACCTTGAAGACTGCGCAGAATGCCCATTCGGTACGCATCGACCAACAGAACCGTACCCTGCTGGTGGCCAACCTGGGCGGCGAGCGCGTGTTGCAATACCACTTCGACAGCCACACGGGCGCGCTCGCCCCCTACACCCCCGACCACCTGCCCGCACCCGCTGGCCTGGGCCCCCGCCACCTGGTCTTCGCCCCGGACAACCGCTTCGTGTATGTGCTGGATGAACTGCAGGCCAAGGTCATCAGCTATGCACTGGATGCCCACAGCGGCCAACTGACCGAGGTCGCCGTGGCCAGCAGCCTGCCCGCCGACACTGCGCTCAAACCCGGAGCGCCGCGCGGCCCCTCACGCGTGGGCACACCGGCCATGCAGCCGCACGCCGATAACAGCCAGGACATCTGGGCCGCCGACATCCACGTGACCCCGGACGGCAATTACCTGTACACCAGCGAACGCACCAGCAGCGTGCTGGCCGCTTTCAAGGTCGACAAGGCCCACGGCACCCTGACCCCGGTCGGCACCTTTGCCACCGAACAGCAGCCACGGGGTTTCGCCATCACGGCCGACAGCCGTCACCTGATCTGCAGTGGCGAGAAGTCCCAGCAGCTGTCGGTGTTCGACATCGATCCGGCCAGCGGACGTCTCACGCTCAATGGCCGCTACCCGGTGGGCAATGGCGCCAACTGGGTGGAAATCGTCGACCGATAAACCTTCGAAGCCCTGGCAAGCCGGGGCTTATTTCGTTTCACCGAAAAAAGGCGAAAAATATTCTAATAACGCCGCAACTTATCGGCTAAAAATCAACTTTTTTGCGTCCACACGCGGGTAAGCTTTCCCTATCGCCCCACTGGAAGAAAGGGAAAGCCCCCATGCCCACCGACCCGCTGTATTTCGATTACGCCGCCACTACCCCCGTCGACGACCGCGTGATCGCGGCCATGGTGGCGTGCCTTGGCCAGAGCGGCACTTTCGGCAACCCGGCGTCCAGCTCGCACACCTATGGCCAGCGCGCACGCCAGGCCGTGGAACTGGCCCGTCGCCAGGTGGGTGAACTGATCGGTGCTGGCGCCGACAGTCTGGTCTGGACCTCGGGTGCCACCGAATCGAACAACCTGGCACTCAAGGGCATCGCTGCCACCGCCCCGGCCAATCGCCGACACATCATCACCAGCAGCCTGGAACACAAGGCTATCCTCGACACCGTCAGCGAACTGGAGCAACAAGGCTTTCGCATCACCCGCCTGCGCCCGGACGCCCACGGCCTGATCCAGCCCCAGGCCGTTGCCAGCGCCCTGGCCGACGATACCCTGCTGGTCTCGCTGATGCTGGTCAACAACGAACTGGGCACCCTCACCGACGTGGCCACCATCGGCCAGATCGTCCGTGACCACGGCGCCCTGCTGCACGTGGACGCGGCCCAGGGCACCGGCAAGGTCGCCATCGACCTGGCCCGCTGGCCGGTGGACCTGTTGTCCATGTCAGCCCACAAGAGCTACGGCCCCAAGGGCATCGGCGCTCTGTACGTGGGGGACCGCGCACGGCCTGCCCTGCGCGCGCAGATACATGGCGGTGGCCATGAACAGGGCTTGCGATCCGGTACCCTGGCCACCCACCAGATCGTCGGCATGGGTAGCGCCTACGCCTTGGCGGCCCTGCACCAGGAAGAGGAAACCCAGCGCCTGCACGGTTTGTCGGCGCGCCTGCGTGACGGCTTGTTGCAACTACCGGGTGTGCGTCTGAATGGTTGTCCGGACCAGCGCATTCCTCACACGTTGAACCTGTGCATCGATGTGCCGGGGTTCAACAGCGCAACGTTGGCCAACGACCTGGCATTGTCATCGACCTCGGCGTGCAACTCGGCCAGCGCCGGGCCCTCCCATGTGCTGGTGGCCATTGGCTTGAGTGCGGAACAGGCCCAGCGCAGTGTTCGGTTGAGCCTGGGGCGCTTTACCACGGACGCCGACGTCGACCGCGCCATTGAAGTCATCGGCCAAGCCGTGAGCGCTCCGCCACCGTTGTGGTGATGCTGGTTTACAACCGGCACCGTCGAGCGGGGCCCCGCGCAGCACCTCAGCTAGCGCGTTCGAGTACCGTCAGCAGGTCGACGAACTGCGACGTCAGTTTGTGCCGCGGTTCCAGGTGAATCAGCGGCACCGACGCCTCATGGGACTCGCGCATCTTCACCGAGCTGCTGATATACACCGGCAACACGGGCAGTTGCTCGCCGACCAGTTCGTTGATCAGGTTCTGGTGCAGGCTGGCGCGGCTGACAAACTGGTTGACGACAATCCCCTCCACCACCAACGACTCGTTATGGTCGCCACGCAGATCAGCGACCTGCTCGATGACGCTGTACAAGGCTTGGCGCGAGAAACTGTCGCAGTCGAAGGGGATCAGCACCCGGTCCGCAGCGATCAGCGCGCTGAAGGTGTAGAAGTTCATCGCCGGCGGCGTGTCGATGTAGATGCGTTCGTAATCTTGCGAAAGGTCCACCAGCAGGCGGCGCAGCTTGTTGATCTTGAACTTGGCTTCGAGTTTTGGCTGCAAGTCCGCCAGCTCCGGGCTGGCGGTGACCAGGTGGAGGTTATCGTAGGCGGTTTCACAAATCTCGACGCGGCTTTTCTTGCTGGCCAGCCCGCCAGACAGGGTCTGCTTGAAAAAGTCGGCGATGCCCACCGGAATGTCATCCCCCATCAACCCGGTCAGGTAATGAGTGGAGTTGGCCTGGGCATCCAGGTCCACCAACAGCGTTCGATAGCCCTCGGCGGCACTGACCGCCGCCAGGTTGCAGGCGATGCTCGACTTGCCAACGCCCCCTTTCTGATTAAACACAACACGACGCATGGGCTGTTGGATCCGCGAAAAGAAAAAACATTAGCAAGCTAATATTTCAGTTTCATTGCAGCGCGGTGACAGCCGTGACTCCTCCGTCAAATCGCGACCATGACGCGGTCACGCCCGGCTTCCTTACCGCGATAAAGCGTCTGGTCGGCGCGGTTGAGTGCATCCCGAAACGCCTCCCCGGGCTGCAACGCTGCCACGGCCAGGGTCGCCGTGATGGTCAGCCCGGCGCCTTGGACCTGGCCTGCGTATTCTCGGATGTGGGCCAACACTCTATCGGCCACCTGCCGGGCCTCCTGCACGGTGGTGTTGGGCATCAGCACCAGAAACTCCTCGCCTCCCCAACGGGCGGCGATATCCGTGTCGCGCACGCAGGCGGCGATGCTGTCGGCGACCCGCTGCAGCACCCGGTCGCCGAAGTCGTGACCGTGGCGGTCATTGATCTGTTTGAAGTGGTCCACATCCAGCAACACGATGGCGGTCGAGCCTGCCGGGGGTTCGGTGCCGATCTGGCGCAAGCGCTGCAGCACCCGGCGCCGGGTGTACAGGCTCGTCAGGCTGTCGCGGTGGGCGGTGTGAAACAGCTGCAACTGCATGGACAAGGTGAAGCGAACCGACAGGTAGGTGGCGTGCAGCAACAGGCCCACGGCAGTCAACGCATTGCCGATGCCGAAGGCCTCGGTCAGCCCGTCGCTGATCGCCGTGGCCACGCCTGTCTGGCGGCGCAACGCATAGCCGCCGACAGCGACCACCACGATCGCCAGGCTCAACCCCCGGCGACGCAGCGGCGCGTTCTGGAAACTGAAGGCAATGATCGGCACCAGGCAGAACAGGTAGAAGTAGAAATTGCTGTCCCACCCCACCATCCACGTGGCGACGACGGCGTGGCCGATGATCTCCAGGCTCAGCAGCATCCCGGCGGTCTGCAGGCGCCCGCGGGCAATGGCGCGCAGGCAGACAACATATACGAGGATGCTGACGGCGTTGGCGCCCAACAGCACTGGAATCTTCAGAAACAGAAACAGCGCGAACAACAGGATATGGATGGCGAAGGCAATCCAGACGATGGGAATGATGTGTTTCCAGAACTGCGTGGTTGCATCCTGCAAGACCTGGGCGCGGTCGTCAGCGGAAAGGCTGTTCATCAAGGTGTCTCGCAGGCAACGGTGAAGGGGCAGTCAGCACGATTGATGTCGGCTGGCAGTGGCGCGACTTGATGCTGCAGCGCGCGACGGCACGCAAAATAGTTCGTCTGCTGGCACTTTCAGAGTAGGCCAGGCGGTGGGCCGTGCGGTGGCCCTGGACGCTCGCCCTTTGCCCGGGTTGCCAAACGCCATCCCCTGCTGTGTACTGCCCACCAGTCTTGAAAAAAGGAAGCACCCGTCATGAAGATCGCCTTTCTCGGCCTGGGCACCATGGGCCTGCCCATGGCCGCCAACCTGCTCAATGCCGGCTACTCGGTGCGTGCCTGGAACCGCTCGCCGCAGCCGGTGGAAAAACTGGTGGCCCTGGGCGCCGTGGCGGCCGCCAGCCCGCGTGAAGCGGTGGAGGATGCCGATGTGCTGATCTCGATGCTCGCCGACGACGCCGCGACCCTGGATACCCTGGTCGATGCCCAGGCCCTGCCGGCACTCAAGCACGGGGCGATACACATCAACATGGCCACGGTGTCGGTGGGCCTGGCCAACTTGCTGGCCGCGCTGCACCTGCAACACGGCACGTCCTATATCGCTGCCCCGGTGCTGGGCCGGGTCAATGTCGCCGAAGCCGGGCAGTTGCAGATTCTGGCCGCCGGGCATGCCGCGGCGCTGGCGGCGGTGCAGCCGCTGTTCGACGTGCTCGGGCAGAAGACCTGGGCCCTGGGCGACCGCCCGGAACAGGCGAATGCGGTGAAGCTGTCGGTGAACTTCATGATTGCCAGCGCGATCGGCACCCTCGGCGAAGCCGCTGCACTGGCTGAGGGTTATGAGGTGGACAAGGGGGTACTGATCGACCTGGTCACCTCCACCCTGTTCGCTGCCCCGGTGTACAAGGGCTACGGTGAGGCTATCGCCCAGGAGCGCTTCGAGCCGGCGGGCTTCAAGCTGGCGCTGGGCCTCAAGGACGTGCGCCTGGCCATGGACGCGGGCGAGAAAGCCAATGTGCCCTTGCCCCTGGCGAGCACCTTGCGTGACGCGCTGATCGAAGGCGTGGCCCACGGCGATGGCCAGCTCGATTGGGCAGCCCTGTCGCGCACCGCCGCGCGCCGCGCCGGGCAAGCCTGACCCGTGGACGCCGACGCCCTTGCCCAGGCCAGTGTTTTCCTGGCCGGCCTGGACGACGACTGGGCCGGCCACATCGCACGGGTGGGGCCCTGTGGGCATGCGCCAAAGCCGGCGCGTGAACCCTATGAAGCGCTGATCCGGGCCATTGCCTACCAGCAACTGCATGCCAAGGCGGGTGACGCCATACTGGGCCGGTTGCTGGCGTTGTACCCCGACACCGCTTTCCCCAGCCCCCGGCAACTGCTGCACACCGACCCGGCATTGCAGCGTGCCTGCGGGTTTTCCGCGGCCAAGCTGGCCACGATCCGGGCGATTGCCCAGGCCAGCCTGGACGGCGTGGTGCCACGCCGCGCCGATGCGGTGCTGCTGACGGATGAAGACTTGATCAACCGCTTGAGCGCCTTGCGCGGCATAGGCCGGTGGACGGTGGAGATGTTCCTGATCTACACCCTGGAGCGCGGGGATATCCTTCCGGTGGACGACTTCGGCGTGCGCGAGGGCTATCGGCGCCTCAAGCGGCTGCCCAAGGCGCCCACGCCTGGGCAGATGCGTGAGCTGGGAAAGGCTTGGGCACCCTGGCGGACGGTGGCGGCGTGGTACCTGTGGCGGTGCACTTGAATCCTGCCTGGTCGCGTCGGCGGTGCATGCGGTGTGCCTGACCGCCGCTCAGGCGCCCGCCCCCAAGCGGCTGCCAGGCCCGTAGGCCGCGGCGAAGGCCGGGCGGTCCTGCAGGCGGGCGTACCAGTGGGCGACGTTGGGCCGGCCGGCCCACAGGTGGCTCATGCCCAGGTCTTCCAAGCGCACGACGCTGGGCATCATGGCGATGTCGGCCAAGGTTATCTGCCGGTCGGCCATCCACGGTTTGTCCGCCAGCGCCCGTTCCATGCGCTCCAGCGACTGTTCGATTCGCGCCATCGCCGCCGCCAGCTTCTCGTCGGGGAAGCCTTGGGGGCCTATCTCCAGGGCGAAGTCCTTGCGCAATGGCAAGCGGCTGGCGAAGGCCTGCCGCTGCTCGGGGGTCATGTTGCGCAGGCCGCCGCCAAAAAACTGCTGGAATGACGGGTAGCGGATGGCTGGGGTCATGACTTCGTCCAGGTACACCACCCACGCACGCATGTGCGCCCGGGCCACCGGTTGCACGGGCACCAGCCGCGGGGTGGGGAACACTTCATCCAGGTACTCGTTGATCACGCTGGAGTCGACGATGACCTGGCCGTCATGGACCAAGGCCGGCAGCAAGCCGTTGGGGTTGATGGCCAGGTAGTCGGGCGTCAGGTGCTGGCCCTGGTCCAGGCGCAAGCGCTGGTCGGTGTAGGCGATGCCCTTCTCGGCCAGAACGAAACGCACCCGCTGGCTGCAGGTGGAAACACCTGCGTTGAATAATACGATGTCAGTCATGGCAGATGCTCAGTCGTTGAGAATGGCCACGGCGCGGACGAAGCCGGCCGAAGCGTGTTTGATCTTGTAGGGGAAGCAGGACACCACGAAGCCATCGGCTGGCAGTTGCTCCAGGTTGGCGAGCTTTTCCATCTGCCCGTAGCCAATGTCGCGCCCCGCCTTGTGCCCTTCCCAGATGAGCGCGGCATCCCCAGTGGCGGCGAACCGCTCGCGGGTGTACTTGAACGGTGCGTCCCAGCTCCAGGCGTCGGTACCCACCACGCGCACCCCCCGGTCAAGCAGGTACAGGGTGGCCTCGCGGCCCATGCCCACTCCCGCGTCCAGGTAGCCAGGCTGGCCGAACAGCGCGCCCGCCCGGGTGTTGACCAGCACGATATCCAGGGGCGCCAGCACGTGGCCGATGCGCCGCAGTTCAACCTCGACCTCGGCGGCGCTGACCACATGGCCGTCCGGCAGGTGCCGAAAGTCGAGCTTCACCCCGGGTTGCAGGCACCATTGCAGCGGCAGTTCATCAATGCCCCAGGCCGGTTTTCCACCGTCGGTGGTGGACGCGTAATGCCAGGGCGCGTCCATGTGGGTACCGCTGTGGGTGGTGAGGGTCAGGCGCTCCGCGGCCCAGGATTCCTGGCCCGGCAACTGCTCCAGGGTCAGGCCCGGGAACATCGCGGCCATCTCCGGCCAGCCCTGCTGGTGGTCCATGTAGTCGATGCGTGGCAGCAACGGGGGCGGGTCGGTCCAGGGGTTGTTCTCCAGGGTCACGGACAAGTCGATGAGGCGGCGTTCAGGCTTCATGGCAGGGGTTTCCTTGTGCGGGGCGACGAGTCACGGCCGGCAGTTCCAGCGCACGGCGCACCAGGGCGCTGGCGCTCCCGTCGTGGCGCAGGCCCAGGGCGCGGGCTTGGGGGGTTTTCAAGGGTGGCTGGCGGCCGAACCGGGCTTCCAGCTGGGCGTCGGGGTGGTAGCTGACCAAGGCCCGGCAGCCATCACCGAAGCGTTCGGCCAGGGCATTCATGACCTGGGCGATGGACAGGTGCAGGACGGGTAGCTGCCAGACCCGCGGGGCGTCAGTCGGCAACGTCAGCTCTGCGGCGCACATCAGGTTGTCGACGCAGCAGCGGGCCGACATCCACCAGGCCGTGGCGGCCGGTGATACGGGACATTGATACGGCTGGCCGGCGGCGACCCTGCGCAGCAGCTCACTCATGAACGCCGAGCACAGCCCGCAGCCGGGGCCAGGACGGGCAACGATGGCGGGCAAACGCAGGGCACGGCCGTCCACTTCACCGCGCCTGGCCAGGTCACTCAAGGCGATTTCCACCATGCGCTTGTGGGCGCCGTAGGACGACTGCGGCGCCGGTACGGCGCTTTCATCCAGGCGCGCGGGCAAATCGGCGCCATACACGGCCACGCTGCTGGCAAACACCAGTACCGGTGGCCGGGCACGGTTGCGCAGCTGCTGCAGCAATTGCAGGCTGGCTTGAAGGTTGACCTCGTAGCCCAGCTCGTACTGCCGCTCGGCCGCCCCGCCTGGAATGCCCACCAGGTGGAACACCACATCGATGCCGTCGGCCAATACGCGGCGCAGCAAGGCCGGGTCGGTGATGCTGCCGATATGCAGGCGTACGCGCGCATCGGCGGGCGCGGCGTCCAGGTTCATGTCCAGCAAACGCAGCGTCGCGATCGGCTGGCCACGCAGTTGGCCCTGCGCCAACAGGCGCTTGACCAGGCCCTGGCCGAGGAAGCCGTTGGCGCCGGTGATCAACACCCGAACGCCTGGGCGATCAGTCATGGGCCGACACCACGCGCTGGTCAATGGCGCCAAATATCGACTGGCCATCCAGGCCAATGACCTCCATGCGCACCCGCTCGCCAAAGCGCAGGAAGCCGGTGCGCGCACTGCCGTGCTCGATCATCTCGATGGCCCGGCGTTCAGCGATGCAAGCCGAACCGACCGATCGGTCGCTATTGGACACGGTGCCTGAGCCTACCAGCGTCCCGGCCCCCAGGCGACGGGTCAGCGCCGCATGGGCGATCAACTGGCCGAAGCTGAAATTCATTTCACCACCGTGAGGGTGGCCGAACCATTCTCCGCCGCGCGCCACCTGCAACGGCAACTGCACGCGCCCCTGGGCCCAGGCTGCCCCCAGTTCGTCCGGCGTGACCGCCACCGGGGCGAAGCTGGACGAGGGTTTGGCCTGCAGGAAGCCGAAGCCGGTGAGCATTTCCCGAGGGGCCAGGGCGCGCAGGCTGACATCATTGACCTGCAGGATCAGACGGACGTGCCCGGCCGCCTGCTCGGCGCTGCAACCCAGAGGTACGTCATCCACCAGCACCACGAACTCGCCCTCGAAGTCGATGCCCTGCGCTTCGCTGGGTAGCTTGAGGTCGTCCTGGGCGCCGTGAAAATCATCCCCTGCGCCTTGGTACATCAACGGGATACGCTCGGCACCTTCGATGGGATCGAGGTTGAAGGCCGTCTGCATCAGGGTGCCGTGGTTGAGGAACGCCGAGGCGTCGCACCACTGGTACGCCCGGGGCAACGGCGCCATGGCCTGAGCGGGGTCGAAGGGCCGGGCAGCGTCAGCGGTGCCCGCTTGCAGGTGCTCATAGAGGGCCTGCAACAAGGGCGCGGTCTCGGCCCAGTGCTCGATGGCATGTTGCAGCGTGGGCGCGATACCCGTGGCGACCGAGTACTGGCTCAGGTCACGGCTAACCACCACCAGCTGACCATCACGGGCGTTGTTTTTGAGTGTGGCTAGTTTCATACACGAGTCCTTGGAGATTCTCGATGAGAACAGGTCATGGGTGAAGCCCTTGATCCGCCTCGAGCAGCCCTTCCAGGCGGGGCAGCGCCATGCACAGCAACGCCACCACCCCCTGCAACAGACCGATTGCGAGCACCGCATGGGGCACCGCCGTCACCTGCCCTGCGCTGATGGCCAGCACCAGCAAAGGACTGACGAACTCGCCCGCGAAAATGGCCGCTGTGAATAGCCCGGTGGCCCGGCCGCGCTGGCTGAACCCCACCTGCGCCATGACCCAGGTGATCAAGGTGGGTAGCATCAGGCCGATGCCCAGGCCATTGATGGCCACGGCCACCACCACGTGCAGATGGCTGCTGGCACTGCCCATCAACACGCCGCCGCAACCGGCGAGCACGAACGCGAGCAGCAGCAGCCGCGCGGGCGAGATTCGACCGATCAGTCGAAAACTCAAGGCACCGGCTACCACGGCCAACTGGTTAGCGCCCATGGTCAGACCGATCTGTTGCGGAGCATCGATACCCAGCAGGCCAAGGACGAACCCGGCCTGCACCGGCACGATGAACAGGCTCGCGCCTGCCAGCAGCGCCAACAGATACAACGGCGCCAGGGCACGCCACGGCAGCGCCTGCTGCCCACGGGCCACCTGTACCGGGGCGACGGGCTCCCACAGCAGGCGCGCCATCAAGGGCAGGAACACCAGCCCTGCTGCGTACAGGGCGAACGGTGCACGCCAGTTATCCTGCCCCAACTGCCCACCCAGCCCCATGAACACCGCCGCCGACAGCGAGGTCGCGACCATCTGCAAGGCAAACAGGCGTTCGCGTCGAGCGCCGCTGTAGTAGTCGCCCATCAAGGTGGTGCAACCGGTCATGATCGCCGCCTCGGCCAGGCCGATGCCGGCCCGGCTGGCGACGATGGCCGGCAGTGACTGCAACCACAAGGGCAGCGTGCCGCACAGGGTGTACAGCAACATGGCCCAGAGCAGCAGCGGCCGGCGCCCTACCCGGTCGGCGATTACCCCCGCGAACGGCGCCAGCAACGCCACCATCAGTGCCGGCAGGGTCAGCGCCACCGGTACCAGCACGGCCACGCCGGGGGTGTCGGCGAAATGCGCCTGCATCCTCGGTAGCACGGGTGCGAGCAACACGGCCCCCAGCACCGGCAGGCAACTGCCCAGCAACAACAGCAGCGACTGCGGCAGGCCTGCCTGGCGGTCAGCCTTCATGGGCCACCTCCAAGGTCAGCGGCCGCACGGCTTCGGCGCGGGAGGCGGTGGCCTGGGCGGCGCCCAGCGGTTCCTCGCGCTGCGTCCGGGGCAGCAGGAAATAGGCCAACGCCGGCAGCAGGATCAGCGCACCGACCATGTTCCACACGAACATGAATGCCAGCAGCACCCCCATGTCGGCCTGGAATTTGATGGGCGAGAACATCCAGGTGCCGACCCCGATGGCCAGGGTCACGCCAGTGAGCATCACCACCTTGCCGGTGAACTGCAACGCCTGGTAGTAGGCCTGGGACAGGCTGGCCCCGGCGCGCATCTGCGCCAGCACGATGCTCATCACGTACAGCGCGTAGTCGACGCCAATGCCTACACCCAAGGCAATCACCGGCAAGGTGGCGACCTTGACCCCGATGCCCAGGGCCACCATCAGCGCTTCACACAGAACCGAGGTGAGCATCAGTGGCAACACCGCGCACAGTACCGCACGCCAGGAACGGAACGTCACCAGGCACAGCAGCACGACGGCGCCATACACGTACCAGAGCATTTCATGGCTGGCCTGCTTGACCACGATATTGGTGGCCGCCTCGATACCCGCGCTGCCGGCCGCCAGCAGGAATTGCGCCTGGTCGCTGTCGTTGGCCCGGGCGAAGGCCTGGACGCTGTCCACCACCCGGGCGAGGGTGTCGGCCTTGTGGTCGGTGAGGTAGGCGTACAGGGTCAGCAGGCTGCAGTCTTCGTTGTACAGGCCACGGGGGGCACCTGCGGTGACCATGTTCAGGGTGGCCTGGTTGTTCAGCAACTCGTACCAGCGCGGGTTGCCTTCTGACAGCCCTACCAGCACCCGGCGGTTGAGCAGCGCCAGGGAGTTGGTCGAATCCACACCGGGCAAGCCGCGCAGTTGCCAGTCCAGGTTGTCCACCCGCTGCAAGGTGTCATAGGTGGAGCAACCACCGGCGGGGGTCTTGACCATCACCGCGAACACGTCGCTGCTGGCGCCGTAGTGGGCCGTCAGGTAAGCGTTGTCCTGGTTGTAGCGCGAATCGGCGCGCAGCTCCGGGGCACCGGCATCCAGGTCGCCGACCTTCAGGTGCAGGCTGACCAGATAGCCGCCGGCCGCCAGCAGCGCCGCCGCCAGCACGCAAACGCTGGCCCAGCGACGCTGGGTGAACAGGTCGAGAAAGCGCCAGGCCGGGTGGCGCACGGCGCCCGCGGCATCCGCCTGCTCGCCGCGCAGGCTGCGCTTGGCCGCCGTGGCGCTGACGCCCACGTAAGACAGCAGCACCGGCAACAGGATCAGGTTGGTGAAGATCAACACCGCCACGCCCAGGCTGGCGATCAGCGCCAGGTCCTGGATGACCTGGATCTTGATGATCATCAGCACCGCGAACCCCACCGCGTCGCACAGCAGCGCCGTGAGCCCGGCCATGAACAACCGGCGGAAGGTAAAGCGCGCGGCCACCAGGCGGTGCATGCCACGGCCGATGTCCTGCATGATGCCGTTCATCTTCTGCGCGCCGTGGCTCATGCCGATGGCAAACACCAGGAACGGTACCAGCACCGAGTACGGGTCCAGTTCAAAGCCCAGCAATGGCAGCAAGCCCAGTTGCCACACCACGGCCACCAGCGAGCAGCTCATCACCAGCGCGGTGCTGCGCAGGCAACGGGTGTAGCCGTACAGCACCACGGCAGTGATGGCGATGGCCGCAGCGAAAAACAGCAGGATCTGGCGCAGGCCATCGATGAGGTCGCCCACCACTTTGGCGAAGCCAGTGATGCGGATTTCGATGCCGTGGCCCTGGTACTGCGTGCGCAACGCCTCCAGTCGCGTGGCCAGGGCACTGTAGTCCAGCGCCTTGCCGTCGGCGGTGGTAGCCAGCAGCGGCACGTAGATAATGCTCGACTGCTGATCGAATGCCACCAATTGGCCAATTTCGTTGGAGCGTTCGACGTTGCGTTTCAGGGCCTCCAGACTGGGGGCCCTGCCATCGTAACCCTCGGGGATCACCGGGCCGCCTTCCAGGCCCTCCTCCGTCACGCCCACCCAGCGGGTGGCCGGGGTCCACAGCGATTTCATGTAGGCACGGTCGACACCGGGCAGCAAGTATACCTGGTCATTGAGTTGCTGCAGGGTGGCCAGGTAGTCCTTGTCGTAGACACTGCCTCGGGTGTTGACCACGGCGATGCGCACGGCATTGCCCAGCCCCGACAGCTCCTGACGGTGGGCCAGGTAGTTGGCGATGAAGGGCTGGTCGCCTGGGATCATCTTCTCGAAGCTGGCGTTGAGGGTCAGGCGCGTGGCCTGCCAGCCCAGTACCGCCGTGGCCAGCAGGCACAGGAGCAAGACGATGCGCCGCTGGTTGAACAGCGCGCGTTCCAGCAACGAGCCGGAACGGCTGTCGAAATCGGCCAGGCGGCCGCTGGGCCGCTGCGCCGGGGAAGCACTGGGGGCGTGCATGGGCTTACTCCGCTAAAGCTTGAGTGGGCGCCGAACTCAGGCGCAAGGGGCCAGCGAAGCCGACGCCGATGAGGCTGCCGTCGGCGCCCTCGGCCAGTGCCGACAGCGGCGCGGCGGCGGCCAGCGGCAAGGGTGTCAGGCCGCTGCCATCCAGGTGGCCCTGCAGCACGCCACCGGCCTGGTTGACCACCAGCAGACGCTGGCCGCTGACCAGGGCCGCGTTGATGGACACCGGCACCGGGTTGCCGACTTCCTTGAAGGCCCCGTCGCGCAGGCTGAACAGGTGGCCGCGCAGGCCGCCCAGCAACAGGCCCCCGGAGGGCAACCGGACAAGGCTGAAATAGCTCCCGTCATAGGGACTGGCCAGGGCATCGAAGTGGGCACCGTTGTCAGTGGAGCGCAACACCAGACCCTGCTCGCCGGCGACCACCACTTCACCGCCGTCCCGGGCCACCGCGTACAGGTGCAGGCCCTGGGGGTTGGGCAGGCGCCCAGCCCAGGAGGCCCAGGTGGCGCCGCCGTCCTCGGTGGCCAGGGCCAGGCCATAGGCGCCGACTACCAGGCCATGGCGCGCGTCGCTGAAGCTCAAGGCCAGCAGCGGTTTGTCGGCACCGTCGGCCACCAGCCGGCGCGCGGCCGTCAGGCGCGCGTCGTCGCCGGCCAGTTGCGCCGCCGCCAGTTCCAGCGCGGCGGCGCGGCGGCCGTCCAGTTGCAGTTGCCAGTGCTCGCCGGCATCGCCGCTGAACAGCACCACGCCGCCATGGCCAACGGCCCAGCCGCGCTGGGCGTCGACGAACTGCACGGCGGTGAGGCTGGTGCTGACCGCAACGGCTGCCTGCCGCCAGCTGACACCGTTGTTATCGGACAGCAGGATAATGCCACGCTCGCCCACCGCCACCAGCCGCGTGCCGGCGCGGCCAATGCCAAGCAAAACCCCGTGCAGGGCCTGTTGCGATTGCACGGCTGGCACGGTGAGCACGTCGAGAAGTTCAGCGGCCTGGGCGCCCTGCCCGGCCAAGGCCAGGCACAGGGCGCTGACGACAAGGGAAGTGTTCATCTCAGCGCACGCCTTCGCCGGCCAGGGCATCCGGGGTGAACACCGAGTCTTTGTAGGCCTGTACCACCCGGTACTGTTCGTTCTTGCCGGCGAAGATGTCACCGGTAAACCAGGCGCCCGACAGCAGGTCATAGAAGCCGTTGGTGAGGGTCACCACGCCAGGCATGTCCGGTAGTACCACAGGCGTGGTCCACAGCGCCTTGGCCAACTGGTTCTGGGCATCATAGCGTTCGCCCAGCACGGCGGCCCAGGTGTCTTCGTCCAGGTAGTAGGTGCTGCGCGGCATCACGTGGCGCTTGCCGGCCTTGAGCGTGGCTTGCACCACCCACACACGGTGCAGTTCCCAGCGGATATCAGCGGGGTTGAGGTGGTGCTCACCCAGCAGGTCGGTGGGGTTGCTGACCGTGAAGACCTTGTTGGAGTTGTAGGGGATGTACAGCTCCTGCTTGCCCACCAGCTTCCAGTCGAAGCCGTCGATACGGCCGTTGAACACATACAGTTCGTCGAAGCTCATCACCCCGGCGGTGGCCGGCGTCGGCGTGTCGCAGCACGCGTTGGGCAGCCGGCGAACCCGGCGCTGGCCCGGCAGGTACGTCCACACCCCAGCGTTGTTGGCGTTGAGGTTCTCGCGGCCGGTGATGGCCTCGCCAGCGCGTAGCGGCGGGCCGTCATTGACCATGCGGATGGTCCAGAACACGCCGTCCTTCTTGCCACCGTCGGGCAGGTACCAGGGCATCTGCAGGTCGGAGCGCGAGTCGTTGGTGAGCACGTGCTTGCCATCGGCGGTGGTCAGGTACTGGGTAAAGTCAGCGTGCCAGGAGGCCCCGCGCCAGCGCAGCAGGTGGTTCCAGATGGCCTCGGCGCCGGTTTTCGGGATCGGGAACGGGATACCGCCCTGGGCGTCCTGGGGCATGGGCCCAGCGTCACCGTCCACCAGCTTGCCGTTGAGGGCGTTCTTGTAGGTAGCGTCGTACACACCTTGGGGCGCGGCGGCGGTGCGGTGGGTCGGGTAGACGTCCAGGTGATAGCTATTCGGGTATTTCTTGAGCATGGCCAGGGTGCCCTGGGACAGCTTGTCGGCGTATTGGCTGGCGTTCTGGGCATTGATGGTGAACAGCGGTTTTTCCGCGGCAAAGGGGTCGCCGCGCTTGCCGCCATCCTTGTACGCCGGGTCGGCCTGGGTCAGGCCGCCGTTCCAGGCCGGAATGCTGCCACTGGCGTTGCCCGCGCGCTCGGCGCCCAGGGGCGTGAGGGTGGTCTTGAGGGTATCGGCTTCGCTCGCCGGCACCGCCGCCTGGGCGCCATGGGCCAGCAACAGCGAAGAGGCCAGGAGCAAGATCATTGGTTTCATCGTCATGTCCTCGGTTCAGAATGTACGGCTGACGCTGAAGGCCACGAAATCCCGGTCCTTGAGCGACTGTTCGAAGGTGTAGTTGTTGTTGGCATCGAGAAAGGTGTTGGCCGGCCCGTAGTAGTGGGTGTACGTCAGGCCCAGGTTCCAGGTGTTGAGGTAGTTGCCCTTGATGCCGATGTTCATGTCGCCGCCACGGTTGGTGCCAAAGGCGGTGCCCAAGGATTCCGACGCGCCGTGGGTGTAACTGATGCCCACGGGAATGCTCACGTCCATGCCAGGGAAGAACTGCCGGTACATGGGCTCGTACACCGTGCGAAAGCTCCAGGCATCGCGGTCGGCGTTGGGGTCCACGGCATCGGGGTTGCGGGTGACGCTCAGGGTGCGGTTCCAGGCCAGTTCACCGATGAAGCTCGATTCCAGCGCCATGAAGGTCGGGCCGAAACTGGCCAGCCATGACAGGTTGGCGTGCAGGGTGTGGCCTGTGGCGTAGAGCGCATCATCGGCCTCGTTGGAAATCGCCTCGCCGGCCAGCAGCGTGCGCTGGTTGGTGGACGCCAGGGGCTGGTGCCAGCGAGTGGAGAGTTCACCGGCGATGTTGAACTGGTCCACCGTGGTGGAGAAGCTCGCGCCCAAAGCCTCGACGCCTTCGGGGTACACCCAGTAGTACTCGCCGGCCTGCCCGGTGACCGGGTTGAGGTTGGCGAAGTCCGGCCGCACCAGCAGTTGCGGGCTCTTGTCGTGGAAGCGAATGGCGTAGAGGCCATAGTCGACCGTCTCGGTGCGCCATTTCAGTTGCACACCGCCCTGCCCCGAGTCCTTGGCGTTCTTGTTGCCACCGCTGTAGAACGCCAGCGGTTGGCCGCCAGGGATCACCGCGTCGCCGGCGAACAGGCGTTCGTTGCCGTTGCCGATGCTGTCGAAGCTGGAAAAGTAGCTGCCCGCCGCCGGCAGGCGGTTGGCTTCCCACTCGAACTGGTAGTAAGCGCCGACCGACACGTCCGGGGTCAACTGGAACTGGCCGGACATCTGCCGTACCGGACGAATCAGCTCCTTGAACTGGGTGTTGGGCACCGACAGGCCCTTGACCACGTCGATGGGCGCCATGCCACCGGCGATGCCGTTCATGCCGTAGAACAGGCTTTCGCCCCATTGCATGGCGTACTGGCCGATGCGGCCGGACACTGGCACATCGCCCCAGTCGGCCTTGCCGTAGATGAACGCATCGAGGATCTCGCCCTCGCGGCCATGCAGCTTGCGGGTCTGGTCGGTGAAGTGGTCGTAGTCTACCGAGGTGCTGTTGTTGGTACCCGGCGAGTTGTTGTCATTGCTCTTGTTATAGACATCGTCATACCAGGCCGCGCCGCTCACCCGGGCGCCGACATTCTTGTAGCTGATGTCGAACTCGGACAGCAGGTCCAGGCGGTCGGAAATCATGCCGCCGCTGAAGTTGCGGTCACCGTCGTCGCCATTGACCGCCGCAGTGCCGGTCGTTAGCCGGTCGCTGCGCCCCTCGGTGCGCCAGGCGGCGCTGTACTTGAGGGTGTTGTCCCAGCGGGTACTGATATCGGGGTTGCCCGTGTCGAACTGGAAGGCCTGGGCGTTGCTCGCCAGCAAGCCGAACATCATCAGGCTCAGGGCGTACGGCGGGTGCGCGCCACGCAGCACGGTGTGCAGACGTACCATGGGTGAAACCTCTCTGTTGTTCTTGTTATCAGGTTCGCTGCGGGCCTCAGGTGGGCGGGCACGCAGTCGTGTCACAAGGGGTGGTTCAGATTTCCTCTGCGGTCAGGGCCAGCATCTTGCGCACCAGGCCCACGCGGTCGAAGGCATGGTCGTGCTCGATTTCCTTGTCGCCGGCCAGGATCGAGCTTTCGCTGATGAACTTGCAGCGTTCGTAGCGACGCGCCATGAAGCGCTGCAATAGCGCCTCCACGCCTTGGCCGTGCTGCTCGCCCAGCAATTCGCCAAGCACCACCGCGTCCTCGATGGCCATGCCGGCCCCCTGGCCCAGGTGCGGGGTAGTGGCATGGGCGGCATCGCCGATCAGCAAAACCCGGCCGCGGTACCAGGGCTCGCTGACGAACACCACTTCCATGGGCTTGTAGACCACTTGGCTGCTGTCGGTGATCTGCTCGCGCAGCTCGCCGATCAGGCCGCCGAAGCCCCCCAGGCGCTGGCGCATTTGCTCTGCCAGCGTGGCGCTGTCCATCCACGGGTTGCCGGGCTCGTAGCTGGTCAGGTACAGGTACATCAGGTCGTCGGCCAGCGGGCACAGGCCGGCGTTGCCATCCGGGCCCACATAGTTGGCCAGGTGGTCGATACCGGGGGCGCGCTTGAAGTTGTGACGCCATACCGACTGGCCGGTGTGGCGCGGGGTGTAGGTATCGCCGAACAGCAGGCCGCGCACCTTGGAGAACAGGCCATCGGCGCCCACCACCAGGTGGTAGCGGCCCTGGCTTGAGTCGGTGAACGTAACGTCCACGCCCTGCTCGTCCTGGTCCAGGCGCTCGACGCTGGTGCCCAGGCGAATCCTTGTACCCAGTTCGGCAGCCCTGGTGCTGAGCACCTGGTGCAGGGCAAGGCGCGAGATACCGACGTTGGCCGGGTAATGCGGCCCGGCCAGGCGCTGCCCGGGAATGCGCGCCAGGGTGTGACCGTCAGCGTTGTACAGCGCCACGTCCTCGAACGGGAACGCAGCGTTGAGGTAACCGTCCAGCACGCCCAGGCGGGCCATTTCGCGCACCACGTTGCACTGCTGGATGATGCCGACGCCGTACACGGTCCATTCGGCCTTCAGTTCCACCAGCTCGACCTCGATGCCCTTGCGCCGCAGGGCGATGGCGGCGCACAGGCCACCGATGCCACCGCCCACGATCAGGACGTTGCTCACTGCTGTCATGGCGTTGCTCCGTATGCTTGTCATGGGGGCGTCAGGCCGGGTCGATGCAGGGGTTGCGCGAGGTGCCCAGCTTGGCGATGGTGCCTTCCATCACGTCGCCGGCTTGCAGAAAACGGTTGTAGTGAGTGCCGTTGCCCGAGGGCGAGCCGGTACAGATCAGGTCGCCAGGCAGCAGCTTCACGCTCTGGGAGATGAATTCGATGAGGCGCGCCACGTCGAAAATCATGTCGGCGCTGCTTTCGTCCTGCATCACCTGGCCGTTCAGGCGCAGGGTCAGTTGCAGTTCCTGGGGGTTGCCCACGTAGGCAGCCGGTACCAGGTAGGGGCCCATGGGCAAGAAGGTCGGGGCGTTCTTGCTGCTCAGCCAGTCCATGCCCATTTGCGGGATGTCGGGGCGAAACACCTTGGTACGCTCGGTGAGGTCGTTCACCACCACATACCCGGCTACGTGGGCCAGGGCCTGGTCGCGGCTGACCCGGTAGGTGGGCCGGCCGATGATCACCCCCAATTCCAGCTCCCAGTCGGGCTTTTTCGAGCCGGCGGGAATGATGATCGGGTCGAACGGGCCGGTCACGCTGGACGCCACCTTGTTGAACACAAACGGCTTGCCTTCGCGAGCACGCTTGTTCATCAGGTCCTCGGCATAGGCGCGGCGCTGGGTGCTGTCCATGCCGTCGGTTTCGAACTGCGGGTCATCGACGATCAGGTCCACCACGTGCTTGTGGTAGTTGGCACCCGAGCAGAAGATTTGCCGAGGCAGGTCCACCGGTGGGTGGTACCGCACCTGGCCGAGGTTCAGGAATGGCAGGCCGGCGCGGTCGGCGGCGAGCTGGCTGGCCAGGCGGTCCAGGTGGGTGAAGTTGTGTTGCCAGTCCTCCAGCAGCCCCAGCACGCTATGGGTGCCTCGCAGGTCGGCCAGGTGCGCCAGGGCGCCCACGGCCACCACTTGGTCGGCGATCACCAGCCCGGCGAAACGCGGGCTACCGGCGGCGGAAAACGTGCCCAGGGCAAAGGGCGTTTCGATCGATGGATGAGTCATTATTGTCTCCACTGTCGTGCAATGAGCTTCGAGGCTGGCGAGGGATTTGACTAATCGCATGTTCGGATGCGATGTATCGGCCTGCGCGATACCTCCCCAGCCGCCTTTTCAGGCGTGTTCCAGTAGCAACCAGCCGTCTTCGACGCGGTGCGCCAGCGCCTGCAGGCTTTCCCCCAGGCACGGTCCGTGGATGCACTCGCCGGTGTGCGGCAGGAACTGCGCGCCATGGGCGTAGCAGATGATTCGCTGGCCATCGGCGGACAGGTAACGGTCCTTGCGGTACTGCAGCGGCACGTCCAGGTGCGGGCAACGGTTGCGAAACACCCGTACCTGGCCGCCATGGCGCAGGGCAAATACCGTGTCGCTGCCCTCGCCCTGGGGGTCGAACCCCAGGGACTGGCCCTCCACCAGCCGGTCCAGCGGGCACAAGGCGATGGCCATGGTCAGCCCTGCTTCGGCGGCGGGCCGCCGGGCGCCCACTTCTCGCGGCCCGTGAACAGGAACAACTGCGAGTTATCGGCCGACATGGGCGCCTGGCGGGCGGCCCATTCGTCGTCGTGCTTGTCCATGTCGGCGTCGAATTCGATGTGGCAGCCCAGCGGGCTGTTGAAGTACCAGAACCAATTGGAGCCCAGCAGGTGGCGGCCCGGCCCCCAGAAACTGGTCCAGCCCTTGGCGGCGAAGCGCGTGCCGGCCAGCAGCACCTCGGTACCGCTGCCCAGGTGAAACGTGAAGTGCTCACAGCCCTTCATGTGCGGCGGGGTCTGGATCATGAACAGGCAATGGTGGTCATCAGCGCCGGCCGGACGCATGAACGGCCCCACGCCAACGAAGGTGTCGGTGGTACGAAAGCCCAGGCGCTGGTAGAAGGCTTCGGCCTTGGCCGAGTCCGGCACGAAGTACACCACGTGCGAAAGGGTTCGCGGCAACGCGGGCATGTCGGGGCTGATGCCGATCTGGTTGATCGGCCGCTGGGGCGCGCTGCCCGGCGCGTTGGTCAGGTCTGCACTGGCGGACAGCTCACGGCGCACGGTGACCTGAAAGGCGATGGCGAAGCCCATGTCGTCGACGCTGCGCAAGACGCCGTCGGCACCACGGGTAACGGCCCGGTCGCGGCCCAACTCGTCTTCGATGGCATCCAGGTCAGCGGCGCGGGCCACGCCATACACGGTTTCCCGAATGGACGGTGATGGCCCGAAACCTGCCGGTAGCGCGGGGTCATCGGCGCGGCGAATGACGATGGCGGTGCCGTCCAGGGCTTCGAATCGGCCGCCCTGGGCGCTGACATCCACTGGCGTCAAGCCGTAGTCGGTCAGGCAGGCGGTACAGGCAGGGATATCGTCGACGCCGAAAACCAGGGCATCAAGGCCTAGGATGTTCATGCAGACCACTCCATTGAAATGATTGTCGAGCCGCGAGTGGCGGCCGGTGGCATGCCCGGCGCACCGGGTTGCGGCACAGAGTGGCGCGGGGCCTGGCAGCTGACTAATCGTGTGTGGGGATGGGATGTATCGGCAAACGCGATACTCGTCCGGGGTCTTGACGCGGCGATGGTTTGCCGTGAAGGTATCGTGAAAACAACTACAAAAAACCGTGAGCCCGAGCCATGCGATTCAACCACCTGGACTTGAACCTGTTGGTCGCCCTCGACATTCTGCTCGAGGAACAGAACATCACCCGCGCCGCCGAGCGCCTGCACATGACTCAGTCAGCCACCAGCGGCGTGCTGGGCCGGTTGCGCACCTACTTCGAGGACGAATTGCTGGTGCAGGTCGGCCGCAAGATGCAACCCACGCCCTATGCCGAGGAGCTGATGGAACCGGTGCGCGATGTGCTGTTGAAGATTCGCTCCTCCATCACCAGCAAACCGGCCTTCGACCCCGCCACCAGCAAACGCCATTTCCGCCTGGTGACCTCCGATTACCTGATCACCGTGCTGCTGGCCCGGGTCATCGAGCGCATCAGCCACCAGGCCCCCTTCATCACCTTCGAAATGCTCGGCCCGGGCGACAATTCCAGCGAACTGCTGATCCGCGGCGAGGTGGACCTGATGATCGTGCCTGAGCGCTACGTGCTGGAGGACCACCCCTCGCAATTGCTGTTCGAGGAAGAGCACGTGTGCGCCGTGTGGACCGGCAACCACCAGGTGGGTGACAGCCTGACCCTGGAGCAGTACCTGGACATGGGCCACGTGTCGGTAGGCTTCGGTCGCACCCGGCACCTGAGCATCGAGGAATGGTTCATGAACCAGTATGGCGTCAGCCGCCGGCTGGAAGTGATCACCAACGACTTCAACACCCTGCCACAACTGATCATCGGCACCCAGCGCATCGCCACCATGCATGGCCGGCTGGCACGCTTGTATGCCGAGCACCTGCCCCTGCGGATATTGCCCACGCCGGTGAAGATACCGCTGATGCGCGAGTTCATGCTATGGCACCGGACCATGGAAGGCGACCCGATGCACCGGTGGCTGCGCGAGCAGATCGGCGGGATCATCCAAGGGTTGGAGCAGCGGCTGGCGGCTTGAATGCTGGCGGTGGCCAGAGCCATGCAGGTGTTTCCCCCGGGTTGTCGCGAAACATCTGCATGCACCTGGCCGCCAGGTTTCGATGCCATCAATACTTGCCCATCAACCTAATCTGTTTCCCCACACCCCCCAAGCGCCCCTACCCTCGCCTCGTACCCATGATGACAGCGAGCCGGTCCGATGAGCGCCCTTCACCTGCACTGCAAGACCCTGTTCGACAGCACCAGCCTGTCGCCCCGCACCCAGCAGACCCTGGTCGCCGAGCACGGCGTGCTCACCTACGTGGGCCCCACCGCCCAGGCACCCGCCCCCCGGGCCGGCGATACCCGGGTGGACGCCGGCGAGCATTTCGTCATGCCTGGCCTGGTGGACGTGCATACCCACCTGGCCTTCGGCAACGCCCAGAGCGAGGAAGACATCGATATCTGGACCAGCGACGAATTCCGCGCCCTGCGTGGCATGTTCTTCGCCCAGCATGTGCTGGCGGCGGGCGTCACCAGCATGGTGTGCCCCGGCGACAGCGGCCAGCTGAGCATTTCCGTGCGCAACGCCATCAATGCCGGACTGTTCGATGGCCCCCGGGTGGCGGCCAGCAGCCGGGTGATCACCAACCGCCAGAGCCTCAACGACTGGTTCCCCAGCCGCGTCGGTGCGCCGGAGTATTTCACCGCGCGCCTGGTGACCAGCCGCAGCGAGGCCATCGCCGAGATCCGCACCCAGGCCAAGGACGGCGTCGACCTGATCAAGATCGCCATGGACGGCACCCACCGCCGCCCCGACGGCTCGATCGTCGCGGCCTTCACCGCCGACGAGACCCGCGAAATGGTCGACGAAGCCCACCGCCTGGGCTGCAAGGTCGCCACCCACGCCTATGGTCGCGAGGCAGTGCTGTATGCCGCCAAGGCCGGGGTGGACCTGGTATTCCATGCCTTCTACATGGACGACGACTGCATCGAGGCGCTGTTGCAAGCCGGTTGCATTCTGGCGCCGACCATGACCTTCCCGCAGAACACCGTGGACTTCTGCCAACCCCACGACCCGGCGATCAGCACGGGGTATGCCGCTTACTGCGCGCGCACCCTGGAGGTGGGCTCGGCAGTGCTCAAGCGCGCCAAGGCCGCCGGTATTCCCTTTGCCTGCGGCAGTGACTCGGGCTTCGCCGTGACGCCCTATGGCGAATGGCATGCCCGGGAGCTGGAACTGCTGGTCAAGCGCCTGGGGTTCACCCCGGCTGAAGCCCTGTTCGCCGCCACGCACGTTGGCGCACGCTGCATGCCCAAGGGCGACACACTGGGCACGCTGGAGGTGGGCAAACAGGCCGACTTCCTGGTGCTGGATGGCTCGCCGCTGGACGACATCCGCCTGCTCCAGGACCGCAGCCGCTTCAAGGCCGTGTACAAGGCCGGGCAAGCGGTGAACCTGACGCGCAGCCCCTACAACCCCAAACAGGTGTCGGACTTCAACTCGCTGAAGTGGACCGACCTCTACACCCGCGACCGTGTCACCCAACTGGGAAAATGGACCGTATGAACCTTCTCGACCTGCACACCGCCACCCTGATCGCCCGCCAGGCCATTGCCAGTGGCCGCGAGCTGGGCCTGCGCCCCTTGGCTGCCGCCGTGCTCGACGCCGCTGGCCACCCATTGGTGGTGCTGCGCGACGAACACGCCAGTTTTCTGCGCCCGCAGATCGCCACCGGCAAGGCCCGCGGCTGTCTGGGCATGGGCCTGGGTGGCCGCGAACTGGCGCGCCGGGCCCATGCAATGCCGGCGTTCTTCGACGCCATCAACAGCCTCACCGATGGTCAGGTGATCCCAGTGGCGGGGGGCGTGCTCATTCGCAATGCCCAAGGGCTGCTGCTGGGGGCCATCGGCATCAGCGGCGACACCTCCGACAACGACGAACGCGCTGCTCTTGCCGCTATCGACAACGCCGGGCTGGTGGCCGATACCGGTGACGCTCAGGTCTGATTCAACCCCGCCGCCTGTTCTGCCAACAGGCCGCGAAACCAGGCCAGCGCCGGGTCATCCTGCTGGTAGGGATGCCACTGCAGCACTTGCAGCGCCTCGGGAAAGTCCAGCGGGGCCGGCAATACTCGCAACGGGTAGGTGCTGGCAAACTGTTCAGCCTGGCGGCGAAACACCGTGGCCACCCGTTGGCTGCCGGTGACAAAGGCCGGCATCAGGGAAAAACTCTCCAGCGCTACACCCACCTTGCGCTCGATGCCTCGCTCGGCCAAATACACCGCGTCCATCGCCAGGGTGCGGCCATCTGCGAATTCGCGTACCACGTGCTCAGCCTCGCGGTACGCGGCCAGCGTCAGGCCCCGTTCATACACCGGCGCCTGGGCGCAGACAATGCAGCACCACTGGTCCACCAGCAATGGCGCATGGGGGTATTCGTTATTAAGGCGCCGCTGGGGCACGATCACGCAGTCACTACGGCGGTAGTCCAGCGCTTCGCTGACCGCATCGCCGCCACGCGGCAACGGCAGGTCACGCAGGGCCAGGCGTACCCCTGGCGCCGCCCGCGCCACTGCCCGGCTGACCGCTGGCATCAATACCGCCGCCACATAATCGGATGCCACCACGGTAAACCGGCGCTGGCACTGGCGTGGGTCGAACGCTGCGGGAGGGTCGACCAGGGCACGAGTCAACGCCAGCGCTTCGCGCACCTTGGGCAACAACCCCCGCGCCCGCGCGGTGGGCTCCAGACGACGGCCGACGGGCACCAGCAGCGGATCATTGAAATGCTCGCGCAGCCGGCCCAACGCCGAACTGGTGGCCGACTGGCCCAGGTTCAGCCGCTCGGCGGCGCGGGTGACATTGCATTCGGACAGCAGGGCTTCGAGGGCAACCATCAAGTTCAGGTCGAGACGGTGGTAGCGCATGGAGGGGATCCGGGTTCGAAGAGGGCCAGCCGATACCGTATTGCGGGTGGGGGGCAGTGACTAATCGATTTCGGTGCAGGCGAGGTATTGGCGGAGTCGATACCTGGAGGGGGTCGCTACAGGTAGGCAAACCCCGGGGCTCTGCATCAAACAGCCACGTCACGCACCCAGCCGTTCGTTACCTCGGCACGCTCATTGGCACGCGCGCTCATGCAACGAGGCTACCGATTGCACATCCTTTCGCCTAGTTGTACGATGTCCGTCAACATCAAGCCGTCAGGCTTTCTCAGAACAATCTGAAGAACCAGGAGATCACGATGTCCACCCTTCTCGGCCATAACTTCATCGCCGGCAGCCGCAGCGCCCAGGGCAGCAAACAGTTGCAGAGCCTGGACGCCACCACCGGCGAAGCGCTACCTTATGCCTTCATTCAAGCCACCGAAGGCGAAGTCGACGCTGCCTGCCGCGCCGCCGAAGCGGCCTTCGATGAGTTCCGCCACCTGAGCCCAGCTCGCCGTGCCGAGTTCCTGGATGCCATTGCGGATGAAATCGACGCCCTGGGCGACGACTTCGTGGCTATCGTATGCCGCGAGACTGCCCTGCCCGCCGGCCGCATTCAAGGTGAGCGCGGCCGCACCAGCGGCCAGATGCGCCTGTTCGCCAAGGTGCTGCGCCGGGGCGACTTCCTGGGTGCACGCATTGACCAGGCGCTGCCGGACCGCAAACCACTGCCCCGCGTGGACCTGCGCCAATACCGCGTGGGCGTGGGCCCGGTGGCCGTGTTCGGTGCCAGCAACTTCCCGCTGGCCTTCTCCACCGCCGGTGGCGACACCGCCGCGGCCCTGGCCGCTGGCTGCCCCGTCGTGTTCAAGGCCCACAGTGGCCACATGGCCACCGCTGACCAGGTCGCCAGCGCGATCATCCGCGCCGCGGAAAAGACCCGCATGCCCAAGGGCGTGTTCAACATGATCTACGGCGGTGGCGTTGGCGAGTGGCTGGTCAAGCACCCGGCCATCCAGGCCGTGGGCTTCACCGGTTCCCTGAGCGGCGGCAACGCCCTGTGCAAGATGGCCGCCGAACGCCCGCAACCGATCCCGGTATTCGCCGAAATGTCGAGCATCAACCCCGTGGTGTTGCTGCCCCAGGCCCTGGCCACCCGTGGCGAGGCCGTGGCCAAGGAGCTGGCGGCTTCGGTGGTCATGGGCTGTGGTCAGTTCTGCACCAACCCGGGCCTGGTCATCGGCGTCAGTTCGCCGGCCTTCACCGCCTTCCTGAGCCAGTTGCAGGAACAGATGGCCGCCCAGGCGCCGCAGACCATGCTCAACGCAGGCGGCCTGCGCAGCTACACCCAAGGCCTGGAACACCTGGCGGCCCACCCGGGCGTCACTCACCTGGCCGGCGAACCGCAATCGGGCAGTCAAGCGCGCCCGCAGCTGTTCAAGGCGGACGTGTCGTTGCTGCTCAAGGGCGATGAACTGCTGCAGGAAGAAGTGTTCGGGCCGACCACCATCGTCATCGAAGCCAAGGACGACGCCCAACTCAAGGCCGCCCTGCAGGGCCTGCGCGGCCAACTGACCGCCACCTTGATCGGCGAGAACGACGACCTGGTGGCCTACCAGTGGCTGGTACCTCTGCTGGAACAGAAGGTCGGGCGTATTCTGGTCAACGGCTATCCTACTGGCGTGGAAGTCTGCGATGCCATGGTCCATGGCGGCCCGTACCCCGCCACCTCCGATGCGCGCGGCACGTCGGTGGGCACCCTGGCCATCGACCGTTTCCTGCGCCCGGTGTGCTACCAGAACTACCCCGAGGCGCTGCTGCCCGAGGCCCTGCGCAACAGCAACCCGCTGGGGCTCAAGCGTCTGGTCAATGGTGAGTGGAGTGATGCCTCGCTGTAAGGCATGACGCACGGGTTGCAGCACCGCTTGCTGGCGAAAAGAGCAACGCGGTCTGCCTGACCGATGGGCCGCGCGTCCAAGGCGCGGCGTACTATCAGGCACACCGCGCTCCGGCACGGTGTGAGCGCTACGGGCGCGGTGGGGTCAACAGGGCGCGGGTGGCGTGATAGGCCAATGCCAACCGTTCAACGCTCCCCAACGTCCCGTAGGGCATTTCCACACTCACGTGCACACCTTGCGGCAACGCCGCCATCAACTCGGCCAAGGGCAATTGCCCCTGGCCCGGTGGCAACCGCCCCTCCCTGGCTTCAGCGATAATCCCCTCTTCGGGCGGTGCCTGCAGCGGCGCATCGCACAGTTGCACACTGCGCAGCCAGCGTGGGTCGACTTCCTCGAGCATGGCCACCGTCCCGCCACTGCGAAACAGGTGCAGGGCATCCAGCAAAATGCCCCCGTTATCCTGCCCGGCGCCTTCGACGATCTGCCGTGCCTGCGCCAGGTTCGCCACCGCGCGCCAGCGCATGAATTCCAGTTCCACCCGCACACCGTAACCCGCCGCCAACTGGCACAGGGCTGCGTAGTGGTCGGTCAGCCGGGAAAACTCGCGATCGTCCCCAGACACCGTCAGGCTGCCGGCACCCAGGTCGGCGCCGGCCTCCAGCAGCGGTGCCAACGCCTGAATATCCACCTGAGGCGTCAGCTCGACGAACTCGATGTCCGCCACCCGCATGCCTTCCTCCGCCAACACAGCCTTCAGGCTGCGCCGCGCGGCCGCCTCCAGCGGGTAGCACACCCCCCCTGCCATGGCGGGGTGCAGACGCACGCCTACCGCAGAAAAACCAGCCCCCGCGGCCTGGCGAACCAGGTCGGCGGGGGCCAGTTGCAGCGCGGTCAGATGAGCCACGCCAAGGGCCATCAGTACGTGGCCCTGCCGCCGCTGAGGTCAAAGACAAAGCCGGTGGTGAAGCTGCACTCCGGGCCGGCGATCCAGGTCACCATGTTGGCGATTTCCTCGATCTGCAGGAAGCGGCCCATCGGGATCTTGGCCTTGCTGGCGGCGATGTGCTCAGGGGTCATTTCCGCCATCAGGCCGGTTTCCACCATGGCCGGGGCAATGCAGTTGAGCAGCACGCCGTCCTGGGCCAGTTCCTTGGCCGCCGACTTGGTGAAGGCAATCACACCGGCCTTGGCCGCCGAGTAAGCGGAGATGTACTGCACACCGTCCTTGCCGGCCATGGAGGCGACATTGACGATACGCCCGTACTTGCGTTCACGCATGTGCGGGATGGCAGTGCGGCAGCAATAGAAGACACCGGTCAGGTCAATGGCCAGCACCTGGTCCCAGGCCTCCACCGGATAGTTCCACGACTCCACCACCGGGCCGTTGATGCCGGCGTTGTTGACCAGGATATCGACCCGGCCCAGTTGGTTGACCACCTCGGCAAAGGCTGTTTCCACCGACTCAAGCGAAGCCACGTTCACGGCCTGACGCAACGCGGGGGTGAAGCCGGCAGCGCTGGCGTCCCAATGGTCGACGTTCAAGTCCCAGATCACGATGTTGGCACCCGCCTGGCGCAGACGCTTGGCGATGCCCAGGCCGATGCCGCGCATGCCGCCGGTGATGATGGCCGTCTGGCCTTCCAGATGTTGACTCATGTGACGCTCCTTTCAAAGGTTCGGGATATCGGGCAGACGCTTGAGGTCTGTCACCAGGAAGAGGTAGCAGCCGGCACCGCACAGGGTCACCAGCGAGATAAAGGCCAGCGCCCAGACGAACGAGCCAGTCAGGGTGACGATGATGCCGATCACCAGTGGGATGACGATGCCGGCGGCGTTGGCAAACAGGTTGAACAGGCCGCCGCTGAGGCCGATCAGGCCTTTGGGGGCGATGTCGGACACGATCATCCAGGCCAGCGCCGACATGCCCTGGGCGAAATAGGCCACGCACAGAATCGCGACCACCAGGGCATCGGACTGCACGTAGTTGGCCAGCACGATCACCGAGGACGCCAGCAGCCCGGTGATCACCGGGACCTTGCGCGCCAGGTTCAGGGAAATGCCGCGGCGCAGCATGCTGTCCGACAGCCAGCCACCCACCAGGGTGCCCGCCGAGGCCGCGATGAAGGGCAGCACCGCCACCCAACCTACCTTCAGCCAGGGCATGTGCCGCTCGGTGACCAGGTAGGTCGGAAACCAGGTCAGGAAAAACACGTTGGTGGAGTTGCAGGCGAACTGGCCCAGGCAAATGCCCAGCATGTTGCGCTGCTTGAGCAGTTGCGGGATCTGCGACCAGGCGAAACGCGTGGCCTTCTGCCCACCGTCGACCACCCCGCCGCCGGCTGCGATGTAGTCCAGTTCAGCCTGGTTGGCCTGTTTGGACTGGTGCGGCTCATGGAACTTGCGCCACCACACCAACCCATACAGCACCCCGACAATGCCCACGGCCATCAACAGGAAGCGCCAGCCGTAAGCATGCAACACCCAGAACAGCAAGGGCGTCAGAAACGCCAGGCCGCAGTATTCGGCCAGGGTGTAGATGCTGGTGGCACGGGCCCGTTCGCTCTGGGGAAACCAGGTGGCCACCACCCGGCTGTTAGTGGGGAAGCAGGGCGCTTCGGTGGCGCCGATCAACAGGCGAATGCCCAGCAGCGAGGCGAAGCCGGTGGCCAGGCCTTGCAGGCCGGTGAACAGCGACCACAGGGTCAACGCCAGCCAATAGGTGAGCTTGGTGCCCAGGCGGTCGAGCAGGATGCCACCGGGGATTTGCGCGGCGGCGTAGGTCCAGGAGAACGCCGAGAAAATCAGGCCCATCATCGCCGCGTTCAGGCCCAGGTCCGCACTGATGCTTGGGGCGGCGATACCCATCACGCTGCGGTCCAGGTAATTGATGGTGGTACCGCCGGCGATCAGCGCCAGGATCATGAAGCGGGTGCGGCTGCGCGCTTCCACCGCCGGGGCGGCGGCGCGGTACGCAGGGAGTTCGAAGTTGCGGTCGGCACTCATGAGGTTTACCTCTTGTTATTGTTGTTGCACAGGCATTTCAGTACAGCGTTCAGCGGAACCCGAACAGGCGCCGCGGTGTTTCCCACATCACCTGGCGCCGCACATGGGCGTCAGGCATGAACTGTTCGGCGAGCTTGAGCAGCGGGCCATAGTCGACACGTTGCTGGGCCCGCAGGAACGGCCAGTCCGAACCCCACACGCAGGCCTCGGGGCCAAACGCGCCCAACAGGGCTTGAACGTAGGTCAGGGTGTCTTCGAACACGCTGTCCATGGGCGCGAATTTCTGCATGCCCGAGATCTTCACCGTGGCGCGGCCCCGCTCGGCCAGGCGCAGCAAGGCCTGAAAGCCGGGCTGGTACAGGCCCTGTTCGATCTCCGGGCGCCCGCAATGGTCGATCAGCAGGCGCACGTCGCTCTGGTCGATCAGTTCCAGCAATTGGACCAGTTGGTCGCCCACCGTCTGGATCTGCGCGAACATGCCCAATTCCGCCAGTTTGGGCAGCAGCGCTTCGGCGCCCGCCATCACGGTCAGGCCTTCGGTGGCCGGGTTGAATGCCACGCCTACCACCCCTTTGCGCTGGTAGGTGGCCAAGGCTTCCAGGCTGATGTCGTGGTCGACCACCACCACACCCTTGTAGCGGCCTTCGCCAGTGGCAAGGGCCTGCAGCAGCAAGCGGTTGTCGCCGCGGTAGCCGCTGGTGGGTTGCACCAGCAGCGCGTGCCGCACTCCATAGGCGTCGAGCACTCGGTTGAACTGGTTGAGGGTGCCGACTTCCTGGCCGGCCGGGCGGTAAATGGTATTGGCCAGGTAGGGAAACTGAGCCGGGTCGAACAGGTGGTTGTGGCAGTCGATCTTGGGTTCGTCAAAAATGCTCATTGCACGGCCTGCACCGGGTGGGAATGGCAACAGGCTACAAAAAACCCCCGCCCATGGCTCATACTCAGATGGCGCAAACCATAACCAAAGGTTAATTACCCGTTCATGGCCCAGACTCTGCCCTCCGCGGACACCCCCGAAGCCGGCAACATGGCGTTCAAGCTGCGTCACATGGAGGTCTTCCGTGCGGTGATGCTCACCGGCTCCATCAGCGGCGCAGCGAAGATGCTCTATGTCTCGCAACCGGCGGTCAGCAAGCTGATCGCGTACATTGAAAGCCGCCTGGCCTTGCGCCTGTTCGACCGCATCAATAACCGCCTGGTGCCCACCAGCGAGGCTCAGGCGCTGTACCGTGAAGTGGAGCGTGTGTACCAGGCGGCGCTGTGGGTGAACGAGTGCGCCCAGTCCCTGGCCACCACCCCCAACCGCCAACTGCGGGTGTGCTGCAGCGCATCGCTGTCTACCGTGGTACTGCCCCACGCCCTGGCCGAGCTAAAACGCCAGGTGCCTGCCATGCACATCGAGTGGCACACCACCCTGATGAGCGACATGCCCGTGCAGTTGCTGGGCAAGAAAGTCGACCTGTCCATCTCGGCCTTGCCGGTGCTGCACGACCACCTGTACTCGCTGCCCTTCATGCGCGGGCGCATGGTGTGCGTGCTGCCGCCGGGACACGCGCTGGAAAGCCAGCCGGTGATCGAAATGGCGCACCTGGCGCGCGAGCCGATGTTGCTGTTTCGCCCCGACATTCCGTTCGGCCAACTGATCAACCGGGCGATCGAGCGCAGCGGCGTGACCTTGAATTCGTTCCTGGACTTCACCAATGCGCCGGAAGCGGTGGCGCTGGTGAAGCAAGGCATGGGCGTGACCATCATCGATGAATTCGTGGCCCAGGACAGCGGTCTGGTGGTCAAGCCGCTGGCCGACGAGATCGGTTTTGATATCAGCTTTGTGTTTTCGCGGTTCGACCCGCTGCCGGAGGCGGCGCGGCGGAT
>NZ_JAPYKM010000041.1:0-57795 GCF_029623465.1 Pseudomonas sp. RIT-To-2 | reverse complement strand
CGGGAAGCAGACACCACGCACCACCAGGCACACCGCGGCGCTCCCTTCCCGAGCTAACGCCCGGTCCCACACTGCATCTGAGCAACATGGCACCGTGGGAGCAGAGCTTGCTCGCGAAGAGGCCCACGCTATCTCTACAGATCTAGAAGACCTGCCCGATAATCCCGTCAAACAACCGTCAAATCCGGCCGCCCCAAAGCCCGCGGCTTTTGCCCATCCCGTCCCTCCACCCGCCGCTCGATCACACCCATCACCCCGCAGCCATCCTCCAGCAAGACCTGGGCGGCACGGGCAAGGTGGCGGTAATCGCACTCGTCAGCGCCTTCAAGGGCGGCGAGTACATGGCGGGCGAGGTTCAGGCGTTGGTCAGCGACGGTACACAGATCAGCCAACTGAGCATGGCTATCAAGATGCAACACTGCCGACGTTTCAACGGTCGCAGTCAGGGGCAGGAAGCGAGTAGTGGTCATGCAAAAATCCTCAAGCGAATGAATGTACCCCGCAGGCGAAGCTGATCCGCAGATCAACGACTCGCACGGTGTCATGGTTCCTTGCTTTCAGGCTTCCACTCCTGGCCCCCGCAAATACGGTTGCGCGGGCATGCTAGGAAGCCGATTGGTCCCCGGCAACCCCTACAGATGTAGGGGGGCGCCCAAGTGCTTGAACCCCTTGAGGATTTTTTCTGCAATCAATGGTTGTATCTTCGCCCCAGACCGGTACAATGGCCCCGCTCGCTGCCAGGCGAGTGTTGTTATGGTGACCCCATCGGTCCCCCCGCAACGATTACCCGTTAACCTGGTCAGGCCCGGAAGGGAGCAGCCACAGCGGGAACATTGTGTGCCGGGGTGTGGCTGGTGGGGTTGCCTCCATTCTTACTAAGATCCTGATTTCAAACGACTTTTCGCTCTGTCACCGCGTGGTGATCCAAAGAGTGATCCATCGTGTCCCATATCCCGTCCTACCTTTGGTTGTCTCGACACTCGGTTTTCTACTTCCGAATCGTCGTGACCGATTGATGCCATTCATCCTCTCTTTCCTAAGCGTGGAATCCTAAGATCGTTACAGACCCGTTGCAAGCGGGAAGCGTTAATCCGTGGATGCGAGTTCCTTGCTCAAATCCAGCGTCTCTTCACCCTGGCGTTTAGAGGTACCAGTCTCTCGCTTGAGTGCCTCAGGGGCTCAAGGGAGACTGGCGGTACGCGGCTCAGTTGGGCGTCTTGGTTACGAAGCGAGTCTGAGGTCATTGTCGTAGGACTCCCTGAGCACAGCCTTCCCGTAGTTCCTGTAAGCACCCCGTTAACGCCCCAAGTGCCCAGCTCTGTGCCTGTGGAAAGCGAAACCTCCAAGGGCTGTATGGCGGTAGTAGATGAGCAATACCGCTCGCATTGGTGGCGGCGAAGGCCTAACTCTAGATCTTGCGGCCCTTATAATGGCCTAGCAGTATCAAAAGGCCATTAATGGCCTGCGCTCAGGGATTTCCTCTCGAGACAAGCGCACCACGACAAAGATTGAGGCCGGGCCTGTAGTAGCTGATGATTTTGAGACCTGGCTGAATGGGCGCCCAAAGTGGCTGCAGACAGCAGCTCGAATGCACATCGACTCAAAGCGGCAGCTGACTCAGAATGAAATCAAGTCCCTGGCTAGGCTTTGTAAGCTAGAAGCCAGGAATGAGGCTGACCCATGGTTCCTGACCGTTATACCTGGCACAAATCGGCAATCGGCCCTGGGTCCTTTATCAATCGGCAGGGTGGGTCAGTTTTCAATCAGCGCCACACTTGCGCAATCGCGCAATCAAGCTGTGCAACAGCGGTACAAAATACAAGGTGAGTACTGTCGCGCTGAGCGTGCCTCCAAACACGGCGGTGCCGATTGCTCTCTGGCTCGCTGATCCCGGACCGCTCGCGAGCACCAGTGGCAGTACGCCGAACATGAAGGCCAGCGAGGTCATGACGATTGGCCGCAGACGCATCCTCGCGGCGTCGAGTATCGCCTGGCGGGTGCTGCGGCCTTCACTCATGAGCGTTTGCGCCACCTCCACGATAAGGATCGCGTTCTTGGCGCACAGCCCGATGATGGTAATGACACCCACCTTGAAATACAGATCATTGGGCAACCCGCGTGCAGTACTCGCCAATAACGTGCCGAGCATGCCCAAGGGAATGGCCAGCACGACGGTCAGCGGAACCGACCAGCTTTCATAAAGCGCCGCCAGACAAAGGAACACGATCAGGATCGACAGGCCGAACAGTAGAGGCACCTGTTGCCCGGAAGTGTGTTCTTGCCAGGATTGGCCAGCCCACTCATAGCCGATACCGGTCGGCAACTGCGCGGCTAGTTCCGCGAGCCTGTCCATGGCCTGTGTCGTGCTATAGCCGGGGGCAGGGGTGCCGCTGATGTCCAGCGAGGGAAAGCCGTCGTAGTGATAAACAACCAGCGCGCCTCGCGTCCATTTCATGCTGACAAATGAACTCAGCGGGACCATGTCGCCTCGCTGGTTTCGTACCTGCGCCTCAAGCATGCTGTCCGGCAGCTTGCGGTCGTCGCTGCGAGCCTGGACAAGAATGCGCCGTACCTGATTATCTAGAATGAAGTCGCCCAGATACTGCGAGCCGTAGAGGGTTTCCAGGGTCCGGTTGATTTGCGATATCTCGACCCCCATGCTCTGCGCCTTGAGCCGATCGATGCTGACCCGCAGCTGGGGTGCGTCGTCTTGGCCGGAGAACTGAACGCTGGCCAGCGCCGGATCTTTGCTGGCCAATTTCAGCAAGCGGTCCTTGGCGGTCATCAGTGCCGCGTGGCCCACGCCTGCACGGTCTTGCAGCTGCATTTCGACGCCCGCAGAGGTTCCCAGGCTATTGATCGGTGGCGGTCGCAGTCCTTTGATCAGCGCATCGGGCTCACTGGAAGTGCCCTTTTTGAAGCGGGCATTGAAGCGCGCAAGGATTGCATCCATTTGTTGGTCAGGCTGTGTGCGCTGGGACCAGGGGATCATGGTGGGCCATACCATCGCCGCGTTTTCGCCATCGCCAAAATAACTGAAGCCCTGCACCGCGAAGATACTGGTGATATTGGCGTCCTGGCGCATGTACGCCTGAACCTCTTCGACCACCGCTCGCGTCGCGCCTTGAGTCGAGCCGGTCGGCAGCAGGATCACTGCGGAAAAACGGCCCTCGTCCTCGTTGGGCAGGAAGCCACCCGGCAAGTGCATGAACAGCAGGATGACTGCGCCCGAAAGCACGCCATACAGGCACATGTACCGAAGCGGCCGACTGAGCATGCGTTGCAGCGCCCGTCCATAGGCTGCGTTCAAGCGCTGGCTGAAAGTAGCGGCCCTGTCCTGTGCTGCAGCTTTCTGGTGTGGCTTGAGCAGCGTCGCGCACAAGGCCGGGGTGAGGGTCAGCGCCAGCCACGCCGACAGCGCCATCGGCACCGCCAGTGCAACGGAGAACTGTCGATAGATGGCCCCGACTGCGCCACTGAGGAACGCCATCGGCAGGAATACCGCTGTCAGCACGACGGTGATGGCAATGATTGCTCCGCTGATCTGACCCATCGCCTTGAGGGTGGCTTCCCGAGCGGGTAGTTGCTCTTGCTGCATGATGCGCTCGACGTTTTCCACCACCACGATGGCGTCATCCACCAGGATGCCGATCGCCAGCACCATGCCAAACAGCGTGAGGACGTTGATCGAAAACCCCAGTGCCCACATCACGGCGCAGGTGCCACTCAGTGCGATGGGCACGACCAGAGTAGGAATCAGCGTCGCTCGTAGGCTGCGCAGAAACACCCACATCACGAGGTAGACCAGCACCATGGCTTCGATCAGCGTGTAGCCGACCTTCTTGATAGACAGTTTGACGAAGGCAGAATTGTCGAAATAGGTCTGGAAATGCACGCCGGCGGGAAACTGCGTGGACAGCTCAGCCAGAGTGGCTTTAATGGCTTCAGTGGTGGCCAGCGCGTTGGCGTCGGAGGCCAGTCGGACCGACATGGCGGCAGTGGGTTTGCCTTCGAGAAAGGCGGGATAGGAATAGTCGCTTGCGCCGAGTTCGACCCGAGCCACATCGGCCACTCGCAGCGCTGAGCCATTGCTGTTGACGCGCAGGGGGATGTCACCGAATTCTTGGGCGGTATCGAGGTTCTCTTCAACTGACAACGGCGCGGTAAGCGTTGTGTTGGGCGAACTCGGCGCGGCGCCGAACGAGCCCAGAGGAATCCGCTCGTTGCGCTGGCTGATGGCAGTCACCAACTCGTTGGTGGTGATGCCCAGCGCTGTCAGTTTGTCAACGTCGGGCCAGATACGCATGGCGTATTCGGGGCTCCACAAGTTCACCGAGCCGACGCCGCTGACGCGCAGCAAGGCAGGTCGCACGAGGCTGGTGGCAAGGTCGCCGAGCTGAATATCGTTCACGTCAGGGTTGTCGGCGCTCAGCGTGACGTAGAGCAGCGGGCTCTGGCTGCTCTGTTCGACCTGAATACCCTGGCGCCGCACGCTTTCTGGCAAGCGTTCTTCAACTCGTTTGATACGGTTCTGCACTTCGACTGCCGCAAGCTTGGTGTTGGTGCCAGGGATGAGCAACACGTTGATTTCGACGTGCCCCTCGATACTGCTGGAGTTGAACGAAAGCAGACCCGGAACGCCGCTGAGCTCACGCTCAATGACCGAGGTAACAGTACGTTCCGCGACCTGGGGCGAGGCACCGGGATAAAACGCCTCAATGCCGATGCGTGGTGGTGAAACATTGGGGTAGCGTTCGACGGCCAGGTCAGTCAACGCAAAGGCGCCGCAGAGAAACAACAGAATCGCCAACACCCAGGCCATGACCGGGCGATCGATAAAAAATGCTGACATGGTGTCCTTATCGCTGGCTGATCGCCGCAGGTTCTGCCGATTCCTTTATTTGCACAGGCTGCCCGTCTCGCAAAGCGCTGCCTCCCAGAATGACGCGCTCCCCCCCCGAGAGACCCGAGTCGACCCGCCATTGCTTTGCTTCAAGGCAATCAGCCTGAACATATACCTGATGCGCGATCCCGTCCTGCGCCACCATGACATACGCGCCTTTGTCCCCCCGGCCCAAGGCGCGTTGCGGAATCAGAACGGCCTTGTTCGCGGTGGCACGTTCAAGCTCGACCTGCACGTACATGCCCGGCAGCAGGAGATGTTCCGGGTTGGCGAACACGGCACGAAGGGCCACGGTATCAGTTTGCGGGTCCAGCGCGGAGTCGGAGAAATTCAGTTTACCCGGAAGGCTATAAACAGAGCCATCGCTCAACTCAAGGCTAACAGTCTGGGCCTTCATGTCATCGGGGTTGGCTAGGCGTGCTTTGCGTAAAGCTAGGTAGTCGGCACCCGGCTGGGCAAACTCCACGTAGATCGGGTCGATCTGTTCAACGGTGGTCAACAGCGTGCCTTCATCCTGTCCAACCATCGATCCTTCACTGACCAAGGCCTTGCGCGCGCGGCCGGAGATGGGGGAGGTGACCGTCGCGTATTCGAGCTGCAATCGTGCGGAACGGACTTTCGCCAGCGCCAGTTGCTCCATCGCGCGTGCCTGTTTCTCCGCGAAGAAATCCTTGCGGTATTGCTGCATGCTGACGGAATGGTCTTCCACCAGCTGCTTGGATCGATAGGCGATGTCCGTGGCCGCATCGGCGGCGGATGCCGCTTGTGAATGTTCGGCTTCGGCAGAAGCCAGTTCAACATCCAGTTGGGCGGGATCAATTCGAAACAGTATTTGCCCGGCCTTCACATCCTCTCCTTCAATGTAGGCACGCTTCTGCACGGTGCCTTGCACGCGGGCGCGCACCTGAGCGCTGCGATAGGCAGTTATGCGCCCGGTCAGGCGCAGGATTCGGGTCTGTGTCGAGGGAGTGGCGGTGACGACGTCCACTACCGGCAGCGCAGGCGACGGAACCGCTATCTCTGGTGGGCGACAGCCTACAAAAAGTCCGCTGGAAGCGATCGCGAGTGCTGCCATCCATGGAGTGAAAGAAGCGATGTGCATGAGGTCCTTAGGGCAGCAGGCGCAGCGATTGCGTATGGATCTATGGTGCGCCAATCTAACGGAAAACCAGAGGAATATAATAGATCAATTAAACATAACTTTATCACCACCCACACGGTCATACGGTACCAGGATGGCCTCCACCATCGGCGTCGATGCGAATACCCAGCTGATATCTTTCCATCTCATGGAATCGCATCACCCGAAAGGTTGTATCTATGCTTATGTGCTTTATTTCGTCAGGTTGAGAAAGCTGCTTTGAGTGCGCTATTACCTTTGTTTCCTTTCATGCCGCTGGACGATATCGCGTGAGCACTTGGCCAACTTTCGGGGCGCCATATTCAGACGTAGGTGCTACCTCATTCGGAGTGGCGAACCAAGCTCGAAAGGGTAATACATGCGTCAATGGCCACGCTGTTGATCAAGGCTATGATGCGAAGAGTGAGGGGGTAGTGGATATCCAGCGCTGTATAGGCACGGTGTGTTACCGCACGATTACCTTGAGCGATGCGTTGGGCCGACCTATTAGGGCTAGGCAACCAGTGTGACGTCTGATCCCGTATCACAAACTACGCAATCTACAGGGATACCTCATTGACGACCTGGGCAGAAGGCTACGCGGGGCTGCGAGACTGACTTGGAGGCGGTGCCGTCAGATCTCGCCTTTGGATTTCAGCTGCGGGAGTTGCTACAGGCCTGCTCCAAGAAATTAACTTTCACGATTTTAAGGTTTTACATGACCTACCGATTCGGCATAAGTGCAGCCAGGCACGCATTAGTGCAATGCCATGTTATTCGCTCCTTCAATATGGCCCTGAATAATGTGGTATGTGAAGCCGCCAGGCGGCGACTTCGCATCAGTCGGCGGGGAGGATCGTTTAATTCTGCTAGGCTCGTTAGCCAAATAGAAAACAATTATCTGCGATCATTTATATTAAAAAGCGCCCATGCTACAAAAAAACGTACGGGGCAGCTAATATCTAGCCGGTACAAAATTCAAACCATGATATGCTCATCATAGCAGTCATTTAAATAATAGCTGCCTACATTTCTCTCACGGTAGATTGTAGGGTTGTGAGATGCGATAGTTCTAGCATTACGCCAGTGACGATCGAAAAGCCTGGTATTACTGGTCGCAGATGCCCCCCCAACCTCGAATAGGAGAGTGGTTGCTTCTAGGACCTGCTCTATAACGATTTGCTGTGCCTGATATGTTCGGATCTCAGCTTCAACATAATAAGACTCATCAATACAGTTCTGAAGTTCAGCTTGGTGGACTTTCTCTAAAATTTCAGCGGCTCCCATGACTAGTGACCAAGAAGAATAAGCTAAGCTAGATAGCCGACCAATAATGCGTTGAACTACAGGATCGTCCTTGGGGCTAGAATGGCCTGGTTCGCCATATGTCCTGGTACGGGATTTGACAAATAACGTAGCATCGCAAAGTACTGCTTTACAGATCCCGGCAAGAGTAGCTAAGTGAAAAAGTTGATGAAACGTTGCGATTATAGACTTGTTTCCTGCTGCCCTTCCGGGCCGACGCCTTAGAATATGTTTTTTATCTATCCGGACTCGATTGAAATGTGTAGTACCACTACCTGTCAACCGCTGACCAAAACCGTCCCAATCATCTTCACATGTCAACCCAGGCGAATTTATTGGAACCACTATACTAGCTGATTCTTCCCCTGATATTGCAAAGACTGTAGTCCAATCAGCATACAATGACCCAGTAGAATAATATTTTGTGCCATGTAGAATAAAGTCATCGTTCGGGTGTCTAGGGTCCGCTGGTAGCAGTTCAACAGAAAACGAGCTAGTATCAGTTCGCTCTGCCATAGCTGCTGCCCACAATTCCCCGGCTACAACCTTGCTGAACCAATATTCTTGGTCATCTGGATCTCCTAGCGAAAGTCTCCCTTCAACAAAGCTAAAATGCGCACGGAAAATCTGAGCAAGGTTAGAATCGGCTTTCGCAAGATCAGTTACTAAACGAAATAACTGCGGGAGGCTTGCCCCAGCTCCTCCATAGGAAACGGGTACCCGTAATGCACCAAAACCTGAGTCGCGAAGTAAATTTACCGCTGTATAAGCCAGTTCTCGATTTTGTTCCCTCTGAACAGCACCATCGCTAATGCTCTGAAAAATCCCGGAGAATCGAGAGCGCAGTTCTTCATATGTTACCGGTTCGCTGGATATGCTAGCTTGCTTGGTATTCATAAGCATTCCTATATATATAGAAGCATTCTGGCAATTGATAGTAATTAAAGGCTGGGCGACTATGAAGTTATCATAGGGCCAATGCGATGATGCAATAAACGAACAGCGTTGATATGTCTAAGGCGGTCCAAGTTTAGCCAGGTTGTCCAGTAACCTACCATAGCGCCCTATACTCTGGGTATCTACTTGGGCTCCGTTTATAACTAAACTATAAGCGCATGGAAGGTATCCGTCGAGCCAACCTTTGGGGTCAACTCTATCGCTGTTCTCTAATGTGGTAGCGACCCAGTCAACAAGCCAAGACATATCTTTTTCGGATAGGTTAACCTCATTCGCAACCAGAATTGCGAGCGTGGTGCGTAGTGATGTGTTTAATTTCACTAATTTATTTTGAACAGATCGGCATTCGTCCGGACAGCTTAACAACAGTCTCAGATCGGCAGGCGTAACTAGAGTGAGCGGCGGATTTAGAAATGTAGCTAACTTAGGAAGTGAGTCTTGCCATCTTTTAAGCATTTCAACGTTAATGCTCTCAAAATCGAGAACAGCTTCGTTGCTCAGCAAATTAATTACTGGGACGAGGGAAATATGGCGCAGGCGAAGCAGCATGAGATCTTTGAAAACCCTGTCGCTATCGCACAGATGAGACGTGCATTCTTTCGCTCCTAAGATTGAAGTAAGGCCGATAATGAAAGTGGCATTTCTCCTATGGGGAAGGTAATAAACCTGACCCCATATTTCACGCAAGCGCTGCGCCATCCATGCCTGTGGAGATGGCCCAGTAAATGGATCCAGATTCATTGGTACACCGAAACTATTGAAAACTAGATGGCCTAATGGGTTAAGGCACCTTTTCAGCGAAAGATGGAAGTTATGATCAAGCATAATGGGGGCATAACCCGTGTCAGTATACAGATCAACTACAATCACGTCATATTTATGAGTCGTAATAGCTACATACGTTTCAGCATCGGCAACGACACTTTCAAAATAGATGTGAGATCCAATTCGCTTTCTATTTTGCATGCTGCGGACAGAGGCAGTTTCATCTAAATCAACAGATACGATACGGGTAACACGAGTACTAGATGCGATGGGAGCCAACGCTAGTCCATCCGAAAGTCCTAGCATCAGGACCGATATCTGATCTTTAGCTTGGTCACCTAGATAACCGATGCATCCCATATCATCGTAATAGTCGCCACAGAAAACTTTGTCATGTTTGGGTTGATGTGATTGGCAAGCTAAATTCAAAATCATTGACATTTCCTGTATGTCTAGTTTTTTAATTTGCCTAGTCGTTAGTCACGAAACGCACTGGGGTATCTAGTAAAATAGGCATCCTTTAGGTTCGCGTCTTTGGCTCGCATGAATAGTTTAAAATCAGGAATCAAAAGTACTAGAAGGGATGTGGCTAGTACCATCGTGCCCAGGATTGTTACTGATGACGCGACCCCAAAGTTTGATACTAGGAAATTGATTAACGAACTACCGATTGGACTCGCTGCTGCGGACAAGAACGCTACTATAGCGAAAATCCTATTGCGATGAGATTTGGGCGTAGCTAATAATCTTACTGCAGAAGTGGGTATATTTATCAGCATCAAACCTATCCCGCCGCAAAAGAACGCTACAGGTAAAGTAAGAGGCCATATACCGATCCCTACTACCAGTATATTAATTCCAAGTAATGAAAATCCAGCAGATACGCAAATATCACGTGGTACACGGGTGGATAACCATCCGACCACTTTGTAACTCCCGACGAGGATGCCAAGCCCGAATGATGAGTCCAACAAACCTATATATGTAACCGGACCATGCACAACTTCTTTTACGTATAGAGGGAGTAAAATAGTAAAAAAAGGAAAAAGCGCAAAGTTTATCAGCATTGCAACAAGAGCTAGATAAAATTCAACTTTCACACCGCAGACGACTTTGAAGCCAGAGTATATCATGTTGAATCCACTGATTTTAGTAACGACAGAGTCTTCGCATGTATCTCCTATATTAGATGGAATTCCGAAAATTAGAAGACTAGCTATAATCACCACGATGAAGTCGGCTGCAAAAGCGCCAGTGACACCAAGCATGTAGATTAGTCCGCTAGCGATTGCTGGTCCTAGCAGAGTAGACAAAGATGACATCATGTTTTTAGTCTGAAATGCAAGTGTTACTTTTTCATTGTCTGCAAATAAAGATATAACCGATGCCTGCAGTGGCACACGAAGACCGACAACAGCGCTATTGATCGTCATGAGTAACCCGACGGTCCATGGATTAAAATTTGCTGTAGCCGATAGTGCAAACATTGCCGCTGTCGTTAGCAAACTAATTAATGAAGCGATCTTAATAATTACTATCTTATTGTATTTATCACCTAACCACCCGAGCATCGGTTTAGCTATTACTTCCGCCGTAATGGAGCAAGTGATAATGTTTGCGAAGAAGATTGCAGAACCTGTTTCCTGTAAAGCCCACCATGCCACAGCGAGCTGGCTGAATCGTCCGCCTAGAACCATAAGGAGGAAGCTGAATTGCAGCTTTAACAATCGCCGGTCATTCCCATTTTGGGCGCGCCCACGAGTAAAAATATTTGCGCTCATTGATTCACCTTTAGTCCCAACGAACCAGCTATATCAGGGCAGCCGTCCAAGACTGATGTTCGCGCTTTACTATGGTGATAGGCTTGATATAATTCAATACCTCCTTCAAGGTAATAAAGTTGCACGCCCTGGATTAGACCACGAACTGTTTTTAACGCGGTAAAGCTTCTAATCCCAGATTTGCAGTAAAAAACAACACGTCGATTGCTCTCGATCTCGTTCAAGCGTCGTATGATCTCACGCAGAGGAATAAGCGCTCCGCCAATTGAATTCTGCTGATGCTCGTCAGCCTCCCGTACATCAACTAATCGAAAGTCTTCTTTTTTTTCAATCCAATTGTGCAGTATCTCTGGGGTTAATTTATAATTTTCATCCATTTTCAGTACGGGGACATCGGCTAGCGTCTTCCAAGAAGCTGAATTGCGGGCTTTCTTATTGATGCTCAGCAAATTAAAATTATTATCCATACAGTCGATAGAGAGTAAAACGCCGCTCAGTATCTCACCAGCGGATAGGATGATTTTTATTACTTCATTGGCTTGGATGCAGCCAATTAATCCCGGAACAACCCCAATAACACCTGATTCTGCACAGTTTTGGGTCAAATAGGGTGGGGGCGGCGTTTCAAAGATATCTCTGAAACACGGACCGCGTTGTTGGGTTTCCTGGTCCAAGTAGTTGAATACGGATACCTGTCCCTCGAACTGATTAATCGAGGCATATACGACGATTTTACCAAGCCTTACACAGGCGTCGCTTATTAAATATTTTGCCTTAAAATTATCCGTTGCGTCGACTATCACATCATATTCTGAAAATATTAATTCTATATTTTCCGAGGTAAGTGACTCAACGAAAGTATTCACAACGACATCAGGATTTAGCTGGTTTATTCGTTGTTTAGCTGCCAACACCTTTGAGCTACCTATATCTAGAGTTGAGTATAGAATCTGGCGGTGCAGATTGCTCAATTCAACGATATCATCATCAATTATACCGATAGTGCCAATCCCCGCACCGGTTAAGTACAAAAGCACCGGACAACCTAAACCTCCCGCACCGACCACAAGCACTCTACCGTCCTTGAGTTTCTCCTGCCCGTTTACTCCAATTTCAGATAGGATAATTTGACGAGAATAACGTGATTTTTCTACTGAGACGTTACATTGCACTTTAGCCACCTGCCACTGCATTAATTAGAATTAGATTCGCATTGCTATTTACGGACAACCGAAGGTCCTGTTCGCTAACGACAGGCTGTCCGTCTAGGAATAATCCCACGAACGGAAGTGGATGGAGATCTTGTGAGAAAACTGGACCGATGAGCTCCGGGAACTGATTCACTAGGTTTTGTATCACGTCACGGACGCATGAGCCGTCGATCAGATGTTTTTTGTGGTGATCAGTATATAATCTAAATTGTCGGGGGAAATGTACAATGGTCATAGGTTATCCTTGAGAGATTTCGCTCTGGATTTTTTTGCAAAGATTTCGAGTTGATGAGTTATCAACCGCCCCATTTCGCTTAGCTCCGTAGAGTGAACTAGTGTTTGGAGACTTTTTATAAAGTAGCTTTGTAAGTATACGATTCGCTCCGTTTTAGCTCGCTCTGAGCCACTAGCCAACAATTTTTCATGGTAGTTGAGAGCCGATGCTGCAAATAAACATGCGAGAAGTACGCCTCGTGCGTCTTTACCACGGGTACCTGATGGTAGTGTGTAATTGTCACTGCAATTTTTGATTTGGAAATCATAGATTTCTGCTATCAAACTACTCCAGACGTGAGATAGTTCATGCACCAAGGTTTCTTCTAGATTCGTGGGGCTCTTGAATGCGGCCTCGCCTAGAAAAATTTGCTGAGGAAGCATGGGGTTAGTAAGGCTCGTTTGCTGAGTTAATAATTTGTGGATTTTTATAGGGATATCCAACAGTTTTTTCCATTCTGGAAGCAGTATTTTAAGTGCTACCTTTGCTTTCTGCAGCATAACATTCTCCGCGTCACTCAATTGCCGATGGGGCGGGAACTTGGGCGAATTCTTAACGCGGGTTCTATAGAGTTGTGTAGCAAAATCTGGTTGCACATAGTTATTCAAGTGCAAATCGCTTCCGGCTATGTTCTTTCTAACGATTGCTACAATAGTCAAAAGTTTAGCTGAGTTAAATTTTTCGTCTACAAAAGGCAGTCCATTGATTTCAAGCATTATTTCGGATGGTGTCATTGTTGCGCACCGTACTTTTCCATGGTTGCTGTTTTAGAAAATCTACCAAGTCTGAACTCTTTATTCTATATCTACCAAAATCTTTAAGAGCTTCATCTATCTCGTTGCCTGGCACAGCAATTTCGGCGAGTCTTTGGCTCAATCTATACAAGGTTCTATGACCGAACCACAAAGATTTGAAATCCCTTAGAATTTGCTGCTGTTGGATTGTAGTTATTTTTTGCTGGGTTTCGAATTCTGCAAGGAGTTGCCTGATATGAATAAGCGGTTCACTAACTGGTAAATATGGTGCGTCGGCTTGGTGCAGCAGAGTTACCTCATCGTCGGTCATATCTGGATCGCTGCTAAACTGTTGATAGACTTGGCCAAATCCAATGAGTCCGAGCTGATCCATTTCGCAAGCCCTAATTGCCCCCATCGAAGATAATCCCCATATTTTCCAGCCTGCGTGTAACGCCTCTAGAATCTCGGCGTGCCCAACTGCAGGGTGGGCATGGAATGTGCCATCAACAATCGCAATATTAGCAGGATGTGATTCTTTTACCATTCGCTCAATATCTCCGCGCCTTACGGGCGGCCTGATAATTACGTTATTGTCGTTTATCAATCTCTTATCTATACCTTGCAATGTTGGCCCTACGAATACAATACATTCACTCCATGTTTTCTTTGACATATTTAAGCAATCTCGGACCAATTCGTTTTAGGCTGGGATCAAAGGTTTCCAAGCCTGGTATGACTAATCTGATTACTGAAATTTCATCCTCGGGTTTACTGAGGACAACTCTAAGCAAGCTGCTAATGCCGTTAGTTTTCAGTCGCGTTAACAAAAGTGCCCAAGCCGATTCTATGCTTGATATCGTGCATTGTTGGCAAGGCAGCGAATAATAATCGACAGCGTTTTCTGACGATGTTGCCACCCTACGCAGTTTTGAAATCGCAGTCAGTTCTACCGCGCGTCCTTTTTTCTCAAAGTATTTCACTCTATCGATGATGTCGTCTCTGCCTCCGTGTATGTGGCTTAGCCTACTTTGAGCCGCTTCACAGATAGCCCGGACTAATGCAATTTCTTTGACTGGATGAAATCCTGACCCAGTAGCTACGGAAATTGGGGCTTCGCTCGACTCTTCCATAACAAAAGCTTGGAAATAGGAAAGTCCGAAACAGTTCTCAGTATAGCGTACAGAAAGAATCAAACCTGCATCTTGAATCTTATTGACAAGGGATAATACGTCTGCTCCGCACTTGTCAAGCTTTACAAGGCGAGAAGTGTTTTTTACGAAGTTAAAGGCTTGAACGTCGCGCTCCATTAGTTCGCACACCGCGTGCACTGATGCCTCCAACAGATCATTCCCTGAAGCCAACCCACTCGAACTCGCGCCAAAAAGCCGTTGCCCCGGATTCTCTGAATACGGAATAAACACCAGTTCAGCAGGAACCAGCACTGTTTTGTTAAGCAAAACGTCTTCCGCTTCGATTGCCATTATGAGTTCATCAGCTTTAACGTTGAAGCCATGTAATAAACAGAACTGACTAAATACTAATTTTCCTTCATGACTCTGTACGATCTGTCGCGGCGTCGACTCAATTAACTTTAAATTTGCGGAGTTATATTCCGCTAGAGCGAACTCTATAGCTTCCATGTAGGCGCCGATTTTGGCCTCTTCTGGCTTTAAGCCTTTACCCGCATTTACACACAGTGATCCTTTCTTAGCCCTAGGACGTATACTTGCGAAGACTGGAATACCGATGCGATCCAGCCAAGTTGTGTCGGTCACACGCGTGATCCCTAGCGACGGAGCAATGCTGGTCGATATCAAATCAAGTGTTTCTCCGGCACTACGGCGCCGAAGGCTTGAACTCAGCCTTTCCATGACACATCTTTTCCATATGAGACGATATTAAGGAATAGTTAATTTCTGATTATCAAACCGGGAGGGTAGGCCCCTCCCAGTTTTTTATGCTGCTATGTCAACCTTTTTGATCAAAGTTAGCATATCGCTATTTGACTGATGCGCCACGACGCCAGCATGCATCAAGCTTTCGTCATTCAAAAGAAATGAGACCTTCTCTGCGGTTTCCGCGTCAAGCTCAAGTTCAAAATTTTCATCGTTCACTGAGGAATCCATGCAATTCTTCCTATGCAGACTATACAGGTGACTGATTAATTTGTGGTGTTGCGCAACCGTTATAGATTCGATGGATCCAAAGTCGCTGTCAATCTTATTATTAAAAAACCTTTATAAATTTTCAGTTTTTATAATTTTTACTAATAAAATCAAATGGCTATCAAATCAATTATTACCTTATAATTTCTCGTTATATATTTCGGAGATGATTCTCCGCTATTCATATCCGACTGGAACTGTCTGCTCATCAACAGCTGTTCAACACTACCGCTTGGTTGGCTATACCTAAGCTCTGTACGAAAAAAGCTGTCGCAAACACCGCATGGAACAAGCCAGCGAGGCCGTAGCGGCATAGCTTTTTGCAAGCTTGTCGAGGCGCGTCACGATCCGGCGGTTCTCTTTCAGCAATCCAAACATACGCTCGATGATGTTGCGCTGTCGGTACGTGGGCCGATCAAACAGTCTTGGTAAGCTAGGCTTGGCTTTGCGCTTCATCGAGCGCAGCGGGATGACAGCTTGCATTCGATATTGGTCGCAGTAGCGACGTAGCGCTTCAGCGTCGTCTTCCTTGCCGGCAAGCAACCATTTACAGCGCTTACGCGGGCGGCCACGTTGGCTCGATGGAATGCTGACCTCGCCCAACAGGGTTTGAGCGTAGCTGATGTCACTGGCTTGAACGCCAGATAGGAGAAAGCGCGACGGTGTCCCGTTGGGGTCGCAGAGCATGTGGATTTTGGTTGTCAGGCCACCGCGACTGAGGCCTAGTGTGGTGTTTCAAAAATACCAATGAAAGATCACGCGCCCAAAGCTCGTGCTGCACGAGCTACCGAGGCGAGGATATCCTCTGCTTTTTTGTGCCACCGGAACGGTTTCGGGTTCTGGTTGTAGGTCTCCAAGTAGTGCTCAATCTAAGCTTCGAGATCTTTGACACTGACGTGCGCCTGCCGCTTGATCCACTTCTCGCTCAACGTTGAGAAAAAGCGCTCGACCAAATTCAGCCAGGAGGCAGAAGTCGGCGTGAAGTGGATGTTGTAGCGTGGACGGGCAGCAAGCCACGCTCTGACCTTGTCGGTCTTGTGCGTGGCATAGTTATCCATGATCAGATGAATCGGCATGTCATCAGGAACTGATGCATCGATTTCTTTCAGAAAGGCGAGGAACTCAGTGCTGCGATGCTGGCGTTTCAACCGGCCAATGACTTCACCTGTTGCCACATCCAAAGCGGCGAAAAGAGAGGTTGTTCCATGGCGTTTGTAATCGTGCGTGCGAGTGGCGGGATTACTTGGTGAAAGCGGTAATCCAGGCTGTGTGCGGTTCAAGGCCTGAATCTGGCTTTTCTCATCAACGCACGGCACCAGCGCCCTTTCGGGCGGATTCAAATACAGACCAACAATGTCGTGAACCTTGTCGACAAACAATGGATCTGTGGAAAGTTTGAAGGTTTTTTCCAGATGCGGCTTGATTCCGAACGCGTGCCAAATGTGCATGATGCTGGCTGGAGAAAGGCCCGTCTCGCGGCTCATACGGCGCGTACTCCAGTGGCTGGAATCGTCGGGTTTGCCTTGCAATACCTGATTGACCACTTGCTGAACTTGCTCATCCGAAATGGTGCGCGGACGACCGGAGCGCGGTTCATCATTCAACCCCAGCAATCCCAATTTAGAGAAACGTTGGCGCCATCGTGAGACCACATCCTTGCTGGTACCCAGTCGCAGAGCAATGTCGTTGCCTGACTCGCCGGCCGCACAAGCGAGGATTATTTGGGCGCGCAGAGATGCATCTTGGGCGCCTTTGCGGAGCTTTATCCGGCGTAGAAGCTCCGCTTTTTCGGTTTCAGAAAGAGTAATGACGGTTGCTGGTCGGCCCATGTCGAGACACAACTCTTGATGAGTGGGTTTCTATGAAGCGTAGACCAAATTTTCCATGGTATTTTTGAAACACCACACTAGTGTGGTGTTTCAAAAATACCATTGAAAAATCACGCGCCCAACGCTCATGCTGCACGGGCTACCGAGGCGAGGATGTCCTCTGCTTTTTTGTACCACCGGAACGGTTTCGGGTTCTGGTTGTAGGTCTCCAAGTAGTGCTCAATCGAAGCTTCAAGGTCTTTGACACTGACGTGCGCCTGTCGCTTGATTATCTTATTTACGTGACGCCCAGTTGATCTTTCAGGTTGTTGTTTCAAGGTGTCTGGCTCCGCTCAATCTGGAGAATCTGTTCGATCTGAGGGGCCAGCTCCTCTATAGCCGCTCCAAGCGCCTCGCGCAACTTCGTTTGGGCCACTACGACGTTTCTTAGGGGCTCTAGCGTAGTCATGAAAATTTCCTCCTGGACCAACTGCAGAAACTTCTGGACTGAGTGGAACTTTACACGCTCGGCAGAGATATAAAAAACCGCACGCGGCGCTCGATTTTCTTACGTTAGTCTCACCGCCGTTGACGACGTTAATCAAACGAATCGCGATCATGAGCGGCCGCGGTTGGTTGCGTTAATGAATTTTATCCGTTGAGTCTCGTTGCCTGAACATCGCTGTCAGCACTTGTTGGTGCTGGTGAGTAATATTTAGTAATGATCTGATGTTTTCAACATCCTCGCGGATGGTATTTATACGGGTGAAGCTACGCTTGAGGGGGCTATCGTTTATACTAAGCCGTGACGCATCCATCATTGCTTTTTCGATGTTGGTGTTTACGGTCAGAATTTGCTCTGCACTACTGGCGAGTATCGCTGTGACGTCCACCGTAAACGTCATGATCTGTTTGAGAGCATCATGTATCGCGATGGACGCCTCGGGATAGACCTGCAAGTCCTGGATGTGTGTATCCAGTTGCTCTGTGGTCTTGACGATGAACTCGCTGAGTATTCGATTAGCTTTTGTATTTTCAGTGAGTCGGTCGAGACAACTTGCCATGTTTTTGAGCAGGTCATCCAGCTCCAGGCGATGGCGGTCGATAGTTTCGGTAGTTACTTCGTCTCGCTTGGGTAGGAACGTCAGGTTAGATTTTTTCATGCTTCATACCGCCCATCGTGTACTAATGGCCTCAAAGATGAGGTCTAAATCAAGGTCAGCGGGAGTCGCCTGATTTTCACTTAACCAATTAAAAAGCGTCGAGGCTGCTTGACGCGTATGGTTATCCATATGCCAAAGATCGGTAATATTAAAACCACCGTATGTTGGAGCGTCATACCAAGCTAGCAGAAAATCAGCTACCGCCTCCGCGTCACTAGTGCCTGTAGTGGCCGACAATACTAGGTGCTTAATGGCGGCTATGACCCTATTTGAAATGATGGTTTTGCTGGCGGTAAAGGGCTGTTCTTTGATGATCATACAATGGCCCTCAGAATATGAAGATCTATAAAACGCTTTATGCGATTAGCATTTTCAGGGTGCGAAGATTTATTCAAAGTAACTGTTGAGCTCATAGAATAAATTTCCCTGCCAAATCATTTAGGCGGCGCGATAACGTAGAGAGCTCGGTACTGGAGTCGTTGGTTTGTTGGCCACGGTAAGCTGACTGGCTTGAGAGCTCACGTATCTTAAGAAGATTTTGGTCTACCTCTCGGGCAACCTGGGCCTGCTCTTCTGAGGCGCTCGCAATAATGATGTTTCGTTCTTCAATCACGTTAACAGCGCTGATAATCTGTTGCAGTGCACTATTGGCACTTTCAGCCTGGCTTTTGGTATGGACAGCTTGCTCACTGCTCGCTTTGAGGGCTACCACTGTGTTCTGCGTTCCCGTTTGAATTTCTGAGATCATTGTTTCGATCTCGCGAGTAGATTCACTTGTGCGATGAGCAAGGCCGCGAACTTCGTCCGCGACTACGGCAAAACCACGACCCGCTTCGCCGGCCCTGGCTGCCTCAATTGCCGCGTTAAGCGCTAACAGATTGGTTTGCTCGGATACTGACCGTATGACCTCGAGTACGCGAGTAATGTCCTGGCTTTTGAGGGACAGCTGCTCAGCCTCTGCGGAAGCCCGGATGACTTCATCTGACAGACTGTTTATTGACCTGATCGTTTTGTCTAGTTCAGACTGTCCTGATCTTGCGATGTTTGCTGATGCCTTCGACTCACTTGACGTCGACACCGCATTACGTGCGACTTCATCTACGGCTTGACTCATCTCGGTGACCGCCGTGGCAGCCATTTCGATCTCTTGGTTTTGATTGTGAAGATCTTGATTGCTTTCATCGACAACCCGTTTCATCGTCTCGGCCGAGTTTGACAATTGATTCGACGCGTTTTGAACACTGCCAAGTATTGACTGCAGGTTGGACCGCATCCGCTCCATAGATTGCAACAATCGAGCAGGCTCGTCCTTACCATGTGTGTCGATAACTAATGCCCTGAGGTCACCTGCTGCGATCGTTTCTGAAACGGTTAACGCGTTTGAAATTGGAAGGGCGATGCTCTTGATTAAAAGCCACGCCAAGACCCCAGTTAGAGCAATGAGCAAAGTGATAGAAAACAGAGTAATCGATAGGGCTGCGCTATAGGCCGCTGACGCTTCGCGGCTGGCATTGGCTTCTGCATCATCGTTAATTTTTTCGATGACTTTCAGAAGCTCATTCATCTTTTCCGCGATGGGTGCCATGGCATCGACTTTTTCTTTGGCGGTAAGCGTCGATACGCTCGCCGGAACACCTTTGATGTACTCATTTAGGTTGTCTGTATATCGCAGAAATGTAGCCTCTATTTCGTTGAGGGTATTTTTTTCCGTGTCTTCGTCAGCCAAGGGGCGATAGGCCGCTACTGCGTCATGAAAGATTGACTCTTTCTTTGCGAGTTCGATTGCCAGCGAGTCCTCAGCCCCGTGCTGAGCAGAAAATATTTTGTAGGCGGTGATGCGTGTGTTCGCGAACGCTAAAGCAATATCGTCGCCAAGCGCAATTCCCGGCAAAGCACTATTTTCAATGATGAGCCCTTCGTGTCGGATCGTCGTCAATTTCATGATGCTGAACACTCCGAAAAGCACCATCAGCAGTACAATTGTGGCGAAGAAGCCTATGGTCCTGACGGTAATAGATAGTGACCTGAGTGACATGTATCGCTCCTAGGGGGCAGGGAATGTATGGTTGTGCCAATTAGCTCTGTCATGTGATGGCCTGCTATTGTTTTTATCTAGGGTACATCCTGGCGCTTTGTAGTAGCTTTCGCTGCGGGTTGGGATTGTTCGCCGTTGACCTACCACAGGTATGTCAAATTAAGGCGAAGACCATCTTGGCTACGCAGAAGACATAGCTGGCCGAAGATATGCTCGTCCATGGAGATTTCTGCATAGAAGATCTGCTTATTTCATCACATCTAGCGAAGGTAAGAAGTTGCCGTAGATGCAAATGTTGATGTCCCCAGATTCCAAGCTAGCTAACATGCATGGTCGTTCTATCAATGGTATGAAAACTTTAATAAAAAATTCACAGACTTGCTTTGGCTGCCAGTGAATGCGATAGGTCGCGTAAGATTATTGGCGACGATATTCCGACGTGCGCCCTTTGCCTTATTGCTGTTTTCGCAGCCTATCGATGTGGTTGCATCTCGGTACTCAATTATTGTTTAGATCATCGCGTCTGCTCCTCCAAATGCCCGCGGTTGCCTGGCACGCAAATTACAATGTCCTCAAATACCAAGCGTGCTAATAACGTCAGAAATCCATCGCAAAAATGAAAATTTCATTTTGGCATGTGTAATGTGGTGGCCGTTGATGTAACACGAGTGCGTATCCCTTTAAAAGGCCCGCAGCGACTAGGCGAAGGCTTGGAAATGTAAAGCAATGTTCGTCAATTTTTCGACGGTCGTGGGAGGGCTGATAAGATTTTGGAATTAAGTCCGATGCTTTCCTCATGGTCAGGGTATTGGCACCATCGTTTTGATTTGGCATGCTTAATGAGGTCGTAGATCCACGGGAGTCCTTTATGCCTACGCTTGCCGCCTCCTGCGCTCAGGTCATTTTACGTTTGATAAACTTCGTTCCGGATCCCTCTAAGTCCCTCAGTGATTTTCACCTGAAGATATTGGAGAAAATTCAAGACGGCTCGGCTTTGCCGATCATAGATGCGTCGGAGTTTACAGAAGCTGTAATGGCTGAAACGGGGAGCGCGGATGTTGGGCTATTTTCATATGACATATTTCGTCCCAGTCAGTTGGATTCCGCATTTTATGCAATTATGTCAAGCGCTACATTAGGGGAGGCTTTAAAAACCGCTTCCCACTTTTCAGTGTTGCTCTCTGAGCGAACGCCACTGGTCGTTACTGAAGATGATGGGGCGATAACCATAAATTTTACAGGGGTTCACTCACTAGGGGTATCCCGTCAATACATAGATTGTTGCATGTCGACATTGATGGGGTTGGTGCACTGGTTGCTTCCTTGGGAAAAGCCAGTTCCAAGCTCAGCATACTTTAGTTATGAAGAGCCAAGTGGTACAGAACGATTGCAAAGTGTTTTTGGCGAAAAGCTTAGCTTTTCAAATAACATTAACAAAATTTGTTTCTCCGCGGCGGATTCTGTTCGTCCACTGGGTACCAGCAATCCAATTTTAAAGATCTTTCATTGGGATCACGCCAGCGAGCAACTAGCCAAACGGCGGCTTAAGCTCTCACCGGCAGTGCGGAATCTAATACATGCAGGACTTACGCTTGGTAGAGATGTGGCGCTGGATAGGGTTGCGCGGGATCTAAATTTAGGGTCTCGTACGCTACAGAATCGGTTGGAAGACGAAGGTACAGGTTTTAAAGCTCTATATGACGACTGCCGTAGAGAGTTGGCCGGCGAACTGCTAAAGGTTCCTAATACAACTGTGATGGCTATCGCCGAAAAGCTAAATTTTCGTGATTCAAGTAGTTTTCACAAAGCTTGCAATCGCTGGTTTGGGTGCCCGCCTGGTATTTATAGAACCCAAATTATTGGTGCGAATTACCGTTAGGCTGGTGAGGGGCAGTGTAGCCCGAACATGTCGCGATTGGCGGGGTCAAGCATGTTTGAATATAAGGAATATTTATGCAGTATTTGAGTGTCTCGATCCGACTAGGGGTTGCAGGCGTCTTGAGCCTTCTACAACTATTTTCTACCCACGCTTCAGCTGAAGAGTCGGCGAGTGCAATAGAGACTCTGCGCGAGATAGTGGTGGACGCATCGAGTAGTGTGGGCGAGTTGAAGTCGCTGCGGGGCATCAACGCGGGACCGTTGCCTTGGACGGACCGACCAGCAGTGGATCGGCCAGGAGGAAACGTTGAAGTTTCAGACCGAACAGGTTTTCGATCTCTAGGGGCCGATGCTTCGGTTGGTTACCGTAGAGCGAATATCGACTTGGTCAGAATACACGACAACTACGGACCTGGCGACGTCTATGCTAACTTCAAAGGCAGCTGGGAGATGGCGGATGGTACCCATGTTGCGTCAAGCGAGCGTAATAAGCTCGTCATGTTTCCTGATCTTCGAGCAGACCCGAATGATGCGAAAAGCTATAATTTCGGTCCGACAGATCGCCTGGTCAAATCAATCCACGATATTGGTGCTGTACCATTGTTCAGGATCGGCGCCAGTGCGGGTGAAGCCAGTGGTGTGCCCGATAGTTTTGATGCAGAAAAAGACTTCGACCATTATGCTGATATCGCTGGGCATGTCGTCCGGCACTACAATAAAGGCTGGGATCAGGGTTATCAATACGGGGTGAAGTACTGGGAGGTTCTGAATGAGCCTGACGGCCGTTTCGATGCTGAGAAATACTATAAGCTTTATGAAAAGGTAGCTCGGAGGGTCAAGGATGCTGATAATGATGCGTTAATCGGTGGGCCTGCATTGATGTTCGCAAATAACGGGCCGGACTATCGAGAGAATTTCCTGCAGTACCTCAAGAAAAATAAGGTGCCGCTGGATTTTTGGACCTTTCATGATTACTGCGTTGATTCAGCTGACCCCTATAACTTTGTTCTTGTGTCCTATCAAATGCGGCACTTGCTCGATTCTTATGGGTTCACCAAGACAAAATTGATATTGGGGGAGTGGAATGTTCTTGGTTTTGATCCTGAGTTACTATCGATGTCGGGTAAAGCAGCTTTCACGACGTCAGCGTTGATCTACATGCAAGATTCTCCTCTAGATGCTCAGGCCTACTACATGGGACCAAACTTATTTGGGGAGGACGGAAAAACGCCCAATAAAATTGGACAGGCGTTAATCGCACTCGGGCACATGAAAAATACCCCTATTCGTCTTTCAGTGAAAGGTTCGGATACCTCGGGCCTGGCGGTATTGGCCGGACAGTCTCGGGACCAAATCGTAACCAATGTGCTGATTAGTAATTATGAGGTTCCGCAAAGCTTGAGGGGGCCTCGTAAAGGTGGTGATACATTGGCTGGGTATATTAACGTATTGCCGCGCCGGTCAATCAGTTATCAACATAACGGCGGTGTGAATCTTAAAGTTAAGGGATTGGTCTCAGATAAGCTTTACTCTGTCCAGCGCTACCGAATAAGTGATAATTGGGATTATCGATTGCTAAGCACTGAAGTTGTTGCGGGTCACGACGTCGCCCTTAAGGAATTCCTGCCAGCGCCCGCTGTCGAGCTGGTAGTTGTTACTCAGCTCAACACAAAACAGCTTTAGTGAGAATCTAATCGCGAAAACTCGCCTATCTGCTATGCGCGTAACTCCTGGGTAGGCAGTTTCGGCACCTAATTGTAAAGTCTCGTTGAACGGCTTAGGGGCAGCATAGTTAACTTCTGCCTGTGAAAAAAGCTGTAGTTGAGCAGCCCGTAATAAGGGCTGTTCAACGTATTGCCTCGACTTAAGTTTGTCCGCCAATAAGTTTGCGCCGTTGCCTGAGAGCACCCCGCACGATAACGATCTACTGACCCTAGCGTGTACATATCGGTGTAACAGCTAGGTGATGATCAATTGCGCAGAGGTGGTCTCGGGTTATTATTTTTGCGGGTCTGTTGATGAATAACTCGGTTTCACAGGCGACATCCTGCGTGGACAGTTAGTCTATTGGCTCTGTACGAAAAGAGATGTCGTAAACACCGCATGGAACACGCCAGAGAGACCATAGCGGCATAGCTTGTCGAAGCGCGTCACGATCCGGCGGTTCTCTTTACAGCTATTCAAAAAATGCGCTCGATGATGTTGCGCTGTCGGTATTTGGGCCGATCAAACAGTTGGTAAGCCAGGTTTGGGTTTGCGCTTCATCGAGCGCAGCGGGATGACGGGTTACATTCGATATTGATCGCAGTAGCGGCGTAGCGCTTCAGCGTCGTCCTCCTTGCCGGCAAGCACCATTTACAGCGCTTACGCGGGCGGCCACGTTGGGGCGATGGAATGCTGACCTCGTCCAGCAGGGGTTGAGCGTAGCTGATGTCACTGGCTTGACCGCCAGAGAGCAAAAAGCGCAACGGTGTCCCGTTGGTGTCGCAGAGCATGTGGATTTTGGTTGTCAGGCCACCGCGGCTGCGGCCTAGAGCGTGATCGGCAGGCTCGTCAGGCCCCCCCTTTTTTGCCGGTGCCACAACCCAAATTCAAAACTCAACCCGCCCCCGCAACTCCGAAAACGGAACCATCACATGCTCCCGATAACTAGGCCGCTCCTTCAATCGTAAATACCAAGCCTCCACATGCGGCACCAACGGTCGCTCTATATCCAACTCGAAATAACGATAAAGGCTCGTGCCGACGGCGATGTCCGCCAGCGACAGGCTGTCACCCGTCAGGAAGGCCCGGTCAGCCAATACGCCATCCAGCAGCCGGAAGTATTGGCCGCACCGCTGTATCTTCGCCTGCAGCACCTCCTTGTCTTGAAGGTGGGGCGGCGTTCGGTATCCGCCCCAGAACACGCCATCGACAAAAGCCGGCTGCAGGCTGCATTGAGCCCAGTCCATCCACCTGTCCGCCTGTGACCTGACGCCCGCATCGGCATTCCACCAGGCAGGGCCGCCATACACGGCGGCGAGGTAGCGCAAAATCGCGTGGGATTCCCACACCACGGTGTCCCCATCTTTCACTACGGGAATTCGACCGTGGGGGTTCATCGCCAAAAACTCCGATGTGTCCCGGACCCCAAAGCTCCCCCCAGCGGGGATATGTTCGTGCTGCAGGTTCAGTTCCCCGATCAGCCACATGACTTTCTGAACGTTGAACGCGCTGCGTCGACCCCATACCTGAAGCATTCTGTTCCTCCATGGACCTGCAAAAAAAAGTTGCTACTGACGGCGGCTAGTCTTCGCTACTCAACCGCCTCCAATCCCCCAACAACTCCCCCCGCAACCGAACCCCCGCCGACACTTTCTGCACCTCCTCATCCTGCCGCATCCGCACAAACACCAACGTGCGCCCATCCTTCAGCGCCCACCCTACAAACCAGCCATACGCATGCGCCTCATCACTGACCCCCGCCGCATCCCGCGGGTAGGCCATCCCCGTCTTCCCATGCATTTCCCACCCCGCTGGCCTTTCCTCAAGCAACGACAACCGCGACGTCATGTCCAGCGCATACCCACTCACCGGCAATTGCCGGTTCACCAGCTTGCGCAGAAACGTCGCCTGCTCAACCGGCGAGATCTTCAACGAAGAACCGATCCATGCCCGGTCCAGGCCGTTGCCTTTGCCTGGGTCGCCTGCCAGGTCGGCATTGCCATAGCCGAACGCGCGGGTGTACTGCGCGATCCTTTCGGCACCCAGGGCATGGGTGATGCGCTGGGAGTACCACACCACCGACAGCTTGATCCACCGCGCCGGATCAGTAGGCTGGCGCCATGCGTCACCGCCCCAGTCGGGGTCGCCGGGGCGGTAGTCGAGGGTGGGTGTGTGGGCATCGTGCAGGTAGCCCGTATCGAAACCCATCAGGCTTAGGGCCAGTTTGTAGGTGGATGCGGGGGTGACCCGGGTGGTGCAGTCGCCTGATTGATGGACGACGCGGCCGGTGCTGGCGTCGGTGACCAGGGTGCAGTCCAGGGCGGCGTTTGCGGCTTGGGCGTTGAGGGCGAGTAGCGCGACCAGGGCCGCCAGGCGGCGTCTGCGCATCACCTATACCGCCCTTGAGTAGGATGTTCCGCGTCCACCAGCAGGTGCACGCTCAACGCGCGAATCCGGCTTTCCGAGTGGTAGGCGCCGTCGTCGTTATAGCGCAGGTAGCTGCGGTTGCAGGCGTTGCATCGCCATACGCCACACTGGTTATAGGGGTGGTAGAGCGGGGCGATGGGCGCTTCGGCGGACCAGTAGCTGGTGCCCTGGGGGTGGTATTCGTCCAGGGTGGCTTCTTCTTCCTCGAATTGGGCCAGGGTGCCGATCTGCTGCAATTGCGCTTCGCGCAGCGTCACGGGCCAGCCTTCCCAGCCGGTCAGGGATTTGAGGGAGCACTCGCACGGCTCGGTGATAGCGGAGGTTTGAGTGGCCAGGGCGAGGAGGGTGGCGTAATCCATTACGGCTTGCATGGGGGTTCCTTGTTCTTTTTTGTGTAGGGCTGTTGAACGCGATGTTCGCCTCCTCCCTGTACGGCCGGGCGAAGCTTGGGAAAATCATGCCGCGTATACCCAGTTTTACCGCGGTGCTGGTTTCCCGAGCTTCGCCCGGTCCTACAGGCGTGGGGGCGGGCTCAGTGTGTTTTCTTCTCGATGGTGCGGCGCCTGGATGGCGGATCATCCCCCACATTACCGCTGCCTGGCCTTTTCTGGAAGGTGGGGCACTTCAGGTGGCTGGGCTGGAGTGCGCATCACGCCCTCGGTGGGCTGTTTTTGGCCGCTCTTGCTTATTCATTACGGGCAACGTGTTCATATCCTTAACATTTTTTTCATATGTTTCGGGCTATGATGCAGCCCTTCGTTGGGGAGTAACCTGTTTCGGGCCCGGTGCCTGAAGCGTTCGCATCAACATTCTCGGCCACCTGCCGTGGTGTGAACACCCATTTGGGTTGGAGAGACCAGCGACACTGCCATGCCGATAGTCGGGCGTGTGGCTGTGTCGTTGACTCATAGCCCGACTGGAAGTGAACCGTGAATCCCGTTGCCCTCGTTTTTCTTGCCCTCGCCATGTCCACCGACGCCTTCGCGGCGGCGATCGGCAAAGGCTCCAGCCTGCATAAACCCCGCTTTATCGAGGCCCTGCGCACCGGCCTTATCTTTGGTGTCATCGAAGCCATCACGCCCATGATCGGTTGGGCCATCGGCCATGCCGCCACCCGCTGGGTGGAGAACTGGGACCACTGGATTGCTTTCACCCTGCTGGTTGCCCTGGGCCTGCACATGATCTGGAATGGGGTGAAGCACGAGGCCGAGGAGGAAGAAAAACCTCAGCAGCATTCATTCATGATTTTGGCGGTGACCGCCGTGGCCACCAGCATCGATGCGCTGGCGGTGGGGGTTGGCCTGGCGTTTGTGAATGTGAATATCCTGGTGGCGGCTGCCGCTATCGGCCTGGCGACCATGACCATGGTGACCCTTGGCGTGATGCTGGGCCGTGTGCTGGGGCACATCGTCGGCAAGCGGGCGGAAATCGTCGGGGGTGTGGTGCTGATGCTGGTGGGCGCCACCATTCTTTACGAACACCTGAGCGCATGACCGCTACAGGTTCACGGGTGGTAACGGTGCCGACCACCACCGGGTGAGCGAGTCCGGGGCGCGAGTGTGTCGATCAATGAAGTGGGCAGAAGCCAGCTATCGCTGTTATGTAATGGTGGTGATACATTCTGTTGCATTCGGCCACTCGGCCTCGGGAACCCTATTCCAATGGATTGCATGATCTGCCGTCGTCCTGCTGCCTATTACTTCAGCAAGACCTACACCGAGGCGCCGTTTGCCGACTTCATGCGTGACATTGGCACGGTGGATTACCGCCGCTGCGAGGCCTGTGGGTTTGTGTTTTCGCAGACACATGCCCAGTTGCCCCATGCACAATGGGCTGAACTGAACGACCAATTCCACCATTACAACGAAAACCCTGACAGCCCCATCAACCAGCCGCCCTACGCAGAGCAGGCGATGATGCTGGCGCTGTTGCGAGCGCACGGCCTCATCGCTGCCGATGGCATGCTCGATTATGCCGCTGGCTACGGCAGCCTGAGCCGCCTGCTGGCGCGCTACTTCAACGTGCGCTTGCCCATTTACGACCCCTACGTTCAGGCCTCGGACCTGGACTGCTACATCCGCGAACCGGTGCCGGGCAGCTACAAGACCGTGATCAATTCGGCGATGTTCGAGCATGTGCTCACCCGGCAGGATCTGGATAGCGTGCACGAATTGGTCGCGCCCGATGGCTGCCTCATCCTGCACACCGTGGTGTGTGAAAACGTGCCTCGCAACAGCGACTGGTTCTACCTGCGGCCCCCGGTGCATGTGGCGTTCCATACCAACAAAAGCATGAATATCCTGATGGAGCAGTGGGGCTACCAGTCCTCCATCTACTGCCCTCCGAGCAAGTGCTGGGTACTGCTGCGCCAGCCCTGGCGCGAGGTGCAGGACAAGGTCGAGGCGGTGAACCGGGAGCTGCAAAGCACCTGGCTGGTGGGCAAGGAAGGGTTCATGGATTACTGGAAAGGTTTTTGAACGCTGCCACCAAGCGGGTAGCGGCCCGCCTCACCGCGCAAACCGCCGCACCCCCACCACGCACCCGATGACCCCCACCGTGACCGCCACCATCCCCGGGCTGACCTGCTCACCCAGCAACGTGGCGGCCAACGCCAGGCCAAAGAACGGCTGCAGCAACTGCAATTGCCCGACCGCCGCGATACCACCCTGGGCCAGGCCGCGGTACCAGAACACAAAGCCGACAAACATGCTGAACACGGACACGTAGCCCAGGCTCCACCAGCCGGCTACATGCACGTGGGCGAAGCTTTGGGGCATCAGCAGCCAGGTGGCGATGCCCATCAAGGGCAGCGACAGCACCAGAGCCCAGGAGATCACTTGCCAGCCGCCCAGTGTGCGTGACAGCCGCGCACCTTCGGCATAGCCCAGGCCGCAGACGATGACGGCGCATAGCATCAGCACGTCCCCCAGTGGCGCGGCGGCCACGCCTTGGGTCAGCGCGAAGCCGACCACCAGCAGGCTGCCCAGGGTGGAAAACAGCCAGAAGGCCGGGCGTGGTCGCTCGCCGCCGCGCAGCACGCCGAACACGGCCGTGGCCATGGGCAGCAAGCCGAGAAAGACGATGGAGTGGGCGGAGGTGACATGCTGCAGCGCCAAAGCAGTCAGCAACGGAAAGCCGATGACCACGCCCAGGGCGACCACTACCAAGGGCATCAGGTGCGCGCGGGCTGGGCGGCGCTGCCTGAACATCAGCAACACGCACAGCGCCAGCAGCCCGGCCAGGGTGGCCCGGGTGACGGTGAGCCACAGTGGGCTGAAGTCGAGCACCGCCAGGCGCGTGGCCGGCAGTGAGCCGCTGAAGATCAGCACGCCGATGAAACCGTTGAGCCAGCCGCTGCTGCTTCTGGTGACGGGAGCGGTGGGGAGGGTGCCTGTCTGTTCCATGGTAAGTCTCTGTGGGCGAGCGCGGGGTGACGTGTCGTGGATGCTAGAATCGACCAGCAGTACAATCAAATAATTGTCATGGATACATCCGCTATGCCCACCTCGCGCTACAAGTTGCTGGTCGACCGCTTCGCCGCTGACATCCGCGCCGGCCGGTTGCAGGCCGGCACGCGTTTGCCCACCCACCGGGAGCTGGCCCGGCGCGAAGGCGTGGCGCTGGTCACGGCGTCGCGGGTGTACGCGGAGCTGGCGGGCCTGGGCCTGGTGAGTGGCGAAACCGGCCGCGGCACTTTCGTGCGCGAGATGCAGTTGCCGCCCGGGCATGGTATCGACCAGGCGAGCGTTGCCAGCGGCATGCTGGACCTCAACTTCAATTACCCCTCGGTGCCCGGCCAGGCAGAACTGCTGCGCACAGCATTGCGCAACCTGGCGGCGGCGGGCGACCTGGAGGCGTTGTTGCGTTACCAGCCCCACGCCGGGCGGCCCGTGGAGCGCGCGGCGGTGGCCGAGCATGTGGCGCTGTCGGGCTTGCAGGTGAGCGCCGAGCAGGTGCTGGTGGTCACCGGCGCCCAGCATGGCCTGGCGGTGACGGTGCTAGGCCTGTTGCAGCCGGGGGATGTGGTGGCGGTGGATGCGTTGACGTACCCCGGTTTCAAGATAGTCGCCGAGACACACCGCGTGGAGCTGGCGCCCCTACCCGCCCGCGGGCAAGGCCCCGACCTGGACGCGCTGGATGCCCTGTGCCGTCAGCGCCGGGTGCGAGCGGTATATTGCATGCCGACCCTGCAAAACCCGTTGGGCTGGGTGCTGGACAATCAGCAGCGCCAGCGCCTGGCCGACATTGCCCGTCAGCACGATCTGATGCTGATCGAGGATGCCGCCTACGCGTTTCTGATCGCCGATGCGCCACCACCGCTGGCAACGTTCGCCCCCGAGCGCACGGTCTATGTGTCCGGCTATTCGAAAAGTGTCGCCGCGGGCCTGCGTGTCGGCTTCGTGGCGGCGCCGCTGCCCTGGGTCACCACGCTGGAACGGGTGATTCGCGCCACCAACTGGAACACCCCGGGGGTCATGACGGCCATCGCCTGCCAATGGCTGAAGGACGGAACGGTAGCCCGCTGCGAAGCGCAGAAACGCCTGGACGCCCAGGCGCGACAGGCGCTGGCGGCGCAGGTACTGGCGGGCATGCCGACGGTGGGCCACCCCAGTTCCTATTTCCTGTGGCTGCCGTTGCCCGAGGAGGTACGCGCCGACCAGGTGGCCATGGCACTGATGCGCGAGCAGGTGTCGGTCTCCACCGCGGAGCCGTTCGCGGTGGCTGCCCATGTGCCCCACGCGATTCGGCTGGCGCTGGGCTCGGCGCCCATCGAGGCATTGCGCGGGGCGCTGGAGCGGGTCAGGCGGGCGGTGGGCGACTATTGACGGTAGGGCTGTGCGATAGCCGCCTGAATGCTTTAGGAAATTTCACTCCAACCCTTGGGAACGGTCCCGCTTCTTTCTCCGGGGACTTTGCCTAGAGTCTGCGCTCTGGAACCGCCACCCGAGACCCGCCCCATGAGTGAAAAACCAGGCCTGCACATCGAGTACGTGGACGCCGACCCCGTGACCCAGGCGCTATGCCTGCGCTACTGGCGCGTGGAGGGCGGCCGTTTCGTCGAAACCGTGGCCAGGATCTACCGTGACGAAGGGATCAGCCAGACCGAGTTCACGGCGCTGGTCAAGCGCCATTCCCGCGCCTGGTCGACGCTGATCAAGTGCACGCGCTGCGGTGAGCCCATGCAGTTTGGCACCCGCAGCGACTACATCTCCCGTGCTGAGCGCCGTGTGTTCCAGTGCGCTGCCTGCACGGCGACCGAGCGCGAACAGTTGGCGTGCGCCAAGCGCCTGCGCCTGGTGGAGGCGCTGGAGCGGTCCATGGCCCAGGCAAAGCCCCTGGCGCAGCTGGACCCGCGCCATTGCCTGTACCTGTGGGCATTGCTCAAGTATGCCGGCAGCGAAGACCTGGCCTACATTCGCCCCTATTGCCAGGTGCGCCATGAGCGGCTGACCCCCATGCGCGATTTCGATCGTGACCTGATCAACGAACTGTGGCGCAACGGTGTGATCGCCGTGGACCCGGAATCGATCTGCACTGCCATCGAGCTCGACAGCCAACAGAACGCCCGCGTGCATTTCACCGAGGTGCGCTGGTTGCCGACGGTCCAGGGCGCCAGCGGTGTGTTGTTGTACGAACGGTTGGAAGCTCACGTGTTGCAACCCGGGTTCATCACTGCGGGCGCCGGCCCGATAAAGGCGTGTTGCGATCAGATGGCCTTGCTCGAATGCCTGGCCTTCCTGGAGATGGCGCTGGAGGAGTACCGCCTGGGGTACCGGGCGGGGGAGAAGACCCGGGCCATGGTGGTCACGGCGCTGAAGGTGTTCAGCGTGGCCCAGGTGTGCAACATTCTGTTCCGCGCGGCGCGTGATGCCGCGGCGTTCTACCAGCGTGGCGGGGTCAGCCGCGACCATGCCGCCAAGTCGGTGGTGGGCAGCTTCGAGCGGTTGATGGAAAAAAGCGTCGCCAACGAATGGGTGGTGACGCCGTTTCGGCGCAATTTCAACCTGCCGCAATCGGTGCTCAGCCGGTTGGTGTACAACCGCTTGCTGGGCACCGATGACGGTGGGTTCACCGGCTGTAATGTCGCGTTGCCGGATTGCGCCGCGGCGTTGCCCTAGGGGCTGCATGAAATGGCTGCGCCGGAAGCATTTCGTACAGCGCCTGGAGGGTGTTCAGCCCTTGCGCTTGAACAGCTTGCGCAGGAAAGCGCCGACCGCTACGACGCCGATCACGATGAACTTCTTGAACGCCAGCAACAGCACGCCCAGCTTGGCGAACAGGCCAGCCTTGCTGGCCACGCCGCCGGCTACCAGGGCCGCCAGGCCGTAGGAGGCCAGTTTGTCGGTGGCCGGGCTGTAGTCGGCATAGCGGTTGCCGTCGGTGAAGTCGGCGAAGCCCATCACCTGTGGCAGTTCGCGCTTGATGGTGGGCAAATCGTTCATGGTGGCCACGGCATTGAGCTCCAGCACGCCTTTGCGGCCCAGCACGCGGATGCTGTAGTTCAGGCTGTTGACATCGGCGTGGTCGGCCCGTAGCTCCTTGGCCCAGTAGATCTTGTGGCTCTGGCCATCGTAGTGCGGCGGCTCGGCCCAGCCCACCAGGCTGATGCCATCGTAGCCCTGCTCGCGGCGTTGCTTGTTGTCGTCCTTGTCCTCGGACTGCATGTCCTTGAGCAACTGGCCGTAGTCGATCTTGGCGGCGTCGTCGTCGGAGATATGGCCGTCTTCCTGGTAGCTGACGATCACCCCCCAACCGCGCTCCGACAGCGGGTTGGTGGCCTTGGGCACAATCATGCCCAGGGTTTCGATACCCGGCGGGTTACCCCAGCCGATATTGAGCACGCGCTCGGTGTCTGCCGGCGACAGGTAATAGAAATCATCGTTGAGCTTGAGGGTGGCGATGTCGCCGGGCAGCTGGATGGTGCCGTGCTGGGGCTTGAGGGAGGCCAGCAGTTGTTCGGCGGTCATTTTCGGTTGCGTCTGTGTGGTACCGGGTGGGGTATCGGCATGCACAGGCAAATTCACGGCGCACAGCAAGGCTGCGGCCAGGAGGGGGCGCAGGTATTTCATCGTAGTCCCTTACATTTGGAAATAAATTTGCGGCACAGGATACAGGCGGGCGTGGGGTGTCACCAGTGTTACAACCCTGAAACATGAGTTTTTTGTCATGGGGGCGCAAGCTGATGACGGGCGGCGGCTATTGTCCTTGTGGGTGGCTTGCTGGCGAAAAAGGCAGCGCGGTTTCCTGATGGATAGCGTTGCATCGTTCGCCAGCAAGCTGTGCTTCTACAAGCCGTCCGCGTCTTGAGGACGGGATCAGTGCGAATGCCGTGGCACTTCCGCGCCTCGGCAGCCTACCAGGAAGTCGAAGTCGCAGCCCTGGTCCGCCTGCATTACGTGGTCCACATACAACTGTCGGTACCCACCGGCCAGCAGGTTGTTCACCGGTGCCTGCCAGTCCGCCAAGCGCGCGGCCAGCTCGGCGTCACTGATGTCCAGGTGCAAACGCCCGGTGCTGCAGTCCAGTTCGATGTAGTCACCTTCCTGCACCGCCGCCAATGGCCCACCAGCGGCAGCCTCCGGCGCTACATGCAGCACCACGGTGCCATAGGCGGTGCCGCTCATGCGCGCGTCGGAGATACGCACCATGTCGGTCACGCCCTGGGCCAGCAGCTTGGCCGGCAGGCCCATGTTGCCGACTTCGGCCATCCCCGGGTAACCCTTCGGCCCGCAGTTTTTCATCACCAGGATGGAGTCGGCGTCCACGTCCAGTTCCGGGTCGTTGATGCGCGCCTTGTACTGGTCGAAGTTCTCGAACACCACGGCGCGGCCGCGGTGTTTCATCAGTGCCGGGGTGGCCGCGGAAGGCTTGAGCACCGCGCCCAGGGGCGCGAGGTTGCCGCGCAGCACGCAGATGCCGCCGTCGGCCACCAAGGGGTTGTCGATGGCGCGGATGACTTCGTCGTCACCGTAGATGGGCGAGTTGCGCACGTTGTCCCACAGGCTCTTGCCGTTGACGGTCAGGGCTTCGGGGTTGGGGATCAGGTTGTTTTCACCCAGGCGGCGCAGCACGGCAGGCAGGCCGCCGGCGTAGTAGAACTCTTCCATCAGGAAACGCCCGGACGGCTGCAGGTCCACTAGGGTGGGGGTGCCACGGCCGATGCGGGTCCAGTCGTCCAGTTCCAGGTCCACGCCGATGCGCCCGGCGATGGCTTTCAAATGGATGACCGCGTTGGTGGAGCCGCCGATGGCAGCGTTGACGCGGATGGCGTTTTCGAAGGCTTGGCGGGTGAGGATCTTCGACAGGCGCAAGTCTTCCTTGACCATCTCCACCGCGCGCATGCCGGACATGTGCGCCAGCACGTAGCGGCGCGAGTCCACCGCTGGAATGGCGGCGTTGTGGGGCAGGGAAGTGCCCAGCGCTTCAGCCATGCACGCCATGGTCGACGCCGTGCCCATGGTGTTGCAGGTACCGGCCGAGCGCGACATGCCGGCTTCGGCCGAGAGGAACTCATCCAGGCTGATCTGCCCGGCTTTCAGCGATTCATGCATTTGCCAGACGATGGTACCGGCGCCGATGTCGCGGCCCTTGTGCTTGCCGTTGAGCATCGGCCCGCCGGTGACGACGATGGCCGGCACATCGCAACTGGCAGCGCCCATCAGCAGGGCCGGAGTGGTCTTGTCACAGCCGGTGAGCAACACCACGCCGTCGATGGGGTTGCCGCGGATGGCTTCCTCCACGTCCATGCTCGCCAGGTTGCGGGTGAGCATGGCGGTGGGGCGCAGGTTCGACTCGCCATTGGAGAACACCGGGAATTCCACCGGAAAGCCGCCGGCCTCCAGCACGCCACGCTTGACGTGTTCGGCAATGGTACGGAAGTGGGCGTTGCAGGGGGTCAGCTCCGACCAGGTGTTGCAGATGCCGATGATCGGCTTGCCATGAAATTGATGGTCGGCGATGCCCTGGTTCTTCATCCAGCTGCGGTACATGAAGCCGTTCTTGTCGGCGGTGCCGAACCACTGGGCGGAGCGCAGGGTAGGTTTCTTATCAGACATGGGAATTCTCTTATTGTAAGACTTAATGGCGGCGCTGATAGGTAAAATAGGCCTAAACGCTCAGCTTGTGAAGCCGTTGTCGGTTAAATAGTAATACTATATAGTCGGTCGCAACGGAGGACGAACAGCCGCCCCGCGCGCCTGGCGATCCCCATTTCCATAACAAGAACAATTGGAGACCGTTGCCATGAGCGAAGAACTTCGCCTGGTCAGGCGTATCACCCTCAAGTTGATCCCCTTCCTGATCCTGCTGTACCTGGTGGCCTACGTGGACCGCTCCGCCGTGGGCTTCGCCAAGCTGCACATGGGCAGTGACGTGGGCATCGGTGATGCCGCCTACGGCATGGGCGCGGGGTTGTTCTTCATTGGCTACTTCCTGTTGGAAATTCCCAGCAACCTGCTGCTGTCGCGCTTCGGCGCACGCCGCTGGTTCGCCCGCATCATGATTACCTGGGGCGCCATCACCATCGGCATGGCTTTCGTGCAGGGGCCCAACAGCTTCTACGTGATGCGCTTTCTGCTGGGCGCCGCCGAGGCGGGCTTCTTCCCTGGCGTGCTGTACTACATCACCCAATGGTTCCCGGTTCGCCACCGGGGCAAGATCCTCGGCCTGTTCATCCTCTCCCAGCCCATCGCCATGATGATCACAGGCCCCGTGTCCGGTGGCCTGCTGGGCATGGACGGGGTACTGGGCCTGCATGGCTGGCAATGGTTGTTCATCGCCATCGGCACCCCGGCCATCCTGCTGACCTGGCCCGTGCTGCGCTGGCTGCCCGACGGCCCGGCGCAGGTACGCTGGATGACCGACGTCGAAAAAGGCTGGCTGGCCGGTGAGCTGAAAAAGGACCTGGACGTGTACGGCCAGACCCGCCACGGCAACCCGCTGCACGCGCTCAAGGACTACCGCGTGCTGCTGCTGGCGCTGTTCTACTTGCCCGTGACCCTCAGCATCTATGGCCTGGGCCTGTGGCTGCCTACCCTGATCAAGCAGTTCGGTGGCAGCGACCTGGTGACGGGCTTCGTGTCGGCGGTGCCGTACATCTTCGGCATCGTCGGCCTGCTGATCGTGCCGCGCAGCTCCGACCGCCTCAATGACCGTTATGGCCACCTGGCCGTGCTGTATGTGCTGGGCGCGGCGGGGTTGTTCTTCAGTGCCTGGCTCAGCGTGCCGGTGCTGCAACTGGTGGCGCTGTCGCTGGTGGCCTTCTCGCTGTTTTCCTGCACGGCGGTGTTCTGGACCCTGCCGGGCCGATTCTTCGCCGGTGCCAGTGCGGCCGCCGGGATTGCCCTGATCAACTCGGTGGGCAACCTGGGCGGCTACATCGGCCCGTTCGTCATCGGTGCGCTCAAGGAGTACACCGGCAACCTGGCCAGCGGCCTGTATTTCCTCACTGGCGTGATGCTGTTCGGCCTGCTGCTGACCGGCGTCGTCTACCGCCTGCTGGAGCGCCGCCATGCGCTGCCGGCCGAGCAGTTCGCCGCCAGTGCCCGCAGCGCGCAACCCAGCGCGCGTACCTGATCAAACAAGGGAGCTTTCACCATGCGTCTAGTGCAATTCCAATTGATGGATGGCCAGCGCCGCGTCGGCCTGGTCGACGGCGACCGCGTCCACGAAGTGCGCGGCGCCACCAGCGTGCGCGAACTGGCCCTGGCGGCCATCGAGGCCGGTGCTGGTCTGGCTCGCCAGGTCGACGACCTGGGGCTGGGCCAGCACCATGATTACCAGCAGTTGCTGGACGAAGGCCGCCTCCTGCCGCCCCTGGACCACCCGGACCCGGCGCATATGCTGGTGACCGGCACCGGCCTGACCCACCTGGGCAGCGCCGCTACGCGCGACAAGATGCACCAGCAGGTGGGCGACGAAAGCGCCATCACCGACAGCATGAAAATCTTCAAATGGGGCCTGGAAGGCGGCAAGCCCGTGGCGGGGCAGGCGGGTGTGCAGCCGGAATGGTTCTACAAGGGCGACGGCAGCATCGTGGTACGCCCCGGTGGCGAGTTCCCGGTACCGCCGTTCGCCGAGGACGCCGGCGAGGAGCCGGAACTGGGCGGCCTGTATGTGATCGGCCATGACGGCAAGCCCTATCGCCTGGGCTTCGCCCTGGGCAACGAATTCTCCGACCATGTGATGGAGCGCAAGAACTACCTGTACCTGGCCCATTCCAAATTACGCCATTGTTCCTACGGGCCGGAGCTGCGCGTGGGTGAATTGCCCCAGCACCTGGCAGGCACCAGCCGTATCTGGCGCGACGGCAAACTGCTGTGGGAGAAGGAATTCCTCAGCGGCGCGGCGAACATGTGCCATAGCTTCGACAACCTGGAATACCACCACTTCAAATATGCGCAGTTCCTGCGCCCCGGTGACGTGCACATCCATTTCTTCGGCACGGCCACGCTGTCGTTCGCCGATGGCATCAGCACCCAGGTGGGCGACCGGTTCGAGATCAGCCTGGATGAATTCGGCGCGCCGCTGAACAACCGCGTTGGCCGTGCCGAAGCGGTGTTCACCCCAGGCGCCATCGGTATTTTGTGAGGAGGTTCCATGATTCGTGGTCATCACTACATTGGCGGCGGGCGCAGTGCCCAGGGCAGCGTGGTCGTCAAAAGCGTGGACGCCAGCACTGGCGCTGAACTGCCATTCGATTTCTACCAGGCCACGCCTGCCGAAGTGGACGCGGCCGCCCGTGCCGCCCAGGCGGCGTACCCCGCCTACCGAAATGTGAGCAGTGAGCGGCGGGCGCAGTTTCTGGACGCCATCGCCGATGAGCTGGATAGCCTGGGCGATGACTTCGTCGCCCTGGTGACCCAGGAAACCGCCTTGCCGGCCGCGCGTATCCAGGGTGAGCGGGCCCGCACCAGCGGGCAGATGCGTTTGTTCGCCAAGGTGCTGCGCCGAGGGGACTTCTACGGTGCGCGCATCGACCGGGCCTTGCCTGAGCGCGCACCCCTGCCACGCCCGGACCTGCGCCAGTACCGCATCGGCGTGGGCCCGGTGGCGGTGTTCGGCGCCAGCAACTTTCCCCTGGCGTTCTCCACCGCAGGCGGTGACACCGCCGCGGCCCTGGCGGCGGGTTGCCCGGTGGTGTTCAAGGCCCACAGTGGCCACATGGCCACGGCCGAGCGGGTGGCCAACGCGATCATTCGCGCAGCGGTGAGCAGCGGGATGCCCGCCGGGGTGTTCAACATGATCTATGGCGCCGGGGTAGGGGAGGCGCTGGTCAAGCACCCGGCCATTCAGGCCGTGGGCTTCACCGGCTCGCTCAAAGGCGGCCGGGCGCTGTACGACATGGCGGCTTCGCGCCCCCAGCCGATTCCGGTGTTCGCCGAGATGTCCAGCATCAACCCGGTGATCGTTCTGCCCCAGGCCCTGGAGGTGCGCGGCGAAACCGTCGCCCGCGAGCTGACGGCCTCGGTGGTGCAAGGCTGTGGGCAGTTCTGCACCAACCCCGGCCTGGTCATCGGCCTGAAGTCGCCAGGTTTCAGTGTGTTCGTTCAGCAACTGGCCGCGGCCATGGGCGCGCAGCCGGCGCAGACCATGCTCAACGCCGGCACGTTGCGCAGTTACGGCGAAGGGCTGGCGGCGCTGCACGCCCATGAAGGCATCCACCACCTGGCCGGTGCGGCGCAACAGGGCAACCAGGCGCACCCACAGTTGTTCCAGGCGGATGTCAGCCTGTTGCTCGAGGGCGATGAAGTGCTGCAGGAAGAGGTCTTCGGCCCTGCCACTGTTCTCGTCGAGGTGGCCGATACGTACCAGTTGCAGGCGGCGTTGCACGCCCTGCACGGCCAACTAACGGCGACGATCATCGGTGAGCCCAGTGACCTGCGTCAGTTTGGTGAACTCACCGCGCTGCTGGAACAGAAGGTCGGGCGCATCCTGCTCAATGGCTACCCCACCGGGGTGGAAGTGTGCGAAGCCATGGTGCATGGCGGCCCGTACCCGGCCACCTCCGATGCCCGTGGCACGTCGGTGGGTACCCTGGCCATCGACCGTTTCCTGCGGCCGGTGTGCTTCCAGAACTACCCGGACGAACTGCTGCCCGAGCCGTTGCGCAATGCCAACCCCCTGGGCCTGACCCGCCTGGTGGACGGCGCCCCGAGCCGCGCTGCGCTCTGAGGCGGGCTTGCCCTGCAACACCGGCACAACGCCTATAAAAACAACAGAGGTGTGACATGGCCACGCAAACCGCTGCACTGGGCGCCGCCGCCGGCGAGCTGTCCGAGGACGCGCTGTACCGCAAGGTGAACTGGCGAATCGTGCCGCTGTTCATCCTCTGCTTTCTGTTCGCCTACCTGGACCGGGTCAACATCAGTTTCGCCAAGCTGGAAATGCAGAGCGACCTGGGCTTCAGCGATACCGTCTACGGCCTGGGCGCCAGCCTGTTCTTCGTCGGCTATTTCCTCTTCGAGGTGCCCAGCAACCTGTTGCTGCACCGCGTGGGGGCGCGGTTGTGGATAGCGCGCATCATGATCACCTGGGGCATCACCTCGGCCTGCATGATGCTGGTGCAGAGCGAGTTCTGGTTCTACACCCTGCGGTTTCTGATCGGCGTGATGGAGGCCGGGTTCGTGCCGGGCGTGCTGTATTTCTTCACCCAGTGGTACCCGGCTACGCGGCGCGCCCGGGTCAACAGCTACTTCAAGAGTTCCATCTGCCTGTGCGGCGTGGTGGGCGGCCCGCTGGCAGGTTTGATCCTGGGCAGCCTCGATGGCGCCTATGGCCTGGCGGGGTGGAAGTGGCTGTTCCTGCTCGAAGCCATCCCGTCGATCATCCTCGGCTTCGTGGTGCTGTGGTTCGTCAGTGACCGTATCGAGCAGGCCAAGTGGCTCAGCCCCGCGCAGAAGGCGTTGATGCTTCAACGCCTGTCCCAGGAGACGTCAACCCCCGCGTCCCACTCCCTGAGCGGATTATGGAAGCACCCGACGACCTACGTGATGTCAGCGATTTACCTGTGCCTGGTCATGGCCTTGACCGGGCTGCTGTTCTGGATGCCGCAATTGATCCGCAGCGCGGGGGTGGCCGACAGCCTGCACATCGGCTTGCTGACCACGCTGCCCTACATCGGGGCCGCGGCGTTCAACGTGCTGATGGGTATCAGCTCTGACCGCCATGGCGAGCGCCGGTGGCACATGGCGAGCTGCGCCATGCTTTGCGCGGTGGGCTACCTGGTGTGCGCGGCCTTCGCTGGCCAACTGCTGCCGCTGATGCTGGGCCTCAGCCTGATAATGGCGGGGCTGATCGCCTGGATGCCGATCTTCTGGACCATCCCGCCGCGTTTTCTCAGCGGCCTGGCCGCGGCCGCCGGCATTGCCCTGATCAACTCCCTGGGCCAGTTGGGCGGGGTGATCGCCCCCTACCTGATCGGCCGCATCAAGGACCTAACCGGCGCGGCCACCCCCGCCCTGTACGTACTGAGCATCATCAGCCTATTGGCGGTGGCGTTGATCCTGTGGGGCGTGCCGCGGCGTTATTACGCACGAGAGGGTGCGACAGATTGAAGCAGAAACCGGTTTCAAATTGGCCGATTTGGCATATCATGGGCGCCTCTCCACCCCTTTTATGAAAGATGGTCATGACCGGCCTTACCGAACAACTAGAAACAAGCGGCATGTTGTTGATCGATGATCTGCATGCCTTTGATTTTGTCCTGGACGCGGGCGAACTGCGTATCGAATGCATGGATGGCCGCGAGCTCAAGCGCTGGCATTTCACTGCCGCGCAAATAGCGGCAGCGAACTTCGATGAAACGCAACAGTTCTGGGCAATCAGCAACGACAAAGGCAGCTATCGTCTAGTCTGCCTCAGTGCTTTCTCCCCCAGTGACGAGGATGACGAGCAGGAATAATCGGTTCCTGTGCGCCAACTTCTGAAAATGACCGGGGTCTCCTGATACGGACCCGTCGAGGATAACAAACACAATGAAACGTCATCTCCTGCCCCTGCTGCTGGCCAGCGGAATCACCGTGCTCTCGTCCCACGCCATGGCCGCCAGCGGCTATGACCTGCTGGTGGGCACCTACACCAACAACACCAGTGAAGGCATCTACCGCTACCACTTCGACAGCGCCACCGGCCAGATCGGTGCCAAGCCGCTGCAAGTGACCAAGGTGGAAAACCCATCCTGGCTGACCATCAGCAAGGACCAGAAACACCTGTTCGCGGTCAACGAAAACGGCCCGGACTCCACCCATGACAAAGTGGGCAAGGTCAGTTCCTTCAAGATCGACCCCAAGACCCACGACCTGACCCTGATCAACCAGGTCGAGGCCAAGGGCGAGGACCCGACGTTCTCAAGCCTGGCCAAAGGTGAGAAACACCTGTTCGTGGCCAACTACGAAGTCCACCCTAACCCGAACGGCAGCCTGTCCGTGTTCGGCGTGGGCGCCGACGGTACGCTGAGCGAGCTGGTGCAGCAGGAAAGCCACGACGCCGCCTCCAAGGTCGTTGCCGACCGTCAGGCCAGCGATCACGTTCACTCGGTGGTTTCCAGCCCCGATGGCCGGTTCGTCTATGTGCAGGACCTGGGTGCCGACAAGGTGTTCGCCTACCACTACGACGCCGCCAACAAGGCCAAGCCGCTGACCGCCGCTTCGCCGGCATCCATTCAACTGCCACCTGGCAGCGGCCCGCGCCACCTGCTGTTCAGCGCTGACGGCAAGCATGCCTACCTGACCACCGAAATGAGCGCCCAGGTGTTCGTGTTCGACGTCAAGGCTGGCAACCTGGTGCAGAAACAAGTGGTGGAGCTGGCCGCTGGCGGCGACGCCAAGCACAAGGCCGCGGCCGCGTTGCACTTCTCGGCCGACGGCAAGTTCTTCTACGTCACCAACCGTGGCGAAGCGAGTGAACTGCTGGCGTTCAGCGTCGACAAGGCCACGGGCGAGCTGAAGGAAGTACAGCGTCGTTCCGTGGAAGGCGTTGAACCGCGTGAGTTCACCTTCGACCCGAGCGGCAAGTTCGTGCTGATCGCCAACCAGAAGAGCAACCAGATCGTCGTGGTCAAGCGTGACCCCGCCACTGGCAAGCTGGGCGATACCGTGCAGAAGTTCGACATTGATGCGCCGTCGGATGTGAAGTTCCTGCGCTAAGCACGGTAACGGTGGCATTTGGTTCCCCGGCTTCGCCCGGTCCACAGGGGTATGAGTAAACCCTGTGGACCGGGCGACGCTCGGGAACCCGTCAACACGGGTTCAAGCCGGTTTCAACGCGTCACCATGATGCATGGCCAGGTGCCCGGTCTTGTCACTCCTGACCTCGTATTGCGGCTCTTTCTTCGATGCCCGCCGCGTCCTCCCGAGAAACTCCACGTCACGGGTATGGACCTTGACGACCGTGCCGTGAATCTCTCCCGCCTCTGAGTTCCAGCGCACCGCATCGCCTGCTTTGAAGGTAGTGGTCATCTGCGTCTCTTCTGCCCCGTGCCGTGCTGGATCATCATGCAAACTTGCGCACTGTCAGTGGGGTTCCGTCAGGCACGTTGATGAGCTTGATTCTCCCAGATTCTACCGTCCAGGGCGGTTCAGTATTCGTGGAAGGATCTGGAAGAAAAATTTCACCGGTGCCGAACTCATACGGATTGCTATAAAAGTCTTTGGCCCCTGCTTCGTGCAGCGTCGATCCGGCGGAAGGTTGAGGTGTACTATTCAGCGGACGAACCTCAATCGAGAAACTCTCGTTATTGGTGAGATTGAAGCGTACGGCGGCGGAGTCGTCAGGAGGGGAGTCGTAGTAATTACTTCGGCTGACGATCAATTTTCCGCTTGAAGCCACTGTGGTCTCAAACCGGCTGGAATTGTTGCTTAATATATTCCTTGACCCGTCGCCCGTGGCGCTTTGGAAGAAAAAGTAATAAAGCGTTTCGTCGTCTTCGTTGCGCAGCGTGACGTTGATATTCTTTTCGCTCATGGTCCCGTACTCCTCGTGAGGCACCTGGCTTGGTGTCGGTGATCAGGATGCTGCGCGAGGTTTTGTGCCGCAACTGTCAACTTTGACACTGCGCCACAGGCCTACTCGTTCAACCGGACGTCACCTGCGCAGGGAAATTCCGCACGCACCGTTGTCCATAGCCAGACGACCCTCACCTCAAGGCCCAGGTTCCATGTCCCACCCTCGCATCGGCTTCGCCTGCCAGTACCGGCACTCCATTCGCGACCTGTCGCTGGCCGACTTGAAGGTCATCGAGACTGCGTTCAACCCCCGTACCACCACGTTGCGCTGGATGTCTGGGGTGGAGCCCAGGATTGCCCAGGCCAAATTGATGGAAGTGGTGACCCACAACCTCGACGCGCAATTGCGCCTGCTGGCCTACGTGGCTGACCTGCCGCCGACCCTGCGCATGCTGCGCCTGAGCAGCGACCTGCTGCCGTTCTACAGCCATGCCGATGTGCGCGCCTTTTACCAGGCCCCGGCCATGCAGCAATGGCTGGGTGAGCGCTTCGCCGCTATTGGCGAGTTGGCGCGGGCGGCGGATATTCGCCTGTCGTTTCACCCCGGGCAATTCTGCGTACTGGGCTCCGACAAGCCAGGCGTGGTGGAGAACAGCCTGGCGGAATTTGAATACCACGCCGACATGATCCGCATGATGGGTTACGGCGTTCAGTTTCAGGACTTCAAATGCAATGTGCACATTGCTGGTCGCCTGGGCGGGGAGGGTGTGCGTGCAGTCTGGCCACGGCTTTCGGACGTGGCGCGCCGTTGCATTACCTTCGAGAACGAAGAAAAAACCTACGGCGTTGATGACTGCCTGCAATTGGCCGACCTGGCGCCGGTGGTGCTGGATATCCACCATTGCTGGATCAACGAGAACGACTACATCGCCACGGATGACCCGCGGGTGGCGCGCATCATCGACAGTTGGCGTGGGGTGCGGCCGGTGATGCATTACTCGCAGCCCCAGGAGCGTTTGCAGCAGCTGGGTTTCGGTGCCGACCAGAAGCTGGAAATGACGGACTTGCTTGACGTACTGCCCAAGCGTGACCTGTACGCCCACAGCGAGCGCATGTGGAACCGCTGGACCAACGCCTACGCGCTGCAGTTCAGCGAGCGCTTCGACATCATGTTTGAAGCCAAGGACAAGAACCTGGCGGTGCTCGACTTCTACCGCCAGTACCTGGCTTGACGAGCCTGTTAGCAGCGGCCATGAGGGCGCTGCTACGGAAAATCGTGGAAGCACCTGTTTTCAAAACATTTTTTTGCATTTGGGCTTCCCAAGTACGAAACAAGCTGGTAAATTTGCGCCCTGTCACCGAGACACACCAGTGACAGTCAAAAACGAGTGCCAGCCACTCGCAGCAACAGATACAGGGGCGTCGCCAAGCGGTAAGGCAGCAGGTTTTGATCCTGCCATGCGTTGGTTCGAATCCAGCCGCCCCTGCCATTCATATCATCTTGTTCATCACTCAGCTTCCTAGGCACCCAGTGTCGTAGGGGTTTTTCCGTGCCTGGTAGCCAGGAATATATCAATCCCAGTGATATCCGCTACCACCCCAATGAATTTCAACCCGCCGTACCTCGGGCGTAAGTTTGACCCATGGCCTCACCGGCCCCAGCCAAACCACCGACTTCGAGGACTACCGCCATGAACTTCAATCTCTTTTCCGTGATCGCCGCCTCCGCCGTTTCCGCCACCGTTGCCCTGCCTGCCCACGCCAGTGCGCAGATTCAGGAACGCAAGGCGGCTGTCAGCAGCTACACCCAGCAATACCTGCAGAAAAGCGCCAATTTCTACGCCGCGCTGGACCACAAGGTTCAACACTGATCCGCATTGAGCTAGCCCAGTGGCCGCCTGGCGCTGGGCTACAATCAAAAAAGTCGATGACCGCCATTGATCTTTGTCACTGGTTTTCGACCCCGCGATACCCGATGCTGTCCGCCTGAATTCGTTCCACGGAGCCTTGATCATGGCCAGTGCCCTGCTTTCTTCCGCCCGTCAGGGCGCCTACCTTGCCATCGGCCTGTACGTGGCCGTGATGCTCGCTGCTACCCTGGCCACCCAGCTCGTAGTGGGGTAGCAGCGGACCTGGCCGCGTCCCGGGCGCCGCGTGGTGCCAGGCATACCGTACGGCGCGCGCGGATTCGCTGCTCCAGCCCGTTCAACGAGCCATGATGGCGGTGAACAGCGATGATTCGATGAAGGCCTCGATCCACTCGCGAACCCGCGGGTAGGGCGCTTGGGCGAACCACGCCGGGTCCACGCCGCGAAACTGGCGAACAAAGGGGGCGATGGCTGCGTCGGCTAGGCTCATGCGTTCGCCGCATAGCCAGGCGCCTCGTTCAAGGCGGCCTTCCAGCACCCGCAGAAACTCACAGCCCTGGTCCCGGTAATACGTCATGGGGTGTTCAGGGTAGCGGTCGGCATATTTGTAGCGGTTCAGCGCCTGCTTGAAGGGGCCATCGTTGCCGGCCAGCAACGTTGCCATGGCGTCGGCATCGGCCTGCAGCCAGCCGTCGGGGTCGTTGCTCGCCAACGCCCAGCGCATGATGTCCAGGCTCTCGTCAATGACGCGGCCGTCGTCCAGCAGCAGCACCGGCACGGTGCCCTTGGGCGATGCGGCGAGCATGTCGGCGGGCTTGGCCTTGAGGCTCACTTCGCGAATCTCCACGGCCACGCCGCTGTAGCGCAGCGCCATGCGCGCACGCATGGCGTAGGGGCAGCGGCGGAATGAATACAGAATCAACCCACCACCTCCACACTGCTCAAGCCGTTGCCCTGGCGCTTGACCTGGATCTGCACCGGGATGCGTTCGTGCATTTCCTGTACATGGGAGATTACCGCTACCTTGCGGCCTTGGGCTTGCAGGCCGTCAAGGGCGTCCATGGCCAGTTGCAGTGATTCGGGGTCGAGGCTGCCGAAGCCTTCGTCGATGAACAGCGATTCAATGCGCAGGGTGCTCGACGCCATGGAGGCCAGCCCCAACGCCAGCGCCAGGGAGACCAGGAAGGTTTCACCGCCGGACAGTGAATGCACCGAGCGCAGTTCGTCGCCCATTTCCGTGTCCAGCACCAGCAGGCCCAACATGCTGCCGCCACGCTTGAGCCGATAGCGGCGCACCAGTTGGCGCAGCTGCGCGTTGGCATGGTGCACGAGCAGGTCGAGGTTATAGGCCTGGGCCAGTTTGCGGAATTTCTCCCCTTCGGCCGAGCCGATCAGGGCGGCCAGGCGGGCCCAACGCTGGTACTCGGCGTAGGCCTGGTCGATCTGCACCTGCAACTGGGCGTGGGCGGCCAGGCGGCGCTGGTCTTCGACTTGGCCGGCGCGCAGTTCGGCGCAGGTTTCCTCGCAGGCGCTGCATTGCTGGTGCGCCTGCAGCAGGCTGGCTTCCAGTTCCTCCCATGCGACAGCGCCGTTGGCTTGGGCCTGGTGGGCCTGGAAGCGCTGTTCGCGTTCCTGCACCAGGACGCGGGCCTGTTCCACGGCCTTGTCGGCGTTGTTCAATTGCTGGCGCAGTTGCGCGACCTGTTGTTCGTCGATGGCCAGCAGGGCCGTCAGCCCGGCGTCGTCGAGCTGCGGGTGCTGCTGGCGCCAGGCGGCGAGGCTGGCGTCCAGCGTGGCCAGGGCTTCGCTCAATTGGTGTTGGCGCTGCTGCTGGGCCTTGAGTTCGCTGGCCAGTTGCACCGCTTGGGTCTCGGCAGCCTGCTGTTGGCCAGCGGCGTCGGTTTCGCCCGCACGCGCCTGGTTGACGGCGCGCTCAAGGGCGCTTTGCCAGGCGGCCGCATTGGGCTGCTCGCCCAGCAGGGCGCTCAGGCGTTCGCTGATGGCCTGGCGCTGCTGCTGACACTGGGCCAGTTCATCTGCCTTGGCCTTGGCCTGTTGTTCGCGGCCCTGTTGCAGCAGGCGTTCGTGTTCCAGGCGCTGGCGACGTTCGTCATGTTCCTGCTGCTCTTCACGTTGCTGTTCGCGTTGCTGCAAGCGTTGGCTGACACCGTTGTCGAGCGCCATGAAAGTGGCGGCGGGGCTGGTCAGCAGTCCGTCGCGCTCGGCCGCCGTCAGCACGTCGGCAAACGCCAGCAGTTCCTCATCCAGCCGTTGCTGGTCGCTGTGCAGGTGTTGGCGCTGTTCGGCCAGCAAGCGGCCGGCATCCTGGCTGGCCTGCTGGGCTTGTTGCAGCTGTTGTTGCAGGTGGCCGGCCTGTTGTTGCAGGTTCAGCAGCGCGCCTTGTTGCTGTTCCAACGTCTGGATGCGCTCGGCCGCCGCCTCTTGTTGCTGGTTCAGCCACGGGGCGTCGTGCTCGACGGCGAACAGCGGGTGGCCGTGCAGCAGGGGCTCAACGGCCTGCAGTTGGCCTTTAAGCTGTTCATCCTGCTGTTTGTACTGCTGTTGCTGATCGCGCAGGGCAGCCACTTCCACGCGCAACTCGGCCAGGCGCGCGGCGAGTTTTTCCACCCCTTGGCGGGCGCTGCGCTCTTCGCTGTCGTCGTGGCCGGCCAGGGCCTGCAACAAGGCTTCGCGCTGGTGCCAGGGGTGTTCGGCGCTGCCGCAGACCGGGCAGGGCTGGTCGGGCTGCAACTGGCCGCGCAGCTCTTCGACGCTGGCGCTGCGGGCCAGGCGCTGGCGGTTGAGCAGGGCGACGGTGATGTCCAGTTGCTGCACGGCGACTTCGTGTTCGCCCTTCAGCTGCAGGCCCTCGCGGGTGCGCAGTTCGCGTTGCTCGGCGGCCCTGCGTTGCTGTTCGGCGAGGGTCTGCTGCTGGGCCAGCAACTCCTGATGACGCTGCCAGTGCCGTTGCAATTCCTCGATGCTGCGCAGGTGCTGGCGGCTTTCCTGGACCTGGCGGGTCAGGGTGCCCAGGCGTTCCGCCAGTTCATGAGGGGCGCAACCGGCCTGTTGGTACAGGGTGTCCAGCGCCCGTTGCTGCTCGGCCAGTTGCTGGCCGTTGGCCTCGGCGCGTTGTTCCAGGCCTGGTAACTCTTCACGGCCCTTGATCAGGCGGGCGCTGAGGGTGATTGCCTGTTGCAGGCGCGGGCGCCACACGCCCCAGGCGTCGGCCAGCGGCCCCATGGCCTGGCTGGCCTGCAGGTGTTCGGTGATAGCGTTCAGGCGCAGGGTGCTGGCCTGCTGGCTATGTTCCAGGTGCTGGATGGCCGCGCGGCCATGGTCGCGGGCCTGCTCGGCGGCGGCCAGGGCCGCCTGCAGCGGCGCGGCCTGTTCATCCAGGCGGGCCAGGTGGCTTTGTTCGTCGAAGGCCTGGCGCAGGGCGGGCGCGGCCTTGGCCTGGGCGTCGAGGGCGGCGCCCAGGGCGTTGTGCGCCTGTTCCCGGGCGTGTTGCAACTGTGCCTGGCGTTGCCGCAGGTGGTCGCTGGCCTGCTGATGGTCGTGGATATGCGCCGCCAGCGGTTGCAGTTCGGCATTCAGTTCGGCCTGGCGGCTGAACAGGTGGCGTTGGGGGGCCAAGGTGTCCAGGCGCACCAGGGTATCGCGTTGCTCGCCCAACTGCTGCGCGCGCTGCTCGGCCTGCTGAAGTTGCTCGGCGGCGGCCTGCTGGTCGCCTTGCAGGCGTTGGCTTTCCTGGTGCCACTGGCGCTGCTGTTCGAACTGCTTGAGGCGCGCCTGCTCGGTGCGCAGCTGGCCAAGGGCTTCGCTGTACTGCTGGTCCAGGGCCTCGCGGTCTTCGGCAGACAGGGGGGCGGTGTTGCCCACCTGGTCTTGCAGTTGCTTGTGGGCGTCCCGGGCGTCACGGCTCTTTTCGAAGGCACGTTTGCCCAGGCGGGTGTACAGGGCCGTGTCGGTGAGCTTTTCCAGCAGTTCGCTGCGCTCGTTGTCGTCGGCCTTGAGGAAGGCGCTGAATTCGCTCTGGGCCAGCAGCACGGCACGGGTGAACTGCTCGAAGTTCAAGCCCAGGCAGGTTTCCAGCAGGCCCTTGTATTCGCTTTTCTGGCTGGTCAGCAGTTGGTCGTTGTCCAGGTCTCGCAGGCTCTGGCGGCTGTGCTGCAACTTGGCGCCGGCCTTGTCGCGGGCGCGGTTGGCTTCCCAGCGCGCGCGGTAGCGGCGCCCGTCGATGCCAACGAAATCGACCTCGGCGAAGCCTGCCCCGGTACCGCGACGCAGCAGGGTGCGCGGGTCGCCGGTACTCAGTTCGCCGTCCACGTCCGGCACCTTGCCGTCACGGCCGGTCTTGCTCAGCCGCGGCACCGCGCCAAACAGCGCCAGGCACAAGGCGTCCAGCAGGGTGCTTTTGCCTGCGCCGGTGGGGCCCGTGATGGCGAACAGGCCGGCACTGGCCAGGGGCTCGGCGGTGAAATCCAGCTCCACGGGGCCGGCCAGAGAGGCCAGGTTCTTCAGGCGAATGGCGAGGATCTTCATGGCTGCTCTCCTTGCAGTTGCACTTCCTGCAACAGCAGGGCGAAGTCATCCAGGGTGGCGGTGTCCACTTCGCTGCCATAGGTGTCCAGCCACGCGCGGCTGAACAGTTCCTGGGGGCTGAGCTGGTCCAGTTCGATCAGCGGCGTGTCGCCTTCATCGCTGCCACGGCTGCCAGCGTATTCGGCGCCGATGCGCACCAGGCGCACGGCTTTGTTCTGCAGCGCGGTCTCGATCTGCTGGCGCAGGTCCGGTTGCGGTTCATCGAGTATCACACGTACCTCCAGCCACGGCTGGTGGGTGAGGTCGGCCAAGAGGTCGACCTGGGGAAGCTCGGCCAGTTTTTCCAGCACCTCCTGCAACCGCGCGGGGCCCAGGCGAACCAGGTCCACGGCACGGGGGATCAGGTGCGGTTCGACGCTGAGCAGTTGCTCGCCGTCGCAGTGGATTTCGAGAATCTGGTGCGGGTAGTCCACTTCCGAGAACGACAGTGGGATGGGCGAGCCGCTGTAGCGGATGCGCGACTCGCCATTGACCTGCTGGGGCTTGTGCAGGTGCCCCAGGGCCACGTAGCTGATGCTGTCGCCGAACAGGCTGGCGGGCAGGGCTTCGGCGCTGCCGATCACCAGGCTGCGTTCCGAGTCCACCGACACCGAGCCGCCGGCCATGTGCGCGTGGCTGATCGCAATCAGGGCCTGGCCGGGCTGGCGCTTGGTTTCGGCTGCGGCGATCAGGCGTTCGTGCACGTGGGCGATGCCTTTGATGTAGTCGTCGCCCAGGGTGGCGCCGGTGACTTCGGCCGGGCGCAGGAAGGGCAGGGCCAGGCACCAGGCCTTTACCGTGCCGCTGGCGTCGGGCAGTGGAATGAGCAGGCGTTCGCTGTCCAGCTGGCCGTCATCCAGCCATACCACGCGGCCCAGTGCGTGAGTGCGCAGGCGGCGCATCAATGGCGCGGGCAGCTCGATGCGCGAGCCGGAGTCGTGGTTACCGGCGATCATCACGATGGTCAGCGCGGGCTGTTGTTCATGGGCGTTGACGATGAAGTCGTAGAGGCGTTCCTGGGCTTTGACCGGCGGGTTCACGGTGTCGAAAATGTCCCCGGCGATCAGCAGCACGTCGGGCTGGCGCTCGCCCAGGCGGGCCAGCAGCCAGGCCAGGAACGCGGCGTGTTCGAAGTCGCGTTCCTGGCCGTGGAGGCTTTGGCCCAGGTGCCAGTCGGAGGTGTGGAACAGACGCATCGGGTAAATCCTTGGTTAACTCGTCGTGGAACAGAGGGTAACGCGTTGCCCGGTCCCACAGGGTTCAATCATCGGGCCGGCGGTGGCTTCATTTGGGGTACAGGGGCGGCAAGGTGCTGTTGTCCGGGCTGGCCGGTTGCACGGCTTCGCACGCCGGAATGGTGCCGATGGCGCGCCACAGTTCCTGGCCTTGCCATTGTTGCCCGGTCTCGCTGTAGAGCGCGCCGTTGAGGCCGTCCAGGGCGTCGGACAGCGGTACGAAACGCGCGGCCATGTCGGCCAGGGTTTCCGGTTGCTGGCGCGCCCAGGCGTCCAGGGCCTGGCGGGTGGCCTGGGGGTCGTTGGCCAGGCAGGCACGCTTGAGGTCGTCGAGCAGGGTGCGCGGGCTGGGCCCGGTCTGCGCCGTGCGGGCCACGGCGGGCTGCGAACGGGCACGCCACCACAGCACGAAGCCTGTCAGGGTGGTCAGGGCCAGCACCAGGGTGCTCAGTTGCCAGGGCCACAGCAAGGGTTGCTCGCCGGTGCCGGTGGCGGGGGTATCGATGGCCATGGCCGGGTTCGGCGCCACCTGCAGGGTGCGCGCCGGCAGGCTGGTGTGGTCCAGGTGGTCTTCCAGGGTGTTCCACCAGACCACATCGACGCTGGGTACTTCAATGGCCCCGTCGCGGGCCGGCACCAGGGCTTCACGCTCGTCACGGCTGCCGATCAGCCCGCGCTCGCTGGTGCTGTTGCTCAGTTGCGCCTGGTCAGGGTAGCGGCGCAGGGCGGTGCTATCGGTGCTGGGCAACGGCGGCAGTTGCGCGGCCGACAGGCCCTCGGCCTTGACGCTGATGGTGCGGGTCAGCGAATCGCCCACTTGCACGTGGTCAGGCTCGGGGTTCCAGCTTTCCGTCAGCGTCAGGCTGCGCGTCGGCAGCCAGGGGGCGTCGGCCGGGTAGGCGGCGGGCTTGGGCTTGACCGTGAGGTTCAGGGGCGTGGTGCTGACATGCACCACTTGCCCCGGGTGCGGGGTGTTGCCGCCGGCATCCTGGCCTTGGGGCGCGGGCGCGACCTCGGTGGCGCTGAAGGTCAACGCCGGCACCTGCAGGCTGCCGCTGTGCTGCGGGTAGATGGCGTAGCGGGTTTCGATCACCCCATGGCGCACGCCATTGATGAGTTTTTCATAGGTGCGGGACTCGCCCACCGGCTCGATGCGGGCATCCGCCAACTGCAGGGGCGTCAGGTTGCTGTCATCGTACAGCGACACCGAGTGGTACACCCGCACGGTCAGCAACGCCTGGGCCTGCACGTAGACGCTGTCGCTGTCCAGGCTGGCCTCGATGGACACCGGCGCCTCGGTGTTGGCATCGGGCGCCTGGCCGGCCTGGACTTGCACGCTGATAGGCTCACTGCGCAGGTCGCCGATCTGCAGCGCCGGGATCACCACGGTGCCGGTCTGGCGTGGCAGCAGGGTGATCAACCAGCGCGTGGTGGCCTGGCTGTCGGCGCCCAGGGTGCGCAGCTGGTTGACCTGGCGCGTGTCCCGCACCTCGAAGGCGCCATCCAGCGCGGAAAGGTCGGGCTTGCCGAACTGGGTGACATCGCTGGTTTCCAGGGTCAGCACCAGGGTTTCGCCCACGTCCAGGCGGGCCCGGTCTACGCTGGCGGTCAGCACGGCGGCGTGGGCCTGGCTGGCCAGGGTGGCCATCAGCAGGGTGAGGGGCAGGACGCTTGCGCGACTCATCGGGTCTTTTCCTGATGCTGTTGCTGTTCGTACCAGAATTTGCGCCGCAACAGTTCCGACGGGTTGTCGGGTATCTGCCGCAGCCATTGTTCCAGGGCCTGGCGCTGCTCGTCATTGAGGTCGCCGTCGGCCGGTGGCTGCGGGGCAAACACCGGCGTCTGGGCGTCCGGGGTCTGGTTGCTGGTATCGGCACTGTCATTGTCGCGGGGGGCCGCGGTGTTGCTGGTGGTGCTCTGCGCCTGGGGTGGCTTGTCCTGGGGGGCGCTTTCGCTGGGTTGTGCCTGCTGCTGGGCGGCGGCATCGGGCTGGCCGTTTTGCGCCGGGGCGGTGGCGGCGCTGGCGGCATTGCGCGCGGCCTCGGCGGCTGCGTCGGCGGCGGCCTGGGCCTGGCGTCGCTGCTGGTTGAGCAGTTGTTCCACCAGGGCTTTGTTGCGCAGGGCCGGGCCCAGGTCGGCCTGGCGTTCCAGGGCCTGGTCGTAGGCATCCAGCGCTGCTTCCAGCTCCCCACTCATGGCCAGGGCGTTACCGCGATTGTAATGGTCGCGGGCTTCGTTGCCTTCGGCGAAGCGCTGGGCGGCAGCGGCGTAGTCGCCGGCCCGGTACAGGGCGATACCTTGCCATTGCGGGTCCTGGAAGCTGCGGGCGGCTTCGGCGGGGCGCTGCTGGTGCAGCAGGCGCTGGCCCTGCTGGTCGGGGCGCAGCCACAGGTCTTGCCAACTGGCGGCGAAGCTGTGCTGGGGCAGGCACAACAGCAGTGGCAGGCAGAACAACCAGCCGCGACGGCCGGCACAGGCGGCCAGCAGCAACAGCGGCAATAACAGCCAGTAGCCCTGGTCGGCCCAGCTGTCGAGTTGCACGGTCTGGCCATTGCTGCGCAGGCTCAGTGGGCCGTCGAGCAGGCCCAGTTCGCCCAGGTCGTCGTCTTCCAGGTGGGCCTGGCGGTAGGCACCGTGCATTTCGCCAAGGAAAGTCTTCAGGCCGATGCTGTCCAGGCGCGGCATCAGGATCCCGCCCTGGGCATCCTTGAGGTAGTCGCCGTGTTCGTCGCGCACGGGTGCCCCGTCCCGGGTGCCGATGCCCAGCATCAGCAAGGGCGGGTCCTGGCGGTCGAGGCGCTGGATGAGGCCGTCACGCTCCGCGTCGCTGAGTGACGAGCCAATCAACAGCAAGCGGCCTTGGCCCAGGCCCGCCTGGTGCAGCAGGGTCAGGCCCTTTTCCACGGCCAGGTCAGCCCGGTGGCCGCTTTGCGGCATGATCGACGGCTTGACCGCATCCAGCAGATTGCGGCTGGTGGCCAGGTCGTCGGAGAGCGGCACCAGCACATGGGCGGAACCGGCATAGACGATGATCGCCGTCTGCGAGTCGCGGCGCGCCTGCAGCAGGTCAAGCAGCTTGCGCTTGGCCTGCTCCAGGCGGTTGGGTGCCACGTCGGTGGCGAGCATGTCCGGGGTCAGTTCCAGCATCACCACCAGCGGGTCGGCGGGCTTCTGGCTGGTTTGCTCCACACGCTGCCAACTGGGGCCCAGCAGCGCCAGCACGGCCAGCAGCCAGGCCAGGCCCAGGGCTACCCAGGGCGTCTTGCTGCCACGGCCGCTACCGCCGCGCAGCAGCGTGGCATGGAAGGCCTGGGGCAACAGCAGTTGCCAGCGGCCGGTGCGTTTTTCCCGGTGCCAGACTTTCCACAGCAACCAGGCGAGCACGGGCACCAGCAACAGCCAGGCGGGCCGGAACCAGTGGGGCCACAGGGCGATCATCGGCGCCTCCGCAGGCGCAGGCGCTTGAGCCGTTCGCGCCAGTCGCTGGCAGGCGGCAGGTAGGTGCGGCGCTGCATCAGGCGCTGCCAGGGGGCACTGGGCCATTGCTCGCGCACCACCCATAGCAGGCTGATCAGCAGGGCGGCGGCCAGGGGCCAGTTGTACAGGGCCTGGACAGGGCGTGCCTGGGTCGGTTGTTGGGTGACTGGCTCCAGACGGTCCAGGGCTGCGCCGATGGCCTTGAGCTCGTTACCGTCGCGGGCTCGGAAATACTGGCCGCCTGTCATGCGTGCGATTTCGGTCAGGCTGGCTTCATCCAGGTCCATGGTCGCGTTGATGCCAAGCATGCCCACCGCGCCGTCTTCGGACGGGTCGGCGCCGATGCCGATGGTGTACACCTTCACGTGCTCCTCGGCCGCCAGCTTCGCAGCGGTGAGCGGGTGGATCTCGCCGCCGTTGTTGGCACCGTCGGTGACCAGGATCAGCACCCGGCTCTGCGCCGGGCGCAGGCGCAGGCGCTTGAGGCCCAGGCCGATGGCGTCGCCTATTGCAGTGTTCTTGCCCGCGATGCCGATGCGCGCCTCGTCCAGCCAGGTGCGCACCGTATGCCGGTCGAAGGTCAGCGGGGCCTGCAGGTAAGCCTGGCTGCCGAACAGGATCAGACCCACGCGGTCGCCCTTGCGGTTTTCCAGAAAGTCACCCAACAGGCGTTTCACCGCGGTCAGGCGGCTCACGTCTTCGTCGTCCCAGTGCATGTCGGGGTAGTCCATGGAGCCGGACACGTCCACTGCCACCAGCAGGTCGCGGCCACTGGCGGCGATGGGCAGCGGCTGGCCCAGCCATTGCGGGCGGGCCGCGGCGGCCAGCAGCAACAGCCATAGCAGAATGAAGGGCGCCTGCTGGCGCCAGCTCGGCAAGCTGATGCGCGCGCGGCGCCGGGCCAGGCCTTCCAGCTCATGGAGGAAGGTGACTTTCAGTGCCGGCTCGCCGCTGTCGGCCACCGGCAGCAGGGCACGCATCACCCAGGGCAGCGGTGCCAGCAGAAAAATCCACGGCCAGGCGAACTCAAACATGTTTGCGGATCCAGGTCTCGACCGAGTGGTTCAGGCCCGCGATGGCCTTGTCGTCGAGTTTGCATTCGGGTTTGTAGGCGCCTTCCACCAGCACCATCCAGCGCGTCAGGCCCGCGGCCGGGCAGCGGTTGTCGAGGAACGCCAGCCATTGACGGCCGTTGAGCGTGTGGCTGTGGGCGTTGGGGTAATGGTTGCGGCACAGGCGTTTGAGCAGGGCATTGATCTGCTGCAGCCAGGCACCGGCGGGGGCTTTGTCGTAGGGTTTGGGCAGGCGCGCCAGTTCTGCCAGGGCTTCCTGGCGTACCGGGTCCAGCGGTTGCTCCTGGACTTGCTGGGCCTGGCGCCTTGGCAGGAAACGGCGCAGCCGCCACAAGCCCCAGGCCAGTACCGGAAGCAGGGCTAGCAGCACCCACCAGCCAGGCGCCGGCGGCCACAGGCTGATGGCCGGTGGCGGGATCAGCGGTTGCAGGTCGGCCAGGCTGCTCATTGGCTTTTGCCCGGTTTGTGCGGGTTCAGGTAGGCCCGCAGCTGTTCGATCATTTCGCTCTGGGTGCTCAGGGAGATCATCAGCACCCGCAGCTTCTGCGCCAGGCGCTCCCAGCGGGCGATACGCGCCTCGCTCTGGGCGCGGTAGGCCTTGCGCAGTTCCGGGTTGAGGGTGTCCAGTTCCAACTGCGCGTCGTTCTGGGCAAAGCGCAGCAGTCCCGCGGCGGGCAGGGCGTGGTCCAGGGGGTCGGACAAGGGCAGCAACAGCAGGTCGCAGTGGCGCGACAGCAAGCTCAATTGTTGCTCGGCGGCGCTGCTCAGCGCCCGTTCGTCACAGATGATGAATGCCAGGCTGCCCGGGCGAAGCACTTCCCGGGCGCGGCGCAGGGCCATGCTCAAGGCTTCGTCGTCGTGGCGGCGGTCGGTGTGCAACGACTGGTTGACCCGCACCAGGCGGTTGAGCAGTTGCAACAGGCTTTGCTTGCTGCGCCGCGGCTTGACCTCGTAGAACTCGCCGTCGCCGTACACCAGGCCGCCGATGCGGTCATTGTGGCCCAGCGCTGCCCAGCCGATCAGCGCGGCGGCCTGGGCGGCCAGCACCGACTTGAACATCAGCCCCGAGCCGAAGAACAGCCGCTGGCTTTGCTCCACCAGGATGTAGATGGGCCGTTCACGCTCTTCGTGGAACAGCTTGGTGTGCGGTTCCTGGGTACGGGCGGTCACGCGCCAGTCGATGCTGCGCACGTCGTCGCCGGCCTGGTACACGCGCACCTGGTCGAAGTCCACGCCGCGCCCGCGCAGCTTGGAGTGGTGCAGGCCGATCAGCGGGCTGCGCTGGCCGGGGGTGGAGAACAGCTGCACTTCGCGCACGCGGTGGCGCATCTCGATCAGTTCGGCGAGGCTGACGCGAATGCCGGGTTCGGCCTGCAGTGGGGTCGGCATGGTGGTCAAGCGACGGCGACGACGTCGAGAATGCGCTGCACTACCCGGTCCTGGTCGATGCCAGCGGCTTCCGCCTCGAAGGACAGGATAATGCGGTGGCGCAGTACGTCGAACAGCACGGCCTGGATGTCCTCGGGGCTGACGAAGTCGCGCCCGGCAAGCCACGCATGGGCGCGCGCGCAGCGGTCCAGGGCGATGGAGCCGCGAGGGCTGGCGCCGTAGGCGATCCACTCGGCCATCTCGGGGTCGAACTTGCTGGGGGTGCGGGTCGCCATGACCAGTTGCACGAGGTATTCCTCCACGGCGTCAGCCATGTACAGCCCGAGGATTTCCTTGCGTGCGGCAAAGATGGCCTGCTGGCTGACCCGCCGCTCGGGCTTGGTTTCGCCGTTGAGCGCTTCGCCCCGGGCCTGCTGGAGAATACGCCGCTCGACGGCGGCATCGGGGAAGCCGATTTTCACGTGCATCAGGAAGCGGTCGAGCTGGGCTTCGGGCAAGGGGTAGGTGCCTTCCTGCTCGATGGGGTTCTGGGTGGCCATGACCAGGAACAGCGGGGACAGCTCGTAGGTGCTGCGCCCCACGCTGACCTGGCGCTCGGCCATGGCCTCCAGCAAGGCCGATTGCACCTTGGCCGGGGCCCGGTTGATCTCGTCGGCCAGCACCAGGTTGTGGAAGATCGGCCCCTGCTGGAACACGAAGCTGCCGGTTTCCGGGCGGTAGATCTCGGTGCCGGTGATGTCGGCGGGCAGCAGGTCGGGGGTGAACTGAATGCGATGGAACTGCGCCTCGATGCCCTCTGCCAGTTCCTTGATGGCCTTGGTCTTGGCCAGCCCCGGCGCCCCCTCGACCAGCATGTGGCCGTCGGCGAGCAGCACGATCAGCAAGCGGTCGATAAGCTTTTCCTGGCCGAGGATCTGGGTAGAGAGAAAGGTTCGCAGCGCGATGAGCGCTTCACGATGTTCCATCGATGAAGGTTCCTGGAAAGGGTGGCCG